>NZFX01000030.1 GCA_002689385.1 Phycisphaerae bacterium
GACCATAATTTGTTTATAGTCTGATATCTTTACACAATGCTTTTAACTACGTTTATTACTTCTGTTCTTCTTATTGCTCCCGATGGAGCTAATGCTATCGCTCCCAACCTCGTTGAAGATGAGAGCGGCGCATGGATGACTTGGATTGAACCCGTCGATGCAGAACGAAACATTACTGCATTGAAATGCGCGAAGTTTGATGGCGAGCGGCAAGCGTGGGGCGACGCTCACTTGGTTGTGCAAGGCAACAACTTCTTTGCAAACTGGGCGGACTTTCCCGAACTAGGTATTGCAAAAGATGGAACCCTCTTTGTTACTTGGCCGCAACAGTCAGGCCCCGGAACGTACGCGTACGATATTGCAGTTGCAAGAAGCGACGATGACGGGGTAACTTGGTCGTTGATGGGTACACTCAACGACGACCGTGTTCTTGGAGAACATGGTTTTGTTTCTCTTGTTCCTGAAGGCGAGAATTGCGTACGCGCCTTTTGGTTGGATGGACGTGCGATGTCTGGCGATGGCCATATGGGCGAGGGTGGTGGAGACATGCAACTACGGACAGCCATCATTAATGACAAAGTACAAAAGAGTGAACTGCTTGATGACCGTGTTTGTGAATGTTGTGGAACCGATGCAGTGCTTGTAGATGGTAAACCAGTTGTTGTCTATCGCGATCGAAGTGAAGATGAAGTTCGTGACATCGTAATTACTGGACCTGCGAAAATAGCAAGAGTTATTCACGCTGACAATTGGAACATTGCTGGTTGTCCTGTGAATGGCCCGTCTGTTGATGCGAATGATTCGACGATTGCGATTGCGTGGTACACTGCTCCAGAAAGTAAAACAGCTATCTATGTTGCGTTTTCCGAAACACCTATCAAGATATCAAACAGTATTCTCGGTCGCGTTGACGTTGCGGTTATTGCGAAAGATACTGCAGCCGTAACATGGCTTGAGCCAAATGGCGAAACCGCATCGGTGATGCTTGCAACAATACATGCAGATGGAACAATCGAAAACAAAAAAGAAGTTGCACAAGTTTCCGCGTCTCGCTCCTCAGGCTTTCCACGCATAGCAAAAGTTAGCGGTGGCATTCTTCTTGCATGGACTGACCTTGACCGCCTTAAGGGCATTTTTACCAAGTTCTACGCTGATTAATTAACCCTGGGATAATAATTAATCTGGTGCTTGGGAGTACACTAAGCAAATGAAACTTTGTATTTGCCTCGTTGTATTTGTGACTACCCAGATGTCTTTCGCTGAACCATTCACACTAATGACATTTAACATTCGCTATGGCACGGCAAGCGATGGTGAAAACAGTTGGGAATTTCGCAAGGATCATGTGATTGAAACGATTCGCGATGTGAGCCCTGGAGCACTTGCGATACAAGAAGCATTACTTGGGCAACTCGAATACATAGACGTACATCTTCCCCACTACAAAAAGATTGGCGAACACCGAAGTGGAAACACAAAAGGGGAGTTCAGCGGTTTACTGATTGACACTTCAAAACTTGAATGGCTTGAGGATGGTCAAGTTTGGCTGTCAACTACACCAGATGAAATTTCAAAGGGATGGGATGCTGCGCTTGAGAGAACTGCAACATGGGTAAAAGTCAGAAAGGTAGGTACAAGCAGCCCATCGATGTTACTGTGGAGTACGCACTTTGACCATAGAGGAAAACAATCAAGAATTGAAAGCGCCAAACTCATTGTTGCAAAGTCAAAAGAACTGAGCCAAGGAAGAATGCCTGTTGCCATAATGGGCGACTTTAATTGCGCCCCTGGGAGTGAACCATATAAAGTGTTTGAAGAAGCTGGCTATCAATTGTCATTGCAGTGCAGAGACTGCGGCACATTCCATGATTTTACTGGAAGTAATCAAGTTCCTCGTCTTGATTATATTTTGCTTAATGAAAAATGTGAAATTGTCAGCAGCAAAACACTAAGACCGCGAAAAAATGGAAGGTGTGCATCCGACCACGACCCTGTCATAGCGATTGTCGAACCAAAATACGCATTGGGTACGATTGGAATGCAACGATCAATCCAAAAAGTGTGGAAGCCATCGCAAGATTGTTTTGTGACTTCGCTGATTCCAGAAGAGATGCTTGGCGAAGTTTCAAAGGTAGAAAATCTTATCGCAACTCGTCCAGATACCGAACCAGACTTTCACGAACTCAGTCATGTTGAAGGTGCATTTCGATTTCCGTTTCATTTACCAGAGATAGCAGGTGACTTGACAGACGTACTTATGGCGTTGCACTGCGAGCCAACGAATATCCAAGCGATTGCAGCAAATGCACTCGACGCAACACCCAGAAAAGGCACATTGTTTTACAATAATCGACCGTCTATTGATCAAGTGATGGAGTTCCTCGCTGTTCCAAGCAAATCGTTTTATATTCAACAGGAACAACTCGACAGGGCATTGGGAGTTATTCACTACGCAAGGCAGGTTGATTTCGATGCACTTGTTTCTACCATTCAAATTCCTGAAGAATCTACTAAGCAACCATTTTTTGGTAAAGCAATGCCACCTGGCGTAACGGGTCCTGTTCTTGCTGGTCAAATGGGCAAGGATGGTTGGAGAGTTGTGGGCGGTAAAGGTGACAACACCTACGACATGACTTTGATTGCACAGGTCTTTGACCTTGGTGGAAACGATACATATTTTGCAAATGATTTTGTTATTGGAAATCGAAAAGTTGTGGACCTTGGCGGAAATGACATCTATACAGGCACAGAGAAGCAAGGACCAGCCGCGGGTTTGTTTGGTACATGGATTATTGATGACCGAAGTGGTGATGATAGGTACGGCAAAGTTGGAGGAACATTTTCCACGGGCGCTGGTTGTTTTGGCGTGGGGATGATTGTCGATCGCGGTGGAAATGATTCGTACATTGGGACGCAGTGGTCGATTGGTGCGGGTGTATACGGCGCGGGCATCGTAATGGATTTAGGCGAAGGCGACGATGAGTACTTCGGTGAGTTTTTAACAATCGGAGTTGGGGGTCCTCGGGGTTTTGGTTTTGTGTTTGATGAGCGCGGTGATGAGGTCTACAAAGCCGATGGTCCAAAGCCATCTATCTACGATACGCCAGATGTGTATTGTGCATTTAGTCAAGGTTTGGGGTTTGGATACCGCAAATACGCAGCAGGAGGCATAGGCATTTTGTGCGATGTTGCAGGGGATGACAAGTATGAAGCGGGCGAATTTAGTCAAGGCGGTGCGTACTACCACGGGCTTGGGATTCTTCGAGATTTTTCTGGTGACGATTCATATCAAGGAAACCGGTATGCGCAGGGCTTTGGAGTACACCAAGCGTTTGGTGTACTTATCGATGATGCTGGCGACGATTCGTATTGGGCAATGACTGCAGCGGACCAAGGTTCGGCATGGGATATCGCAGCGGGTTGCTTGCTTGATAAAAGTGGGGATGATTCGTATACAGCAAATGGAATGACGCAGGGTTCGGCAGCGATGCAGGGTATTGCGTACTTGCTTGATTTAGACGGCAAAGATTCCTACCAAGGAACAAGTCCAGCGCAAGGGGAGTCGGGCAGTAATTCTTACCACTTCGAATCGTCGGGTGCGTCATCGTTTAGTTTACTTTTTGATGATGGTGGCAATGATGATATGTACTCTCTAAATCGAAAAAATAACACAACTGAGATAACACAACCACCTGACCTAGAGGAATCTGGCGATAGACCTTGTGTTGGTTTGTTTATTGATAGGTAGTGTTAGTGTAAAAAATGTTTTAGTATTTTCTTACAAAGATTAAAACCATGAAAAACAATCCCCCGCCGATACCCTTGCGGGACAGCGACGGGGATACAGTTTCAAAGCTAGATACACGGGCTTGCGCCCGCAGCACGATCGTCGCAATGAACAGTCGTATTTTTGTTTAAAAAGGGTTGGATGTCAAGCCAATATTGCGATTTGTTTTTTACAATGATCACACAACACTTTTAAAAGTATGCACGGTTTTGCTATGAGATTTGTTCTTCTCTAGCATGTATAAAAAAGCCCTGACTTGCGTCAGGGCTTTTAATTTTTGAATCAATTAACTTGAATCAGAAGGATTTACGAGGTGTAGCTTCGCTACACTTGATTTCACGACCATCTAATTCTTTGCCACCGCATTCTTCGATAGCTTTGTTTGCTTCGTCGTTATTGTCCATAGTGACAAAACCGAAACCGCGTGAACGACCTGATTGACGGTCTGTGATGACGATAGCATCTGATACAGTGCCGTACGCTTCAAAGTGTGCCTTAAGATCTTCTGTAGTAGTGCCCCAACTTAAATTTCCAATATACAATTTCATAACTCTAACCTAACCTTTTTTATTCCACCCCACTGGGTGACAAGCATGCCTAGTTAAAACACAGATCCCGATCCTAGGCGACCGAGATGCCTTCATTATACTGCAATATGTGGCTACTCGTATAAAAAGGTGTTGTTTTTTAGATTCGGAACCAATTAAAAGTCGTTTTTAGTACGATAAACCCGATGTTTCAAAAAATATTTCTTGGTTTCTTGTGTTTTTTCATCTTTGGTTGTTTTGATACATCTATAAATGCACCAGTGCCTAGCAAGAAACGGTCTGACTTGTTGCTGCTGGGAAATCTTCCCAAGCAGACAGATTGCCTAGCTATTGCGCATGCATTTATCGTTGATCATGATCAAGATGGCGGGAAAGACCTGTTGCTTTGCGATGTTTCTGCACATCAAGTCTCGTGGAGTCGAGATGGCAAAAAGCAAACTTTTTTTTCAGATATCTATGGACCAGCGCATGCAGAAGCTATGGATATAGATGACGATGAAGATTTAGACGTGCTCGTTACAACAATGGGTGTCATTTTGCCATCAACTGCGCACGCTAAAAAAGTCATCATTCTTGAAAACGATGGTGAACAAAATTTTGCACATGGAGTTATCGCCGATCATATTTGGCGTGTGATCGACGTGCAAGCGGGTGATTTGGATGGCGACGGAGATTTGGATTTATCTGTTGCGCAGTTTGGGTATACAGAGGGTCAAGTAGCACTTGGAGATAGGAGCTCCGCAATTGAATCTTTTAAAGTCCCAATTCAATTTCAACCAACTTTTTCACAAGCAAAAAATGCATTATTAAAGCTCGAAGGAAGGTAGACTGTACAACATGATAAATACAGTAGAACATTTTATTGATGGAAAAAGAGTAACACCAAGCAGTAGTACTACGTTTGCGGACATCAACCCTGCGACAGGCGAAGTATTGGCAGAAGTTGGCATGGATGAAGTAGCAGCAGCGGAAGCGGCAGTGCAATCATCAGCTAATGCTTTTCGTGGGTGGAGTGAAACACCAGTTGGTGACAGATGTCAAGTATTGTTTCGCTACAAGGAGTTGCTTGAACAGCATTTCGACGAACTCACACAAATGATTGTCGATGAACACGGCAAAACAATAGCGGAAGCCCGCGGTGATGTTCGTCGTGGTATAGATTGTGTTGAATATGCGTGCGGTGCACCATCTTTAATGATGGGTCGAACGCTTCCACGCATTGCAGTTTCGACTTCGTTCAGCCGTGAACGCGAAGAGGGTATTCCATTAGACAGTTCGCTTGAACGCGTGCCAATTGGCGTATGCGTTGGGGTTACACCATTTAACTTTCCAATCATGGTGCCACTGTGGATGTGGCCGATGGCTGTTGCATGTGGAAACACGTTCGTACTAAAACCATCTGAAAAAGTGTCGCTCTGTGCACTTCGCGAAGTTGAACTTGCATACGAAGCAGGGCTACCATCAGGTGTGCTTAACATGGTGACGGGTGGGCCTGATGTTGTGAATCATCTGCTTACACACAATGATGTAAAAGCAGTTTCATTCGTTGGTTCGACAGCCGTTGCAAAACATGTTTACATGACAGCATCCGTTGCTGGCAAAAGAGTTCAGTGCATGGCTGGTGCGAAAAACACTATGATTATTATGCCCGATGCAAATCAAGATGCAGCAATTGATGGTGTGATTAGTTCTTCGATGGGCAATACAGGGCAACGATGTCTTGCAGGTTCAGTCGCGGTATTAGT
This sequence comes from Phycisphaerae bacterium, assembly GCA_002689385.1. GTDB lineage: Bacteria > Planctomycetota > Phycisphaerae > Phycisphaerales > SM1A02. The sequence continues at coordinate 6,081 of NZFX01000030.1, forward strand.
TGGGGATGCCCCAGATTGGTTTATACCGCAAATTGTTGAAGCGGCTAAAAAAATAAGTGTTTCAAAAGGTGACGTCTCGGGCTGCACAATGGGCCCGCTCATTGATGATGCAAGCGTGCAACGAGTCAATAAAGCAATTGAGGGTGGTATCGAAGCGGGTGCTGACTTGCTCCTTGATGGCAGAGAAACGATTCTTCCAGAGGGTGGTTCATTTGTTGGTCCAACTTTATTCGACAATGTTCCGCATGATTCAGCCCTTGCTATGGAAGAAATTTTTGGTCCTGTGCTTTCGATACTGCGTGTTGATTCCCTCGATGATGCAATTGCAGTGACACATCGATCGCCGTATGGGAATATGGCTGTGATGTTTACTGACAGCGGTTACGCAGCGAACAAATTCAAAGACACAGCAGGTGCAGGCATGATTGGAATAAATGTCGGTGTGCCCGCGCCAATGGCAGTTTTTCCATTCTGTGGTTGGAAAGATTCATTTTTTGGAACGTTGCATTCAAACGGAGAAGATTCGGTGCGTTTTTATACCGAAGGTCGCATCCTCGTCAGTCGATGGTTTTAGAGCGAGCAAAAGCAAGAAAGATATTTATATGGCACGAGTAACAAGAGCAGCAACCGCCGAAAAGGATTTTGTATGTCAAGGATAACTAGAGCCGCAATAATTCAAGCATCGAATCCCGCTCCACCTGAGGCGTCGATTGCCGAAACAAAAAAAATGATGATCGATAAACATATCGAACTCATCAAGCAAGCTGCGGAGCAAGGTGCGCAAGTGACATGCTTGCAAGAAATATTTTACGGACCGTATTTTTGTGCTGAACAAGATACCCGTTGGTATGAGATTGCAGAACGTATTCCAGATGGACCAACAATTAAGTTGATGCAAAAGCTCGCCAAAGAGCACAAGATGATTCTTGTTGTGCCGATTTACGAAGTAGATATGACAGGCGTGTATTACAACACTGCTGCAGTTATCGATGAGCACGGCGAGTATCTCGGGAAATATCGTAAGCATCACATACCGCATTGCAATCCGGGATTCTGGGAAAAATTTTACTTTAAACCTGGTAATCTTGGTTTTCCTGTTTTTGAAACAAGCGCGGGAAAGATTGGTGTTTATATCTGTTACGATCGACACTTCCCCGAAGGCGCACGCGAGCTTGGTTTGAACGGTGCAGAAATTGTGTTCAATCCGTCCGCTACGGTTGCTGGTCTAAGTGAGTACCTTTGGAAACTTGAACAACCAGCACACGCAGTTGCAAACCAATACTATGTTGGTGCAATAAACCGAGTAGGCACTGAAGCACCATGGGATATCGGTGAATTTTACGGACAAAGTTATTTTTGTAACCCGCGCGGTCAGATAATGGTCGAGGGTTCACGAGATCAAGATGAAGTTGTCATCGCTGACCTCGACCTAGACGTGATTAAAGAAGTGCGCAATACCTGGCAGTTCTTCCGTGACCGTCGCCCCGAAAGTTATACACAAATTTCAAAGCAATAAATGACCAACCATCTCATAAACCCAGATATCGCGCCGGTTCCTACTGAAAACCAAACATGGAACAAGTGGCACTTAGCGGCGCTTTGGATTGGCATGTCAGTTTGCATTCCAACGTACATGCTTGCAGCTTCTATGATTCAAGCAGGCATGACGTGGTGGCAATCGGTGCTTACTGTTTTGCTAGGTAATTTAATTGTACTTGTCCCGATGATTTTGATGGGGCACGCTGGAACAAAATACGGCATTCCATTCCCAGTCCTTGCTCGCGCAAGTTTTGGCACAAAGGGTGCGCACATACCAGCAATTGCGCGCTCACTTGTCGCGTGTGGTTGGTTCGGCATTCAAACCTGGATAGGCGGGTTTGCGATTTACCAAGTGCTTGGTGTTCTTGGTTGTGTTGATATCATCGCTGATACCGCGGTGGTTCCGTTTCTAGGCATCACATCGATGCAGTTTTATTGTTTCATGGCTTTTTGGGTATTGAACTTTGTCATTGTGTTGCAAGGAATCGACTGTATAAAATGGCTTGAGTCATGGGCTGCGCCATTTCTTATCGCAATGGGACTTGCGATGTTGATTTGGGCTGCTGTCAAAGTTGGCGGAGTTGCGCAGATGTTTCCTAAAGCTCCGGAAAATCCTGCGCCGTTTTGGCCAATGTTTTTTCCGCAACTTACAGCAATGGTTGGTTTTTGGGCAACGCTCAGTTTAAATATTCCTGACTTTACTCGGTATTGCAAATCACAACGTGATCAAGCATTCGGACAACTCATCGGATTGCCGACAACGATGACGCTCTTTTCATTTATTGGCATCGCTGTAACGTCTGCTACGATTGTTATCTATGGAAGCGCAATTTGGGATCCAATTTTACTTGTTGGAAAACTTGGTTCGACAACAGCAGTTGTCGTGTCATTGATTGCCCTGACTATTGCAACACTTTCGACGAATATTGCCGCGAACGTGGTCAGCCCAGCAAATGGCTTTGCTAACATCAATCCCCGGAAAATTTCATTTAGAACAGGTGGGATTATCACTTGTGTCATTGGCATTGTCATTATGCCGTGGCGTTTGTACAACGACCTTGGTGATTACATTTTCACTTGGTTGATTGGGTACAGCGCATTACTTGGACCAATTGCCGGCATCATGATTTGCGATTACTTTTTTGTTCGAAGGATGCGACTTAATAACGATGCGTTGTACGACGCAGCAGGCGAGTACCGTGGGTTTAGGTGGACTACGCTCTTTGTGCTCGTTGTTGCAGTAGCACCAAACCTTCCTGGCTTTATCAACGCTGCTTTCAAAATCGAATATTTCCCAGATATTTTCAATCAACTCTACAGTTACGCTTGGTTTGTTGGCATCACAATGTCGTTTGTGTTGTATGGCATACTAAACTTAGGAGAACGCAACCGTGTCCAATCTTCCTCCATGTGAATATATCCCCGAACCATACGACGGCCCTTCAAAAAAAGAGGTCCTAAAACTTCGCGGCGATTTTTTAACGCCTGCCCTTGTCACGTATTATAAGAACCCAATCATGATTGTCGATGGGCACATGCAATACCTGTTTGATGAAACGGGCAAGCAGTATCTCGATGGGTTTGCGGGTATAGTTTCGGTGAGTGCAGGGCATTGTCACCCAAAAGTTATGGAAGCAGTGAACAAACAAAATTCCCTCTTGCAGCACACGACAACTATCTACTTGCACCCGAACATTGCAACGTTTGCAGAGAAACTTGCGGGCACGTTGCCAAACGGTCTAGACTGCGTGTATTTTACAAACAGTGGTTCGGAAGCAAACGACCTTGCGATTTTAATGGCGCGTGCATACACCAATAATTATGATGTGATTGCTCTTCGCAACGGTTACCATGGCGGATCGCAAGGTGCTATGGGCTTAACGGCCCACTCGACGTGGAAATACTCTGTGCCCCAGGGTTTTGGTGTGCATCACAGCGTTGTGCCCGACAGATACCGTGGGCATTTTGGCTACGACGATGCTGAGTGTGGCGCGAAATATGCTTTAGATGTTAAAGATGTAATCGAAAGAGGTTCTTCCGGTTCGATTGCTGCTTTTATTGCAGAACCAACGCAAGGTGTTGGAGGTGTTATTGAAATGCCCGATGGGTATTTAAAGAATGCATACCAATATGTCCGTGATGCGGGCGGAATATGCATTGCAGATGAAGTGCAAACTGGATTTGGCCGTACTGGCGAGAATTTTTGGGGATTTGAAAGTCATGGTGTAGTTCCTGACATGGTTGTGATGGCAAAAGGCATTGGCAACGGTTGTCCACTTGCAGCAGTTGTGACAACGAAAGAGATTGCACAATCGTTAACAGAAGCAATTCATTTTAATACGTTTGGTGGTAATCCGGTGTCCTGTGCGCAAGGTCTTGCATCACTTGAAGTATTGCTAGAAGATGACATGCAAGAAAATTGCAAACAGCTTGGTGCAAAGCTCTTTGCAGGTCTGCTCGATTTGCAAAAAAAATACGATTGCATCGGTGATGTTCGTGGAAAAGGTTTGATGGTTGGTGTTGAACTCGTTGAAGACAAAGACAAAACACCAGCAACGCAGTTAACTGCCAATGTGTTTGAAACATGCAAAGATTTAGGATTAATTATTGGTAAGGGCGGATACTTTGGGAATGTTCTGCGAATCAAACCGCCAATGTGTTTGAATGAGAATGATATTGAATTTATGTTGGAAGTTTTAGATGCAGCATTTGCTAAGGAAACAGCGTAATGTTTGACATAGTCATCAAGGGCGGGTCTATGTACACACCAGGTGGCGTCATTGTTGGCGACATTGGTGTTATTGATGGCATCATTGCCGACGTTCAAGAGGGCGGTGGACTTGATGGCGACAAAGTCATCGATGCAGTGGGTAAATGTGTTTTTCCTGGATTCATAGACCCTCATGTGCATATCCATCTTCCATTTATGGGGACGAATGCAATTGATGACCATGAATCCGCATCGAAAGCTGCACTTGTCGGTGGCACGACGACGATTATCGAAATGATTTGCCCTGGTCCCGAAGATGAACCTGCAAACTCGTTTGCAGAGTGGAAAGGTCTCGCTGAAGAAGGATGTTGCTGTGATTTTTCCTTTCATCTTGCAGTCGTTCGATTTGATGATCTTGCAAAAGAACAACTCCGTGATCTCGTTGCTAATGAGGGCGTGCAGTCGTTTAAAATTTTCTTAGCGTACAAGGGTGCGCTTGATATGAACGACGAGAATTTATTCAAACTCATGCAACTGTGCAATGAACTTGGTGTCACGTTGACAGCCCACTGCGAAAATGCAGAAGCTGTTGACTCGATGCAAAAGAAATTGCTTGCAGAAGGAAAAACAGGTCCTGAGTGGCACGAGCCATCAAGGCCAAGAAGTGTGGAAGCAGATGGAGTGAATCACTTGTGCTCTTTCGCAGAACTTACTGGTGCGACAATTTATATTGTGCACACTTCGTGTGGCATGGCAGTGGACCGTGCAATCGAAGCTCGTGGTCGTGGTGTTGATGTAACAGTTGAATCAGTTGCTCCGCATCTTGTTCTTGATAAAACGTATGCGCAGCGCCCAGGATTTGAAGGAGCGAAGTTTGTTATGTCTCCACCACTTCGCGACAAAGTAGAACACGATGCTCTATGGCGCGGGCTTGCAAGCGGGGCCGTAACTACTATTGGGACTGATCATGCACCGTTTAACTTTAATGGACAAAAAGATATGGGTACTGATGCTTTTACATTGATCCCAAATGGCATTCCTTCTATCCAAGAACGCGTAGACCTCATTCACACGCATGGCGTTTGCACTCGGAAAATTGAAATGCAAACAATGGTTGATGTGTGCAGCACAAATGTTGCAAAGCAATTCAACATGTACCCACAGAAGGGAGCAATCGCTGTTGGCAGCGATGCTGACATCGTGGTGTACGATTCAAACTTTGTAGGGACATTTAAACATGAGGATGGTTTGTCTAAAATCGATTACTCTGGCTTTGAAGGCATGGAACGTAAAGGCCGAAGCGACGTTGTATTGCTTCGCGGTAAAGTCGTTGCAGAGCAAGGGGAGTTTGTTGGCGAAGCTGGTGCTGGTTTGTATATTTCTAGGTGATTAACTACCCCGCGAGATTGTTAATCGTCGTTGGAGACAAGTTTGTCGGATTGCTCAACAAAATCATCACCAGACCATTGAGCGTCTTTTTCTATCATGCCCCCGCGCCGTGCTTTTGCTTCTGCCTTGGATTTCGCTTGCCTAGACACTAAATCAGCATGTGTACTAAAGAAGGGAATCGAAGCCCCGCGAAAATCATCAATGGTTTCAAAGTTATGTTTTTCCATGAACGCAAGCAAACTTGTATTCATTTCTTTGACCATAGAGTAGCCATGAATCATGACGCCAGTACAAACTTGCACAGTATGCGCACCGAGCAAAATAAACTGCGCGGCATCCTCGCCAGTTTCAATTCCTCCGATGCCCGAAATTGTTCTGTCTTTGAAACCGTCTTCCATCATGCGAGCAAGTTCCATCACCATACGAAGTGCAATTGGCCGGACAGCTTTACACGAATAGCCGCCCGGTACGCTGTAGCCTTCAACCGTAGGTTGTGGTCGAAGGGTTTCAAGGTCGACTCCCATGACGCTAAGGATGGTATTGATTGCTGCAAGTCCGTCTGCGCCTGCTTCAAGTGCACGCTTTCCTGGGTCGGCAATGTGCGTGATGTTTGGTGTCATTTTTGCCCAGACTGGAATAGTTGCTGCTTCCATAACCCAGCTCGTGACTTCACCAACGATGTCAGGGTCTTCTCCCATAGCAGCACCCATTTTGCGTTCAGGTAAACCGTGCGGACAAGAAAAATTTAACTCAAAGGCATCTACGCCAACTGCTTGGCATCTTTCAATCATTTCAACCCAGCGTTCTTTGTTGTACTCCTCCATTATAGAAGCAATGAGTACACCGTCTGGATGAGATTGCTTTACCGAGTCAAATTCTTCGAGCCAAGTTTCAAAAGGGCGGTCACTTATTAGTTCGATGTTTTGCCAACCAATCACTTCCTTTGAATTTTGCGCGCGCATTCGTGCGTATCTTGGAGCAACGTTTGTTACTTTAGAAGCGTCCATGCTGATAGTTTTTGCAACGACACCGCCCCATCCTTCATCGAATGCTTTGCGGATAACATTTGCGTTTGTTCCGGGAGGTCCTGAGCCAATAACAAATGGGTTTTTGAATTTCAAACTATTTACAGTCGTTTCTAATGTTGCCATATACACATCATACGACTTTCAAGTGCTACTATCTACAACGATGACACAACTTTCAACCCTGGGAACTGTTTGGAAAGCTTGCCATGCCAAGTTATACGAAGCAAACACACACGATGCAATCAGATTACGTATGCACCGCGCGTTTTCATGGATGCGTAAGGCCGATGATTTTGCAATCCCAGAAGATGCAGATGCTCGCTTGATATTTTCATGGGTTGCGATGAACACGCTCTATGCAAAATGGGACAGCGACAGGGCGAATCGAGAACCAGAGTGGCAAACACGCGAAGATTTTTTGACCAGCATGGTAAAGAACGATGCAGAGGGTCGCATACAAAAAGTGCTTCTTGAAAACAGAAAACTTTGCGACCGATTACTTTCAGAAGAACATTTAATAAATTCGTATTGGGGAAATCCGAGCGAAGACGAAGCGCGAAAGGCGCGGTCCAAACCCAGACGAATTGGAAAGCATTACCATGTTGCTGATGAGGTCATTAAGATTCTCCTTCCATTAATGACATGTATTACAATGCTGCGTTCACAGTTAGTTCACGGAATGTCTACGTACGGCAGCAGTGCCAATAGGTCGGTTGTTGAAGCAGGCGCAGTAATTGTGTTTGAGATAAACCTTGCTATGCTACAAATTATTGCTGAAGATGGTTTATGGCAAGATGATGAATCGTGGATGCCCGTTCCATATCCACCAATGAAACCGCACTTTAGGCGAGATTCGTAATGCAGGCCTCGCTAATCCACGATTTTAAAATGGGCGCAATAGTTGACGTGGAAACAACCGGCTTGAGCCATAGGAACGGCGATGAAGTTATAGAGATTGGCATTATTTTGTTTCGGTACAACGCAATCAATCACGACTGCGTAGAGATTGTTGAGACATATCAGGGATTGCGCGAGCCGACGGACCCAATTCCTTGGAGTGTTATTCGTGTGCATGGAATCACGGATGATATGGTTCGGGGAAAAACACTTGACTACAATAAAATGGAATCTATCTTTGGTAGGGCAGATTTTGTTGTCGCGCACAATGCTAGTTTCGACAAGGGTTTTCTTGAACATTTGGTGCCTATGAGTATCGATAGGCCGTGGAAGTGCAGTTGTTTCGGTATCCCCTGGAAAAAACACGGTCTTCCAAACAAACGCCTTGCCACACTTCGCGACTTTTTCAATATTGCAGACGACGAAGCTCACCGCGCTCTTGCCGATTGCGAAGTAGTGCTTGAAGCCCTCAAGCGACCTCGCTACCTTGAAGACCTTTTGAAATAAACAATTCCGCAGGTTGTTTATTTAGCCAGATTTTTTTCAATTCTCAGAGAAACTGCTTTTATTATTAAAAAAGTGACGGTCGCCCTACGAGTGTAAAAAGTGCGCTCGAGGTAACCTCCGAAATCATTTTTTCGTTAAAATTTCACTCGCATTAAAAATAGAATTGGGA
>NZFX01000031.1 GCA_002689385.1 Phycisphaerae bacterium
AAAGCCTTAGTCATTGCCGTGTGGCGAAACTCTCTCCAAGCAACTGTGAGTGTTTTACGCATGCGCTAAGTCCTCACGCGCTTTCACTGCGGCTTGAGTGCCTCTTCGTTGCGCGACTTGCTCGATGAATATCTCGTCGAGGGTTGGCTTTACGAGTTGCGCAGCTAAAACTGGCGTAGTTATAACGACAGCTTGCAGGACGTCTGCAGGTTTTGATTGTTCATCAAGTCGCAGTAGTACTTTTCCATTTTTATCTATTGGGCTCATGTGCGAGACACCTTGTATCTTAGAAAAATCGGCATGGCGATCCACGGGCTCGACTTGGATCATGCGTGGATCGAACTGTTCACGAATCGATTCAATTGTACCGTCGAGCACTTTCGTGCCTTGGTCAATCATCACGATACGGTTGCAAATTTGCTCTGCTTGTGGAAGAACGTGCGTAGAGAAAAGAATTGTTTTGCCTTCTTGATGCAATTCATCAATAATTTTTCCGATAACTTTTGCATTCACTGGGTCAAGTCCTGTAAATGGTTCATCAAGAATAATCAACTCTGGGTTGTGAATAATGGAAGCAAGGAATTGCACTTTTTGTTGCATGCCCTTGCTGAGTTCTTCACATTTTTTATGTTGTACTTCAGGAAGTTCAATCCGATCGAGCCAGTCACTAATCTGTTTTTTTAGAGGTGCTCCTCTAAGACCTTTTAGATTTGCGATGTACTGAATGTATGCCCCGACTTTCATTTTTCGGTAGATTCCACGTTCTTCCGGCAGGTAACCAATTCTGTCTTTTGCAAGGAGGGCCTTCGTGCCAAGCACATCAATAGATCCAGAATCTGGGTGAATGATTGACATAATCATACGGATTGTTGTGCTTTTTCCTGCACCATTTGGGCCAAGGAAACCGCAGAGAGAACCTGGTGGAATAGTTAAATCAAGGTTTTTTACAGCGTGATTGTTGCCGTATGATTTGCAAACTGATTTCAGTTCTATAGCAGGATTCATGACGGTTCCGGTATCGTAACTATGTGTTCTGGTAAATCGAACATGCCATCCGGAAGGGGCTCAAACGAAATGCGATCCATTTTGAATGAAACTTCCGAGCCATTTTGGTTAAACACGACTGAGTGGAACAAAAGTAAATTGTCAACACGTTGCCAATCACGAAAATAGACGTCGATGGTTACATCACCATTTGGTGTGTGTTCAATCGATCGTCTGCCGCGAGGTCTGTAGGTGGACTTGGAAAAAAACGCAGTTTCTTCACTGCCTTCTTCTTTTAACAAAAGTTTTAGGCAATCCTCGCCATCAAATCGTTCTTCGCCAGTGTATTGCATACTTGAAATTTTAGCCGGTAGCATGGTGAACCATTCGAGCCAATTGATTTGTTGCACTTTTTGCGAAAGTGCATTTTGTTTTATAAGTGCCCAAGTGGTTTTATCATCCGCATTAAAATTTTGCTCCCACGCTGTTGTGCCATCACTGCCGAAGCGTGATTGTCCAACGCCGACGAAAGTAAGAACACCAAGGACTTTTCCACCTGCACTCGTGGAAAGGTCGATTTCAACAACTGGCCGATCGTCATGGGTGCGCATCACGCCGTGCAAGGTGAATGACTTGATTTTTTCTAATGCGCGTTGTCCGCCAATCGCTTGGACAGCTTTCGAGAGTATTGCTTCAGGCGTATGGGGCGTGTTTGGAACTTGGATCGCTTGTCCAGAAACGAGCGATGTGAGAAGTAGGATTGACGCGATGATGTGTGTCACTTCGCGCATCTTAGTCGTTTTGTTCTATTTTAGGCAAATAAACCCTTTATCCGTTTATCCGGATATACGGTTGTAACTTGGGTATATCTCGTGTACATTCCCACACGATGCGAACACCTATACAAACGGCAATCAAATCCGGAATATTTATTCTTGATGGCGGAATGGGAACAGCAGTACAAGCACTCGACATTGATGTTGAACGTGACTATTTGAATCGAGAAAATTGCATCGATATTCTCACGAAGACTCGGCCAGACATTGTGCAAAAGATTCACGAATCATTTTTGCAAGTAGGCGTAAACGCAGTAGAAACGAACACTTTTGGTGCAAATCGCCTTGTGCTTTCTGAGTTTGACGAAGAAGCAGCAACATGGGCGTACGACCTCAATGTGCAATCCGCCAAAGTTGCTCGTCTTGCATGCAATTCTGTCGGGGGCGACAGGTACGTACTTGGTTCGATGGGTCCAGGCACGAAACTTATTTCTCTTGGGCAAACTACATGGGGCAACATGCTTGATTCCTATTCGGAACAAGCACGCGGTTTACTCGATGGTGGGGTTGATGCTTTTCTTATTGAAACTTGTCAAGATGTATTGCAAGTGAAGTGTGCTATTAATGCGTGTCTTGACGCGTTAGCATCATGCGATAAAACTACAGACGAAGTTCCGATTATGGTCAGCATCACTATTGAAACCACAGGCACGATGCTCGTCGGTAGTGATCTTGAAACAATCGTGCATGCGCTTGCGCCATATCCTATTCTCTCGCTTGGGTTGAATTGTGCAACAGGTCCAGACTTAATGGAATCCCATATTGCGTGGTTGAGCGAACACTGGGCTGGGTATATTTCTGTGGTTCCAAATGCGGGGTTGCCAGAACTCGTTGATGGTTGCGCACACTTTCCTTTATCAGCGCACGCATACGGCACGGCTATGAGAAGGTTTATTGAAAAATATGGTGTCAATATAGTCGGTGGCTGTTGTGGAACAACCCCAAAACATCTTGCAGCACTGATTGAACAAAAAGATTCAATACATCCATTGGTTCGAAACATTAAAACTATTTTGCCAAGTGCAACAAGTTTGTATTCGCCTGTTGAATTTAAGCAAGACACATCAATTTTGATAATCGCAGAGCGCACTAACGCAAATGGTTCTCGTAAATTTAAACGCCTTCTTGAAGAAAACCAATGGGACGGCCTCGTCGACATGGCAAGGGAAGAACTTGCAGGGGGCGCACATATACTTGATGTTTGCGTTGATTATGTTGGACGTGATGGCGTGGCGGATCTTAAAGAAATTGTTGGGCGAATCGTACAACAAGTGGATGCACCGATTATGCTCGATTCAACTGATGCAAAAGCAATCGAAGCAGGACTAAAACGTGCGGGTGGTCGATGTATCGTGAACTCGATAAACCTTGAAGATGGCGAACAACGTCTTGATGAAATTTGCCCGTTGCTAAAAAGGTACGCAGCTGCAGCAGTTGCGCTTACAATCGACGAAGAAGGTATGGCTAAAACTGCACCGCGAAAAGTTGAAATAGCTAAGCGATTGCATGATTTGTACACAAATAAGTGGGGTTTGCAGTCAAGCGACATGATGATTGACGTGCTAACTTTTACTATCGCCACTGGCATGGAAGCGGATAGAAAACTTGCAGTAGAAACCCTTGACGCAATCGAAATGATTGCGAAAGAATTGCCAGAGTGTGGTTTATTGTTGGGCGTTTCAAACGTGAGTTTTGGCTTGAAACCGCCAGCAAGAAAAGTATTGAACTCGGTCTTTTTGCATGAAGCAATACGAAGAGGGTTGACCGCCGCAATAGTGCACGCTTCGAAAATTCTTCCCAAACATCGGATTGCTCAAGAACATTGGGATGCGGCGATTGATTTAGTGTACGACAACCGAACGGATGATTTTGATCCATTGATTCACTTTCTTTCTCTCTTTGAAGATGACGTCATTGAAGAAGTGGAAGAAGTCTCCAACATGCCACTTGAGCAACAACTGCAACGCTACATATTGGATGGCAAAAAAGAAGGAATCGAAGAAGTTCTGGAACAAGCGTTGCGAGAATGGTCAGCGCTTGTCATCATCAATGACTATTTGCTCGCTGGAATGAAAACAGTGGGCGAGTTGTTTGGTTCAGGGCAAATGCAATTGCCGTTTGTGCTGCAATCAGCAGAAGTCATGAAACGGGCTGTTTCGTATTTAGAACCACACATGGAAAAAGGGGAAGCTGTGGGCAAAGGAAGAATCGTACTTGCCACAGTTGCAGGCGATGTACACGATATAGGGAAAAACCTTGTGGACATTATTTTGTCAAACAACGGGTACACCGTCTTTAACATTGGCATTCGGCAAACAATCGAAGCAATTATGGAAGCGGCTGATACACACAACGCTGATGCGATTGGACTTTCTGGTTTACTTGTGAAATCGGTTGGTGTTATGGAGAAAAACTTGCATGAACTCAATGCGAAATCAATAACGACTCCAGTGATGCTCGGAGGAGCTGCTTTGACAAGGCATTGGGCAGAGTCACACCTGCGCTCAATCTATGATGGTCCCCTTTACTACGGACGGGATGCGTTTGAAGCACTAGCAGTCTGCGACAAACTCGTCGCGGGCAAACTTGCCGACATTGACGACAAGATTGAAGAACGATTGGCTAAGCGTGCAGAAGTCGAAGCGAAAGTGCATGCGGGTCGAAAAGAACGTGTAGAGCGTCATGGAGATGATGTTGGAATTGCAGTGGACTCAGTGCGCATTCCATCAGCGCCTTTCTTTGGTTCACGTATTGAAACGAATATTGATTTGGATGTGTTGTATCCGTACATTAACGAAACAGCACTATTTCGTGGACAATGGGGATTCAGAAAAGGTGCTCTGTCTAGGGAAGCATTCGACGAAATTGTTGAAGAGAGTGTTCGGCCCATTTTTGATCGATTGAAAAACTGGTGCAAAGAAGAAAGCGTTTTACGTCCTAAAGTAGTTTATGGTTGGTGGCCGTGTAACAGCGATGGAGATGATGTTGTTATCTATGACGAAGTTGATCACGAAGAAGAAATCGCGCGGTACTCATTTCCAAGGCAGTCGAAACGAGCAAGGCGTTGTTTGAGTGATTTCTTTAAACCTTTAAGCAGTGGTGATAAAGATGTCATTGGAATGTCATGCGTTACGGTAGGTTCCGAAGTAAGTAACTGGACACGTTCGTTGTTTGAACAAGACGAGTACACAGAATATCTTTACTTGCACGGCATCGGTGTGGAGTGTGCTGAAGCGCTTGCAGAATATTGGCACAAAAAAATGCGGGTTGAACTAGGTATCGACGGTGCGGATAAATCTACGGCAAAAGAATTGTTTGCACAGGGCTATCAGGGCAGTCGCTACAGTTTTGGCTATCCAGCGTGTCCTGAAATGGACAAGCAAGAAGTTTTGTTCAAACTTCTTGAGCCTGACCGTATAGGTTGTACGTTGACTGAATCATGGGAGATTGTGCCCGAACAATCAACAAGTGCGCTTATTGTGCATCACCCTCAAGCGAAATATTTCAGCGCTACATAGTTCTTCTTGAAATATTTTTATTGCTTTGTTTCATCGAAGCATCGGTACTACACTCTGCACCTATGCGAAAAAATATTCTGTTATAGAACGTTCTAGTTGGCTTAAGTGGACTATTTGTTGTTGGGCTTATGGCAGCGGACGCTACCGCAAAGAAAAGCACGCCATCGGATCCGAACATTAACACCCTTTGAATGAAGTGCTTACGCCCGAAAACATGCAATGAAAGTCTCAGACGAATAAAAATGACTTTGTTCGGGTATAGTCTTGCTGTGCTTACTGTATTCTCGAAACTAAACAAAACGCAGAAGGCGTTGCTTGCGCTGGTTCTGATTTTACCAGCGCCGTTGCTCGGCGTTTCAAGTTCGTTGTACTTGCAATCAACGTTCAATGTGATGTCGCAAGAAATTCAGATAGGGAAAGTCATTTGGGCTTTTGCGAAAATATGGTTAATGCTTTTGCCCGTTGTTTGGCTTTTATGTGTGGACAAAGGCAAACTTAGTTGGTCATCCACAAACAAAAAGGGCATCCTCGCAGGTTTGCTCTGGTCAATACCTGTTTCAATAGTATTGCTCGGCGCGTATTGGCTTGCAAAAGGCGGAACTTTTATTGACCCTGAAGCAACGAAGACAATTGAAGAACTCGGCATTGCAACACCAGCAAAGTTTTTGATTTTCGCTTCAACAATGTCATTCGGCAACTCACTCATGGAAGAGTACGTGTGGCGTTGGTTTGTGTTTAGTAAATTCAAAGTGCTTGTGGGCGTGTGGCCAGCGATCGTACTCTCAGCATTCTTTTTTACAGTGCATCACGTTGTCATCTTGTGGAACTTTGGTTCAATATGGTTAGTTTTAGCGGGCACTGCAGCACTTCTCACTGGTGGAATCATCTGGGGGCACCTTTACAACAAATACAACTCAATCTGGCCTGGCTGGATATGTCATGTTGCTGCTGATGCAGCTATTATGTGGGTTACATGGCAGATATTAACGAAGAATTAATTAGGTTACTGCGTTAACTTGTCATCTAAATACGCAACTGCTTGGTCAATGTTGATGCGCTCTTGGCTTGCTGTGTCACGGTCACGGACAGTGATCGTGTTGTCTTCAAGCGTGTCGCCATCAATCACAAAGCAGTATGGTGTGCCTGCTTCATCCATGCGCGCGTACCTCTTGCCGATTGATTGCTTTGCGTCGTACTGCACTACATGGTTTTTACGCATTTCTTCGTGCAAATTCGTCGCGATTTCCGGCATCCCGTTTTTGTTGACAAGCGGGAAAATGGCTGCTTTAATCGGGGCAATTCGTGGGTTAAATTTCATAAACACTTTGGAAGGGCGGTCATCTGGAGTGTACGCTTCACACAACAATGCAAGCGTGCCCCGGCTTAGGCCAGCGGATGGTTCGATCACATGCGGTATGTACCGTTCGTTCTTTTGTTGGTCAAAGTAATTGATTTTCTTTCCACTGAATTCAGTATGTCTTGATAAATCATAATTTCCACGGTGTGCTACTCCTTCGAGTTCACCGTAGCCAGGGTCAGTGAATGGGAACTTGTATTCAATATCAAAAGTGCCACATCCTTCCTTGGCGTAATGTGCAAGTTCATCAGAATCATGTTGGCGCATTTGCAAGTTGCCCGTGGTCAGCCCCATCTTTTGCCACCAGTTTTTTCGATAATCGCACCAGAACTCATACCATAGCTGGGCTTCATCTTCGTGGCAGAACCATTCGATTTCCATTTGTTCAAACTCGCGACTTCGGAAGATGAAATTGCGAGGCGTGACTTCGTTGCGGAATGCTTTGCCGATTTGAGCAATGCCAAATGGAACTTTGACACGCATTGTGTCAACAACATTCATGAAGTTCAGAAAAATGCCTTGCGCAGTTTCTGGTCGTAAATATGCCTTATTGTCCTCGCCTCCGGTTGCGCCAACAGTAGTGTCAAACATCAAACTAAATTGGCGTGGCTCGGTAAGCGTGCCTTCTTCTTTTGTGTCTGGCCCAACTATCCGTTCGAATGCATCCGTTGGCACGTCGATCAATAGCGACGTTGTGTATTCGTCACCGAGCGCATCTACTTTTTCGTATCGAGCTAGTAATTTCCTTGCTCGTTCTTCTGATTTCTCATCGTTTTCAATGAATGCGTACATTCTGCTTTCGCCGTTTGCATTTGCAATTACTTTAAGATGGTCAGCTCGATAGCGAGATTTTGTTTCACGGCAATCAACCATGGGGTCGTTAAAACCGCCTACGTGTCCTGATGCTTCCCAGACTTTTGGATTTTGGATAATGGAAGAATCAATTCCGACGATACTTAGTGGGTTTCCATCTGGTCCCATCGGCGGGCAATGCACCATGTCATGCCACCACGCATCGCGCAGGTTGTTTTTGAGTTCGGTGCCAAGTGGGCCGTAATCCCAAAACCCATTAATGCCGCCATAGATTTCACTTGCAGGGAAAATGAATCCGCGTCGTTTGCAAAGTGATACGAGTTCTTCCATTGAAAAAGTTGTTGTCATACGGCAATTTTAGCACGGCAAGGTACTGCGCGTAGTTGCAAGTTGGCAAGCAAGTGTAATTGCATGCAGAATTGATTTTGGATCAGCGGATGTAGTGTGCGCAATGTCAAATGCTGTACCGTGGTCTGGGCTAGTTCGAATGATTGGAATGCCAACAGTCCAATTCACAGCTTGCTGTGGTGAAAGCAGTTTAATGGGCAGAAGCCCCTGGTCGTGGTACATGGCAACAATGACATCGTACGATTGTGCATAAGAAAATAGTGTGTCAGCAGGAAATGGACCATGGACGTTGAGACCGTTGTTCTTTGCAACTTTGATTGCTGGTTCAATGATTCGTGTCTCTTCATCACCGAGCAGACCATTTTCTCCAGCATGTGGATTGAGCCCAGTGACAGCAATTTTTGGCGCTTTGATACCGAGTTGGCTGCAGCCTTCATGTGCGATATCAATGGCATCGTGAACTTTGCCGATTGTAAGCACATTTCGGATGTCCATCAATGGTACATGGCAAGTTGCAAGGACAACTCGTAATTTGTCAGACACGAACATCATCGCGTGCCGCTTTGCTTTTGTCCTTGATGCAAAGAGCTCGGTATGTCCAGGCCACTTATACCGAGCCATCGCCCAACTTTCTTTGCAAATGGGTGCGGTAACAACTGCGTCAATATGCCGAGTATCTGACATCGGTAACATCGCATCATGAATTGCTTGTTCGACCCATCGTTTTGAAACGACCCCGCCGAGTTGCGAAGGCGTGTGGTTGAGTTTTGCAAGTCCATCTTCTGTGTCATCAAGCACAATAACGTCCGAATGTATTTTTTGTTTTGCTCGATCGGTAGTTGCACCTACTCGGTCCCAACGTGTTTGTAATTTGCACTTGTCCGCTTCGAATGTAAGCGTTTCATTTGAACCGTAAATGATAAAACGCGCTTTTTCGGTTAACGCAGTGTTTTGCAGTGCTTTTGCAACAATTTGTGCGCCGATACCTGCTGGATCGCCCATGGTTATCCCGATTGTTGGCTTAGTCTTTTCTTGGTTCATTTGCGATTTAGCCAATGCCACCTTTGAGTGGTCCATTGCCAAATTTTTCTCGTAGTTTTTTCATCGCTTTATCTTCTTCGCGAAGCGGTGCGTCTTCATCTTCAACGTTGCCGCTAGCTTGTTTAAGTGACAATGCAATTCTTCTTGTAGCGGGATCAATGGAAAGAACTTTGACTGTTATGACTTGCTGTTCTTTGACAACGTCTTTTGGTGATTTGATTCGGTGGTCAGCAAGTTCTGAAATGTGCACAAGTCCCTCTGCACCTGAACCCAAGTCAACAAATGCACCAAAGTCTGCAAGCCGAGTCACTGTTCCTGGAACCATTTCACCGACTTCAATCGCAGCCATGGAAGAGACAAATGGATCTTCGATAAGTTGCTTCATACCAAACGCGATTTTTGGTTCATCATTTGTTGTGTCGATATCGAGAATTTGAACCTTGACCATGTCGCCAACTTTGACAAACTTGGATGGGTCGATATCTCGCTCCCATGTCATTTCTGAACGGTGGATGAGTCCTTCAAGCCCACCGATATCGGCAAATGCACCGTATGTTTGTACTGAAGTGATGGTGGCATCGTATGTGTCGCCAACACTGAGCGTTTCAAGCATTTCGCCTTTTGCAACTTCTCGTTCAGCATAAAGCACTTTTTTTCGGCTGATAACGATGCGATTTGCCCTTCGGTCAAGTTCTATGACTTCGCATGCCATTTTTTCGCCGATCATCACGTTCAAGTCAGGCACATGGTGAATTGCAACTTGCCCTGCAGGCATAAACGCTTTGTGACTAGCGACTTCCATCTCTAGACCACCCTTGTTTGTGCCTGTGCATCGCGCTTCAACGACTTGGCCTGTTTCAAGAGCATCCCAAGTCGCTTTGTGCACCGCGCCTTTTCGTGAAAGGACAAGCATGCCGTCTTGATCAACTCTTTCGACTGTAAACTCTAGTGATTGACCGACTTGCGGTAATTCCTCAAAATGTGATTTGGGGCAATAGCCCTGTTCTCGAGGTCCAAACTCTACGAGGACGTTTCGGCCATGAATTGCGGCAACAACGCCAGATCGCGATTTTCGCCCTGGTCCGCTCTCGGTAGGAGCTTCGTCAAGCATATCTGCAAAACTGCCATCTCCAATTGCGCTGAATATTTCTTTATCGAGGTCTTCGTTGAATGAATTTTTAGCCATTTGTACATCGTACACCATTGGGAAGAAAAATAATTACCCAAGATACACATCTCTATTCTCAGCATGCGTACCCTTTTTGATGCCGAGAATTAGCGCTCATAGGGGGCTCTATCGTGTATCATCGCACCTCATTGCCGACTCGCGGCTTAATTGTTTATCTAGGACTCAAGGAATACCAATAATATGGCACATCCCTCAGCTGCTTGGGGTATAGAAATAGGTCAATTCGCAATCAAAGCTATCCGTCTTGAACGTGATGGAGATGGTGTGCGAGTTACTGATTTTTCTGTTCTTCCGCATCGAAAAGTTTTATCGACTCCTGACATTGATGTCGCAGAGGTAACCCGATTAAGTTTGGGCCAGCTGATCAGTGAAAAGAATTTAGAAGGCGAACATCTCGTCATTTCAGTTCCTGGTCATTCTGCATTTGCACGTTTTGCAAAACTACCTCCTGTTGAAAAGAAAGACTTGCCAGAGATTGTAAAGTTCGAGGCAGTGCAACAAATTCCGTTCCCGATAGAAGAAGTAGAATGGGATTACGAAGCATTCCATGAAGAAAATTCGCCAGAAGTTGAAGTAGGTATTTTTGCAATCACTCGCGATCGCGTGAATGAACGCCTTGATGTGTATGGCGAAGTGGGCTTGAGCCCCGAGACGCTTACACTCAGCCCAGTTTCATTGTTCAATGCAATGAATTACGATTTGAGTTTAACTGAAACAAAAGATCCAGTAGTGTTTATTGACATTGGTACGCAGGCCACTGATGTTATCATTGCAACAGGCGACCGGTGTTGGATTCGAACGTTTCCACTGGGTGGAACGCATTTTACGGAAGCAATTGCTTCGACATTTAAAATTTCATACGCAAAAGCAGAGCGCTTAAAACAAGACGCCGCTTCAAGTAAATACGCAAAACAAATTATGCAAGCAATGCGACCTGTTTTTGCAGATTTGCTTCAAGAACTGCAACGTTCTTTAAGTTATGCATCTGCATCCGGCGAGCTCAACACGATGGTTGGGCTGGGTTCGACTTTTAAAATTCCTGGCCTTCGGAAGTTCATCGGGCAACAATTACAAGTAACTGTGACACGTCTTGACGAGTTTAAAAAGATAGATGTCAGTGGCAGAGACGCTGCCTCATTCGCTGAAAACTGTGTGAACATGGGGACGGCCTACGGGTTAGCGTTGCAAGGTATTGGTTTAAGCCAAATTGATATTAACCTTGTCCCATCTTCAATTTTGCGTGAACAAATGTGGCATGCAAAAACCAAATGGTTCGTTGCTGCAGCGTGCGTCATTGTAGCGGGCAGTGCGCTCTCTATTCTTGGTCCAATGATGCAAGAAAGACAACTCGGTGCTGATGGCGTTCCTCGAGAAGTAAAGCAAGTTATTGATAGTGGTGAAAAATTTAAACGTGCGTATGACAAAGCAGAGCAATCTGGGCGAATAAGTAACGATGCGGGTCAAATGATTTCTCTCTTTGATTACCGAGATATATGGCCGTACATTGTGCAGGATTCAGCAGATGCGCTTGCTTCGGCTGGTCCAGATAATCGCACAATGAACTTATCCGATTTCCTGAATGATTTTCCTGTTGTGGGCGCACGCCCACTCGTTCAATTAAATTTCTTAAGCGGCGCATTGACACCTTCCACAAAGAAGGACCCAACAAAAATTACTGTTTCATTAGAAGTGAATCTTAGCCATGACGATCCAGTTGCATTTTTGAATACACATGTTGCGGCCTGGTTGCGAGAGCATACAGAACCCACAGGCGATCGAGAAAATGTCCCGTATCGCATTGTTAAAGAAAGCGTTAGTTGTAATCCAGCTGCGCTCCAAACTATGGTTGGTCCAGACTATGTTGCGCCATCAACTGGTCGTGGTGGCAAGCCAAGCGGTGGCGGTTCAGGTGGTTGGGGTGGCGGTAGTCCTATGGGTGGCGGTGGTAGCGGGGGTCCAATCGGTGGTGGAGGTTCTGGCGGACGTGGTGGAGGTGGACCAATCGGTGGT
The DNA here is from genome assembly GCA_002689385.1 of Phycisphaerae bacterium. Lineage (GTDB taxonomy): Bacteria > Planctomycetota > Phycisphaerae > Phycisphaerales > SM1A02. Next base: position 12,097 of record NZFX01000031.1, read on the forward strand.
GGTGGTTCGGGCGGTCGCGGTGGCGGAGGCGGTGGTGCCCCAATAGGTGGTGGAGGTTCTGGTGGACGCGGTGGCGGAGGTAACGGTGGGTCGAGCCCAGATAATGCAACGGTGCCATTTGTACCAGTTACAGCTTCCTCTTTAAATACTTTGGCTCCATTGCCGGAGCATACAGGCCCAAAATTACACCAAATTGGCGAAACATGGTATCGAGCGCTTGTTACATTTGATGTCGAAGTGCTTCCTCAGCCAAGAGAAACAGGCAACGGATCGAAAGGTGCCAAATGAGTAAGAAAAAAGGTTTAGATCTAGATACACAACAAATTGTTGCTTGGTGCAAGGCTAACATTGTCCTTGTTATTCTTATCCTTGTTTCCATTGGCGCAGTGGTTGGTTTGCCCATGATTGCACAGGGAATGACAGAACAACTTGAGCAGTCACTTAAGCAACGGACTTCAAACTTCAAAAAGATTGACAAGTTACTAGCCACAAGTGTTACCCCTCCTGGAAGCACTGAAAGTTCAAAAGTTGCAGTAAATCAGGCACTTCTTGACGCTTATGTTGAAATTACGGGAACGCTTCGGGTCGAAGCGGAAGAAGTAGTTGCTAAATCAGTTGCGTTAAATAAAAAGAACTACTCGGTTTTTTCGACGGAATTGTTTCCAGAACCCCCTGCAGATAAACGTGAGACTCTTCCACAGCAATTCTATAGATTGCTTGAAACGGAATACAAATCACTTGTGCAGCTACTGCACGCAGGCAATCCCGTAACGAACGACGATTTGGTTGTGTATCTTGAAGACGCTCGAGTGCGTTTCATGGAAACGAACTTGAGCACAAAGCAAGACGCAGAGTTAACAAAAGAACAACGTTCAAGTTTAGAAAAACATCTTGCAAAACTTCGAATGGCAAGACTTCGAACTCACGCTGAAGACATCAGTGTTTATTTTGATGAATCAACACTGCACATTCCTGCGTTTGATATTCGTGATACACCAAGCGTTGGCACGCTGTTTAACTGGCAGTGGCGATACTGGGTAGTTGCTGATATTCTTGGAGCAGTTGCTTCGATGAACGATGGGCAAGCAGTGCTGACTTCCCCAATCAAGCAAGTAGTTTCGCTTGAAGTGCTTGGCATGCCAAGCATTTCTGAAGAAGATTCAGGTAGTAAACCAAGTGGCGGGGGTGGTGGTTCTGCACCATCAGGACCAAGGCCTGGCATGCCACCACGACCCGGTGGCCCTAGCGGTGGACGACCAAGTCCATTCGGCGGCGGTGGCGGTGCAGGCGGTGGCGGATCTCCAAAACCACCAACTGGCGGCCCAGCAGGTGGGGCAAAGCCACCAACTCGTAACGACGAAACAGGTTTGTTAGCGGAGTCCCAAACTGGCCGAGAAAGCGGTGGACTGTTTGATATCTTCCAAGTTCGGATTCAGATGATAGTCGATACCCAAAGGGTTCCTGCAATTCTCGATGGTTTTTCAGCGCATAACTTTATGACAGTGATTGATTTGGATTTAGAACCTGAAGATAAATTTGTCGCCCTCGGCGACGGATACGATTACGGTTCCTCTTCCGTTGCAAAAATGACAGTGGTACTTGAGACGGTATGGCTTCGGTCATGGACGACGGAATTTATGCCCGACTCTGTGAAGAAGGCAGTCGGTATTAAAGTTCAGAAGAAAGACTAATTGTTCTCGCGGACAAGATTGGATGATGGCACTATGAAAACCAAAGGCACAAACGCTTGGGAACAATACATCGAATATGCAGTACTCTTAGTTGCAGTTGCAGTTATGGGGTGGTTTGCTTGGGGAGCATTCGGAACAACGCTTCAGGTTCGCGAGGGTAAACGGGTGCTCAGTGCGAGTACCGTTGACGAAGAACTTCTCAATGCTGCAAAGCAACTCGAATCAAAGTTACGCGATGGTTCGCCATCGCCAATTGAGATTACAGCACCTGCGCCGATGGGGTCTTCGTTCTCGAACCAATTGACAAGTTCAGTATCGCCAAGCGGACGTGTTGTTTTTCCAACCCTTGACATGATGGGCGATATTGATAGTGGGCAGGGCGTTCAGTCAGAACTTCGGATGTACGTTGTTCCAGAAATGAATGCACCAAGTGACATTCGAACGCATCAGTGGTACGGGACAATTTCTGAATCAGAAATTGGTTCGGTGGAAAACCTTGAGAATAAAATTTCGGGTCCACCACACGATACGACATGGGTGCAAGTAGCAGCAAAATTTGACATCGATGCAGTTGTTGAATCCTTCGCGTCAGCAACAGATGATCTGGATGCAATTCCAGCTCAATGGTATGAAGATGGCGCCGATGTGTTTGACATTCAAATTGAACGTCAAGTTCTAGAAGGCGACACGTGGTCTGTAAGCGAGACAGTTTCAGCTCTCCCAGGCCACCTTTCTTACAGGGAAAAGCTTGCAGAAGGCGATGTGGACGCACTTGAGCGCGATGCTATTGTGCATACCCTTCGTAACGGTGAGCAGGCAAAAATAGTTACTCCTGACTTCTTTCATTTGAAGGGCGCGAAACCAAAAGGATTGAAGACCCCGGAATTGTGGGATGGTGAGGAAAATGTAGACGACACGACTGAAGCCGGCAAACTGAAAGCAAAGCTCAAGAAAACTCAGAGAAGAATTTCTTCGCAAGTGAAGAAGATAGCGGATATTCAGGAGCGAATTGAAGAAGAGAAAAAAGGTGGGGGTGGAGCGCCACTTGGCGGCGGCGGCCGTGGTGGTGGTAGCGGTAAATTGCAACGCCTAGAAGAACAACTTATTCGGGAAAGCGATGTTCTCGCGGGGTTGCTTGAAGACAAGCAGGGCCTTGAAGATGAAATAACTGCATTGCTCGGTGGGCCGTCAGAAGAAACGGAAACAATCATGACAGGCAATGTTTGGGTATGGGGCCACGACATGTCAGTTGAGCCAGGTAAAACCTATCGATATCGCATGACACTTCAAATAGCTAATCCCTTTTTTGGGCACAAGCCAAGTTTGTATGAAGAACAAAAAACACTTGCGCAAAGTGTGACTATTCCGACTGCGACAAGCCCGTGGACAAGCAATGTCGAAGTGCAACAGTCGCAACAGTGGTTCGTAGTCGACTCAAAGATGGCCGATGAGGGCCTTTCCCCAAGCCCGTCCGACCGAGGATATGTGGTGTTGGAGTCCTTTGAATTCAGCGATGGAGAATGGATAAGTAAAGACAGTACTATCTTTGTAGGGCAACCTATAGATCAGGGTGTGCCTGACGAAACAGATGGTTGGTTTGTTCTTGACGTCAATGCCGATTCGTTGGGCTATGTGGTCTTGCTCCAGAATGTTGAAACAGGTGAAGTAGTCGAAAAAAGACCGGAATTTGAATCGAAAAGAAACGACTTACGCCAGCTTCAGCAACAGGTTAGAAGCCAAGTTGATAGCGAAGGCGAAGATAGTGAGACAGGTGATCCAGTGATGCCCCCAACAGGACCACGCGGTGGTGGTGGCGGCGGTGCAGGTAACCCTGGCTCGTTTTAAGCGTGTTTCACGAGTAGGATATTTCTTTAGAAAAGCAGAAAAAACATGAAAAGCATCCCATAAGAGGGTTGACGTGAGGGGCAGATGAGGTAAAATCCTCGGCTCGCCAAATCGGAACGCTGATTTGGCGATGCGGACCTCGGTCCGTACGCTCTTTGACAAGTTCATGATAGTAGTAAATGCAAAAAAAACCATTCTTGTTTTCTATTCAATTAGTAAGGGACAACGTTAACCATCCCCGGATAATGTTGTCTTAACAAGAGCGGGAAACTGCATTCACCGAATTAAATTTAAAATAAAGAAGCACACATTTGTGTGTGACTTTACTTGAGCAATTTTGAGAGCGATCTGAAAATATTCGTTATATGAATCGTTTGACCATCCACGCTTCTTTGATTTACATTGAAGCAATTTCTGCAGGAATCCTCTTGTAGAATGGACTGGCTGAGACCCTTGCAAACTCAGTCATGTGCGCGTTGATTTGATTAGACTTTTTTAAGTCGAAGTCGGGTCGGCATGACCAGGTCGTTAAGGGCATATGGAGGATGTCTTGGCGTTGAGAGGCGATGAAGGACGTAGTAACTTGCGATAAGTCTTAGGGAGCCGGTAAACAGGCAGTGATCTAAGAATCTCCGAATGGGGAAACCCAATCTGTTCTGCAGATTACCCATACCCGAATGCATACGGTATGGGGGCGAACGCAGTGAACTGAAACATCTCAGTAACTGTAGGAAAGGAAAGTAAAAACGACTCCGTAAGTAGCGGCGAGCGAAAGCGGATCAGCCCGGTGTGAATTTATGTTTGTAATACCTTGAAGTACCTGG
>NZFX01000032.1 GCA_002689385.1 Phycisphaerae bacterium
ACTCCTGCAAATGCCTCTTGTGCATTTGGGGTAACGCGGATGGCATCGGACAGCGTAAAATCAGGCAAGCGTGCCGATGTGCGCCGTTCAGCGAGATCATCAATATGGCTTGGAAATGGTCCCCAGAGCCGTACATCGATGCCTCGAGCCACTAAAGCATCTGCCATTACTAACCCCATTTGCCCATCGCCTATCACTGCAACACTTGTCATGATCTACCTGCTCTCATCTTGTTCATATATGCCATAAGATTATCCGAATCCTACACGAACAATGACCCTAGAATCGAGCTATAGTAGAGAGATTCACCATGGAACCCCAGAAGGCCCCCCGAAATTGCCCCTGAACGAACCCCGGAACTACTTTTATTATGACTGAAACAGCGAATATCGAGCAACAAAATCAACCCGGCGCAATGGATGGCGCTCGCAAACTTGAGCGTCGGCTTCTCGTTGCCTTGGGTGGCGGCGTACTTCTTGCTGTCTCGTGGATTGGGCACCTACTTGGGTCACACACGTTGATTTCTCAAATACCAGCCGCAATTGGTGCAATCATTTTGGTCATTCCACTGCTTGCAGGCGCATGGATTGAAATCAAAAAAGGAAAACCCGCAAGCGATTCGCTCGCTTCGCTGGCAGTTGTCGCCGCACTTTCGGCTGACATGTACTTAGCCGCAGGTTTTTTGGCGCTCTTTCTTTGGATGGCTAATCTCATTTTAAGTCGAACTGCATGGGGCGCACAGCGCGCCATCAAAGACCTTGTAGACTTGACACCCCGAAGTGCTCGGCTCGTTGAAGACGGTGCAGACAGAATGGTCGGTCTCGACCAGATTGCAATTGGGATGATTGTTCGAATTCGCCCAGGCGAAAACCTGCCTGTTGACGGCACCATTGTTTCGGGCAACTCAGATATTAACCAAGCATCACTTACAGGCGAAGCTGTTCCTATAGAAGTCGAAGCAGGTATCGACGTGTATGCAGGGACAACAAACTTGACAGGACAAATAGATGTCAAAGTCACTGCTGTCGCCGCAGACACGACCATTGGTAAAGTCGAATCCCTTATTCGGGAAGCAGAATCAACCCGCACACAAAAGCAAGAACTCATCGAACAACTTGCCTCGTATTACTTCTCTATCGTTGTGATGGTCGCAGCAGTTGTTTGGTTCTTCACAAGCAGAAGCGGTGACGAAGCAATTCGAGGTGCTGCTGCCGTTCGTGCGATAACTGTACTTGTTGTTACATGCCCAGGTGGACTCTTGATTGCGCACCCAACTGCAATGGTTGCAGCGTTTGCCGCAGCAGCACGTCTTGGCATCATGATTAAACACACTGCGACGCTCGAAGCAGCCGCTGGTGTTGACACAGTCATTATGGATAAAACGGGCACGCTTACAACAGGCAAGTTTGCCGTTGGTCGCCTTGCGCCAGCTGAAGGTGTCGAAGGTGCAGCGTTGTTGCAGGCCGCCGCCGATGCGGAACAACACTCCAATCACCCCTTGGCAAAATCCATATTAGAAACAGCGACCCAAGCAAATATCACTCCCGGAAATGTTGAAAAATACGAAGAAGTTCACGGCCGTGGTGTCATTGCGCACTCCAGCGGTGGCGATATTTATGCAGGCCGTGGCGCTTGGCTTGAAAGTTTAAACGAAGCAATCGCTGAACAAGTCAAAACTGTTTCTGAAAAAATTGAAGGCATGTCAAGTGTGCATATCATGCGAGGCAAACAATACCTAGGTGCTGTTGGGCTTGAAGACAAACTTCGTCCACATGCCGCTGAAGCAGTTGAAGACATGCGCCGTCATGGTGTGCGTCACGTTTCAATCTTTACTGGCGATCGCCTTGACGTTGCTAAACGCGTTGCTCAAGCAGTTGGCGTGGATGCAATCGAAGCCGAATGTTTACCCGAAGAAAAGCACGAAGAGCTCAAGTATCTAATTGGTCGCGGACACAGCACCCTTGTTGTTGGCGATGGTATTAACGATGGTCCAATCCTTGCAACTGCTGATGTTGGCGTAGCGATGGGTTTGAGTGGTTCTGACATTGCAACAAATAGTGCAGGCGTTGCCTTGATGAACGATGATCTTCGGAACATCCCTTTCTTGATTTCCCTCGCAAGAAAAACAAAAAGCGTCATCGCTCAAAACATTGGTGCTTCTCTTGTCCTTGCGATTGTAGGTCTTGCACTTGCAGCAACAGGCAACATTAATATTTGGGTCACGCCGTTTTACTACGCGCTTGGGTATATTGTTGTTATTGCGAATAGTTTGCGTTTGATCCGCTTTGGCGAAGAGTTTACTTCGGTTGTCGAATCACAGAGACGAATGGAAGCATCTCGCGTACACAAACCAATACGCCAAATCGCCAGCGCATAAACAATCCCGCGGGTCATTTATTTTAGTATTCCACGAATACTAAAATACATATAGTTAGGCAATCGTAATTGTGTCGTCGAGGAATACGTCTTGGATAGCACCAAGCAATTGCACGCCGTCCTTCATTGGACGCTGAAATGCTTTGCGACCACTAATAAGACCGCAACCACCAGCACGTTTATTGACAACCGCTGTTTCGACTGCTTGTGCAAAATCGTTTTCACCAGAAGCACCACCAGAGTTAATCAAACCACAGCGACCGCTGTAGCAGTTGAGCACTTGGTACCGACACAAATCGATTGGGTGATCAGTACATAAATCTTCATACATGCCCTTGTTGTACTTACCGTAGGAAGTGCCACCTTCATTCATAGCAATGTACCCGCCGTTGTTCGTTGCGAGTTTCTGCTTGATAATGTCTGCTTGAATTGTTACGCCAAGGTGATTCGCTTGACCAGTTAAGTCCGCTGATGCGTGGTAATCCGTACCACTTGCTTTAAAGTCACTGTTTCGCAAGTAACACCAAAGCACTGTCGCCATTCCTAATTGATGCGCCATCTCAAATGCTTGCGCTACTTCTTGAATTTGACGACTTGATTCTTCAGAACCAAAGTAAATTGTTGCGCCAACAGCGGCAGCACCAAGGTTCCATGCTTCTTCAACTGAACCAAACATGACTTGGTCAAATGTATTTGGACTTGCCATCAACTCGTTGTGGTTAATTTTGACAATAAACGGAATTTTGTGCACGTACTCTCGTGCAACTGTGCCAAGAACACCAAACGTAGTTGCGACGGCATTGCAGCCACCTTCAAGGGCAAGTTCGCAAATGTTTGATGGATCATAGTAAAGCGGATTTGGCGTAAATGATGCGCCTGCTGAGTGCTCGATACCTTGGTCAACAGGTAGAATTGAAACGTACCCTGTACCGCCAAGACGTCCGTTGTTGTAAATGGAAGCAAGGTTCCGGAGTACCTGTGGGTTACGGTCGCTATTTTTCCAAGTGCGATCAATAAAATCACTTCCGGGAAGGTGGAGCAGATCTGATGAGACCTTTGCCTTGTAAGAAAGCAGATTTTCAGCGTTTGTTCCTAGGTATTCAGCGGTAGTAGTCATTGGGTGTCTCCTGTTGAAGCATTATATCAGGAACAGACTGCTTGCCCGTCACGACGAGAATCGCTTGCTCCTGCGTACCCGTCAGCGATACCTTGCACAATTTGCCCTCCACCAAAAGCGACTGACCTACCTTGCGTAATTTCTAGTTCGTGCCCCATTTCCCGAAGAGCTGAATACACATTTTCTGGAAACCCTGGTTCTATAGCAACTTTTTTTCCACCAATCAACTTCCACCTCGGTGCATCAAGCGCAGCTTGTGGATTTTGTTTTGCAAAAACCATTCTGCATACGACTTGCACATGACCTTGGGGTTGCATCGGCCCTCCCATCACACCAAAGGGTGTTCTCACATCACCTTGGGAAAGAAAGCCCGGGATAATCGTATGGAACGGTCGCTTACTTGGCCCGATTGCATTTGGATGCTTCGGATCAAGTGAAAAACCCCGACCTCGATTTTGCAAAGCGATGCCCGTGCCCGGGACGACCATGCCCGAACCAAAACCTTCAAAATTGCTTTGAATAAACGAGCACTGCATGTCATTTGCATCGCCAGTTGCAAGGTAGACCGTCGACGCGTACCTCGGAATTGCGCTTGCATCAATTTCAGTTGCCTCGCTTGTCAGTGTATCGCAATGCGTTGTAACTCGTACCTCGTCAAGTAAGTCACCGCAGTCACCAGATATGTCTGGGTCTGCAACAAACGCATGCGCATCTGCAAACGCCCGTTTCATCGCTTCAATTTGTACATGCAACACTCTTGGCTTGTCACAGTCTGACAAATCAATTTTTGTTGCTTCAACAATCTTCATTGCAATCAACGCAGCAATTCCCTGCCCGTTTGGTGGCAATTCGTAAAAATTAGCATCGCCTACCGAAATTGAGAGTGGCTCGACCCACAAAGTTTTATGTTTTTCTAAATCTGTTTTACGAAGGAATCCACCACCTTCGATTGAAGCATCTTCTATTTTTTGCGCAAGGGCTCCTCGATAAAAAGACTCGCCATTTGTTTCTGCAATTTCTTCCAACGTATTTGCGTGGTCAGGCAACGTGATCAATTGCCCTACTTCTGGTGCTTTGCCATCAAAGAGAAACGTGTCACACCATGCCTTGGAATCACGAAACCGAGCTGTACCATTCTGCCAACGAATTGCTGTCTGCGGAGAAACCAAAAAACCATCCCTCGCCCGCGATATTCCTGGGTTAAATAATTGACTCAAAGTCAATGTTCCAAAGCGAGCGTGGAGTTCCATCCATGTTGCGACTGCACCTGGAACTGTAACGGGAAGCCAACCGACGGAAGGAATATCACCTTCGATAGAAGAAGGCATCAATGCAGGTGATTTTCCTGAACCATTGATGCCGTATATTTTTTCGCCATCGTGCACAATAGCAAACGCATCACCGCCAATACCGTTTGCACACGGCTCAACAACCGTGCTCACAATTGCTGAAGCAAGTGCTGCATCTACTGCGTTTCCGCCAAGACGGATCATGTCCAAACCCGCCTGTGAAGCCAGTGGGTGTGAACATGCGACAACATTTTTTCCAAGTACCGCTTCGCGACTTGATGGGTATGGAAGTGACCAATCAATCATAAAACACCATCAATCCAGCCGCCACAAATAACTTTCGTCCCCACATAGCACACCACTGCTTGTCCAGGAGCGCCACCACGTTGTGGTTCATTAAACTGAACTTCGATAGTGTCACCTACTGCTCGAACTTTTCCTGCGGCAGGTGGTGTGTTGTATCGAATTTTTGCCGTACATGGAATCCACTCATTGCTTTCATTGATAAGCCAATTCGTGTCTTTTGCCATCACTGTATTTGTATTTAATAATTCTTCCCCGCCGATTGTGACTGTATTAAGCACGGGGTCTTTTGCAACAACGTACACAGGTTTGCTCATTGCAATTCCTAAACCACGCCGCTGTCCAATCGTATATTTTTGTTGACCTTCGTGCTTTCCGATGACTTTGCCTTCCGCGTCAAGTACATCACCCTGTTTTAAACAACCGGGTGATTTTTTTTTTAGTAAATTTGCGTACTTGTCATCAGGAACAAAACAAATTTCCTGCGAGTCTGGTTTATTGAACACAGGCAAATCAAATTGTTTTGCAAGATCACGAACCTCGTTCTTTTGTAAGTGACCAATTGGAAGCATCATTTCGCCAATACGATCGCGACTCGCGCCAAAAAGAACGTAACTTTGATCTTTACCATCGTCTGCACCCATGTGCAGTTCGGCACCATCCGTGCCTTGAACAATTTGTGCGTGGTGCCCTGAGGCAACAAACTCTGCGCCTATTGATTTTGCATACTCGTGCAGTTTTCCAAACTTCAGCCAGTCATTGCAACGAACGCAAGGGTTTGGTGTTCTACCCGCGTTATATTCGTCAACAAAATAATCGATAATGCGTCCAAAATCATCTTTGAAATCAAGCGCGTAGAACGTCATGCCAAGTTTAGCACTGACATGCCTTGCATCATGCGCATCGTTGATGGAACAACACCCCTTGTGCCCGATAGTGACATCTTGCTCCACCTCATCACCTACAGTGCCGAGTCGCATGAAACACCCAACAACTTCGTGCCCTTGCTGTGTCAATAGCGCTGCGGCGACTGAAGAATCAACCCCGCCTGACATTGCCATAAGTATTTTTGCCATAGAAACATATTGTAGATTAATTCTCCTATAGGATGATTAATCGGGCACGACCATCTTGTATCATCTGCGCATGCTTGTATATGCAGGAATTGATGAAGCTGGGTATGGCCCCATGTTTGGACCACTCTGCGTAGGTGCATCCGTATTTGTACTCGAGGAGTACGACCCAGAAGAAGGTGCTCCCGACATGTGGTCGTTGTTGGGTACCATCGTGTGCAAAAGCAGAAAAGATAAGCACCGACGGCTTGCAATTAATGATTCAAAAAAGCTTAAATCGGGTTCAACGCCGAAAGATTTGTTTGGACTTGAACGTGGCGTGTTTGCTTTTTTAGATTCTTTACACAATCGAAAACCAATTGATGATGACAAGGATTTTTTTAAACTCGTAGGCAGCGTGGTCCCGGACGAGCCGTGGTTCGACGGCACAACTTCGTTACCGGTTGCGGTTGATGAAAAAGAATTGCGTATTAATTCAACAAGATTAAATCGTGCGCTTGAAAACACAAATATAACGTGTGATTGGTTAACCTGCGAATCTATAGATGTTCGCATGTACAACGAGCGAACATCCGTTGCAACAAAAGCAGCACTTAATTTTTCTATTGCGATGAATCATGTCAATACAATCATGAAACGGTACCCCACGCAACATCCTCGAATAATGATCGACAGGCATGGCGGTCGAAGTCGTTACCGAAATGATTTACAACTTTGCTGGCCAGAAGCAGAGATTCAGATTCTTTGTGAAGACAGCGCAATGAGTAGGTACCGCCTGCAACGTGGAAATTCCTTTATCACCATTACATTCGAATCAAAAAGTGACGAAAAACACATGCCTGTCGCGCTAGCGTCGATGATTGCAAAATACACGCGAGAGTTAAAAATGATCCGCTTAAATCGGTACTTTAGAAACGAGCTCCCTGATTTACAGCCAACCGCTGGATATGTAAAAGATGGGCGCCGTTTTCTTAAGGAAATAGAGCCATTATTAGCTAAAAAAGGCATAAATCGGGAACTCCTCGTCCGTTCTTCTTAATTAAGTATTGACTTACTTTTTTTTTCGTATAAAATGATGGGCTTGCCACTCTTTTTGCGACTGTCGCGATTTGCAGCTTGGCGTCACGAGGCCTCAGCCATAGTTCACTGTGGCGCAGCGGAAGGAGTTTACCGTTGCAAGAAGATGATGATGAAGAGGCCCGACTGCGCTGATTGAACCCTCAAGGTTGTTCAGGAACGTCTGGGCAACCCCGGAATACATGTATTCCGAAACAGTGTTAGTTACAACAAACGAAATTAGTACCCACCACATGTGTGTTGGGGTTGGGATATCAAAGATACGACCATTTTGGTCTGATTGGTAAAAGAATTATGGCAAAAGATTTAAATTACGTACGAAACATTGGCATCTGCGCACATATTGACGCGGGTAAGACAACCGTAACTGAGCGTGTACTTTATTACACAGGTAAAAGTTACAAAATTGGCGAAGTACACGAAGGTACTGCGACAATGGACTTCCTTGAGGAAGAACAAGAACGTGGCATTACTATTCAGTCCGCTGCGACAACGTGCCCTTGGGATTACAACGGTCAAGAATACACAGTAAACTTAATTGACACGCCGGGGCACGTCGACTTCACGATTGAAGTGGAACGTTCTATGCGTGTACTTGATGGTGCTGTTGCAGTGTTTGATGGCAAAGAAGGCGTTGAAGCACAATCCGAAACTGTTTGGCGACAAGCAGACCGATATAACGTGCCGCGACTTTGTCTCATTAATAAGATGGACAAAATTGGTGCTGACTTTGAGTTTAGTTACGGCACACTTCGCGAACGACTTGGCGCAAACGCAATTGCTGTGCAACTTCCAATCGGTGCTGGCGATACTTTTGAGGGTATCGTTGACCTTATTGAAATGAAGGCATACTACTTTGACCAAAGCGACATGGGCGCGGTGGTTGAACAACGAGAAATTCCAGAAGACATGCAAGAGATGTCACAAATCTGGCGCCACGACATCATCGAACGCATTGCAGAACTTGATGACGAGCTCACTGAGCTTTACCTTGAAGATGAATCTGCAATTACCGAAGACCAACTTAAGGCTGCGCTTCGACGTGCAACTATCGACTTGCGCGCGTTCCCTACTTATTGCGGTTCAGCACTTAAAAATATTGGTGTACAACGCGTGCTCAATGGTGTTGTTGAATATCTTCCAAACCCAACTGAAGTTCCTGAAGTACAAGGCACGAACCCTAAAGACGAAAGTGAAAAACTTAGTCGTCCAAACAGCGAAGATGCGCCTTTTTCAGGGCTTGTGTTTAAAGTTGTAAGTGATTCACATGGCGACTTAACATACGTTCGCGTGTACTCGGGGCGTCTTGAAAAAGGTAGCCGTGTATCAAACCCTGGTAATGGACGAAAAGAAAATGTATCCCGTATTTATGAGATGCACGCAAAAGACCGTGAAGCACTTGACTTTGCGGGTGCTGGCTCAATTGTTGCTGTTATTGGTTTGAAAAACTCAGTAACTGGTGACACGCTTTGCGACATTAACGATCCAATTATCCTTGAACGAATGCACTTCCCTGATCCTGTGATTTCAATGTCAATTGAGCCAATCACAAACGATGACAAGAAGAAACTTGGTGAAGCACTCACGACAATCCGTCGTGAAGACCCTTCATTCCACGCAAATTACAACGAAGAAACCGGCGAAACAATTATTGCTGGCATGGGTGAACTTCACCTTGAAATTGTAAAAAACAAGCTAACTCGCGATCTTAAAATCGGTGTTAATGTTGGCCAACCGCGTGTTTCCTATCGCGAAACGATTACAGACGTTGCCGAAAACGTTCGTGGTAAGTTTATTAAACAATCCGGTGGTCGTGGCCAGTTCGGTGACGTAGTCATGAACGTTCGACCTATGACTGCTGCTGAAGCTGAAGAACAAGAACTCGTCATGAAAAATGGTGTTGTTTTTGTTGACAAGATTTCCCACGGTTCTATTCCCCGCGAGTATGTTCCATCCGTCCAACATGGTGTCCGCAATGCATCCGCATCTGGCATCCTTGGTGGTTACCCAATGGTCAATGTTTGTTGTGAACTTGTTGATGGTTCGTACCATGAAGTTGACTCAAGCCAAGTTGCGTTTGAACAAGCTGGTGCTCTGGGTTTCCGAGAAGCATGCACCAAAGCTGGTTTAGCATTGCTCGAGCCAATCATGAAAGTGATTATTACAACACCCGACGAATTCTTTGGCCCTGTGAGTGGTGACCTTGCGAGCCGTCGCGGTCAGATTAATGACTCCGAATTACGCGGAATTGTTCGAATCATCAATGCTGAAGTACCGCTTTCCGAAATGTTCGGTTACACAACCGTGCTTCGTGGCATGACCCAAGGTCGCGCTTCAAGCACTATGGAACCTTCAGAATATCGATTGATGCCTGAAAACCTCAAGAAAGAAGTTCTCAAGGCGTAAGTTACTTTTGCCCCAACCCCTAAGGAAGCCCAACGGTCTAACCAGCGGGCTTCCTTTTTTTGTAGCACTTTTAATTTTTCAAAGTGACAGTCACTCTGGTTAGTGCTTTGAATATTGGTATAGGATGTATGAAAATGGCTTCAAAAGAGGACATATCAATGCTTCATCAGGCAACGCGACTCGCGGTAAGTGGACACGGCACCGCTGAACCAAACCCAATGGTTGGATGCATCATCACGGATAAAACTGGCGAGGTCGTTGGCGAAGGTTTTCATGAAACATGCGGCGAAGCGCATGCTGAGATAAACGCACTTGCAATGGCTGGAGAATCCGCACATGGCGGAACTGCTTACGTTACGCTCGAACCATGTAATCACCATGGAAAAACGCCACCCTGTTCAAAAGCGTTGCTGGACGCAGGAATAAATCGGGTTGTTATTGGCACAAGCGACCCACACGCTGCTGCAAGTGGTGGCGCGGAATTCCTTATTGCTAAAGGCGTCGAAGTACTCGTCGTTGAAGACGCACTCTGCAAAGAAATTATTGAGCCATTTTCTCATCGAATCAAAACCGGTATGCCTTGGATTACATGTAAATGGGCTCAAACAATTGATGGAAATATAGAAACACCTAAAGGGGAATCGCCTTGGATCAGCAGCAAAGAAAGCCAGCTCCTCGTGCATGAGGAGCGCGGCTGTGTGGATGCGATTATCGTAGGAGTAGGCACTGTTGTCGCTGACAACCCATCGCTGACCGTACGAGATGCAACGCAGTATCGAACTCCGCTTCGTATTGTCATTGACCCAACATTGCGCACTCCTCTACACGCAAACGTTCTTAACTGTGATGCGCCAACACTTCTTGTTCACGAAGAAGGCGCTGACACGAGCAACTTTGCGTCGCAAGAACTGCTCGCTCTTCCCTTAGAAATGGGTGTGCTTGCGCTTGCTCCACTTTTTCGCCACCTTGTGACTAGATATGATGCAACAAACGTCATCGTAGAGGGTGGTGCAATATTGTTCCAACGCCTGTTCAGCCAGCAACTTGTTAACGAGTTATGGGTTTTCACAGCACCTCAAACATCCACGTTTACTCCAGCGATAAACATGAACACCCTCATAGCCGACCTTCCCTGCACACTCATTGACGAACAACCATGCGGCGTTGATATCGCAAAACGCTTTGCTGTAAATTTTAATCAACAGTAACTTACATCGGTTGTAGGGCATTTAATTCCTCAGAGGTTATAATTAGCGTCTTATTGCATCTAACTACTGTAAACACAAGCGGTTAAATGATGAATAAAAGGAAATACATTCCTTAGAGACTTTTACTTTTGGAATGGGGTGATAGCAGCCCCAGTTTCAGCTGGGTGCAAGCGCAGCACATTGTCGCCGTTCTCTAAAATCCATTGGTCAGAAGCAGAACGGGCAATGCGAATGGTATCTAGCGGTAGTGAATCGTAACCAACTAAAGTTACTGTTGCCACTTCAGCTTTCGATGGATATTTGTCAAAAGCTACAGATGGTGGTTTTGCGTCAAGCACCCAAGTAAGTAATGCCTCAACTTCATCGCCATCTACCTGCAGTCCACTGCTGCCAATCCACCGATGTAAATCTCTTGTGAGCACAATTTCATCCTTATCAAAACGAAGAATGACTTGCTTTACATCGTATTTTGAAACTGCACTTCCCGTTGCATCAACAAACATTTCTGGAATAGGGAACAACCCCAACAACGCTTCCCACTTCATCCTGAAAACGACCGGCTGACCTTCAAGCATAACGTACCGATCGCTCAATCCTGCAGAAACCCGTCCTCCAATCAATAACGTGCGCGCAACGCCCCCTCTATCCGTTGTTGTAAACGACGCAGGCGCTTGATCCAAACCGAACATCGAATAATCCTCTGGATCATCAAGAACGTACGTCCCTACTCGAGCAGCTGCAAGTTTTCCTACCCACTCAGCGAACATTACTTGATCAACCCGAGTCTTGACTGGGACGAGCATCGACCACCTGCCATCATTTCGAGCAACAACCAATCTGTTTGAATCGATGTTTCGCTCAACGCGTATTCCATCAACTGCAAAGTTTGGAAACAACCGAACATCTCTCCACAATCGATGATCCATATCAAGCACCCTTCGATGCAAGGATTGGTCAATAAGTGAAACCTCTTCTCCCTTACGCTGCGCATAAGCCATTCCACCAAGCGTTTTTCTGCCTAAAAATATTTTCACATCATTTTTTCCATCTGAGATGGATATATATTCAGTGCCTTCACTACCCTCAAGGGAAACTGCACTTGATTCATTCACTACCTGCCCGAGAACTTGCACGCCTTGGACTGTTTCAATCAGGGCATGCATCGAAAGTACATCCATCTGCATTGAAAATGGAATTCTTTGTATCCAACTTCCATTTGCTTTTTCAAAAACAAAATCCTGACCCTGCCGAAACAATTCAATTCGCCGAACAGCATTAAAATTGATAGCGTTAGTTTGCAGCAGTAATTCTTTCGATCCCTTTGGTTGTGCATCACCCACCGCACTGAATCGAAATGCTGCGAGAGCAAACACAATTGCAAGAATAAAAAGAATGCACAGGTCTCGGTTTTTAATCATCCTCTGCTCCTCCTAAGTAATGTTACTGCGGAAGCAAAAACCATAAGGAACGGAACACCCAGTACCAAAGCGATAGTCCATACAAAATATGCTATTGGGCTTAACCCGCTCACCCGGCTTGTCTGTTGACCGATAGGGCTCGCTGCAATCCAGTCATCTAAACCCAAAAGCCATTCAACAGATGCAAGAAGCAACTCGTTATTGCCTGGATTAACCATTGCTATCTGATTGCCACCTAAAGACACGACTCTATCCGCTGCCCAAGAAAACAACCACCCGCCCGAGCCAATCACTACTGCCCGTGAACCATTTTCATGTTCAATTGCAGATGCAATTTGCACTTGTTCGTTTATGCTGCTTTTTCCAGTGGAATCAACCATTTTAAGTTCCCAATTTGCATCAAGCCAATGATCTTCTGTTGCCTCAATCATAATCAGCGGTTCGCCACCAGATACACGAATTGGAAACGGCAAAAATAACTGACGGCCACTTACACCACGAGCAATAAGATGATCGCTGTGCATGTCTTCTATCATTTGAGAACGCTGAACTTCAACACGATTTGGACCTGTTGCAACTTGCTCAACAAGAACCTGTTCTGTATCAACACTAAGGCCAATTCCTTCAACAATGTTTACCCATGGATCTTTTTGGCCGTAACGTGGTAACAAACTTGGTTGTAAATTAAGTAAAACAGGTTCATCTTCTAAGATAAGCAAAGCAGTTGCGTCTAGAAGTGATTGCTCACGTGGCGATGGCGTTAGACCCGCTCTACTTGAAGGTGGTATGACAACCCAAACTATAGGTCCGTCAGGCAAACTTGGGCGTGGTTCTTCGGCAGGAATCCACTGAGCAACACCAAACCTACTGGTTTCAAGTAAACCCTTTGCGGCCCAGAGGTCGACATTGTTTTGCCTTCTGCCTAACAAGGACCCCGCTTCTGCATGAACAAAAACAACGGTGGGGTGCACGCTCGACTGCAAAGAGCGCATCGCAGATGAAATGATTTGTTCGCCACGAAAACGCTGGTCAATTGCAGTTGTTTCCTGAGCAATACCCGTCCGCGGGAAAATTAAAGTTGCGGGTATCATTGTTGCGCCATCTGGAGAAATTATTATTGCACCTTCGCCAGTAGCGAGTTGCATTGCTAACTGACCAAGTTCAATATCACCCAAAAGACGAAGCGCGTCATCTGACTTCGCTAACTGCACAGCCATTTTTTCAAACGGGGAAACTTTATCTGCACAAATTGAAACGAGTTGCGTACTTCTGCCACTTGACAGCCACCAAGCAACTTCCGCTAACTCCTGCGACCATTGACCAGTCGCAGCAACAAGAATATCGCGTGCAACATGAATCTGTGGCAATGGTTGGGATGCATCGACTTGCATGGCTTTTGTCACTTCATTTAATATTAAACCACCGTCGCTTCCCAAAAGTGCAAGAGAACTCGCAATCGTAGTAAGGGTTTCTTGCTCTTGGCTGTTAGTCGCAAGACCTGCCACTTGTTCTGCCCACGCGGATGTACTCGATGCAAACACCATAAACTCTTTAAATGAAACAACAGCAGCATCAATTGCGATCTCTGCCTTTGTAAGTTCGTCACCATACAATTCCATCAAGTCTTGAAGTAAAGCTTCATACTGAGAAATAGAGGAAGGATTTGCAGGATTGATACGCTCTACAGCTATATGTGATGAGCCCTCTTTATACCTTCGCAAAACTTCATCGACTTGTTGTATGACTGGCTTAGCCACAGTAGAGTCATCAATAAGCACAACAATTTTCCAAGGTTTTTCTAGCGATTCAAGCAAGTTGCTTGTTTGATCACTCAGTGTGTACGCTCTGGTGCCCGTTGCATCGATACGTATACGAGCACTTGAGTGCATCGAAACATTGTTCACTGAAATAAGTGCAACAAGTAACAAAATTGATGATACGCATACTTTCCAAGATGATACTTTTAACCGACGCGTTGCGTCTACCGCAATAATCGTGATCCAACCAATCGAAAATGTAATCGAAATAAAGTACACAATATTTGCTGTGTCGATGAGCCCAATTGAAAAAGCGCCTGTTCTTAAATCTGGATCAAGTGCAAAAATACTATCAGCAAAGCGAGTTGGCACATAGTTTGGCAATACTTTTGTGGACAGTGATAGCGTTATCCAAAAGAACGTCGTAACAAGATAGGCGACTGTTTGCGAAGTTGTTGTTGTAGAAACAAACAGCCCTGTCGCAATCACTGCTCCGCCCAAGAGAAACAACCCAAGATACCCGCTTGCAATTGCACCGTAATCCACTGATGAATAAAACTCAAGAACAAAAACCAACGGAAATGTTGAAAGTAAAATTAAAAACAAAAAAGTCCACGCAGCAAGAAATTTCCCTTTTACTATTTCAAAGGATGTCGCTGGGGAAGCAAGTAGTAACTCCCATGTGCCTATGCGTCGCTCTTCTGCAACAAGTCGCATAGTGATTGCTGGGCAAAGCAACAGTAATAGCCAAGCAGATAAGTCGAATACTGGTCGCATTGTGGCGATACTCGATGGATTCAAAACTTGCGCAACAAAAACTATTCCACAAGCAAGTGCAAAGAGGGCCGCCACAATGGCACCTGTTGGCACAACAAGTAAAGACCATATCTCTCTGCGGTAAATTGCAAAAATATGCTTCATGAAACTGTTTCCGATTCATGAATAATGCGCAAGTAGTTTGATTCGAGCGAAGAAGTTACTGGTTGAAGTAATCGTATTTTCCCGCCAAAACGTGCCACTTGATCAACAATAACCTCCCCAGCTAGTGATCCAACTGTACATCTTGCCCAGTCAGAATCTATATGGTCTATTTCAGTTCCACCAATTTGTTCTGCAATAGTTTTTGGCGATACTTCAACAATGATTGAGGAATCTTCAGACTCCATTGCACTAAATGCACCATCAAGCAGTAACTTTCCGTTATGTATAATTGACACAACATCACAGGTCGCCTCCACTTCAGCGAGATTATGTGAGGAGTAAACAATTGCAGATGTTTTTGATAGTTCACGCAGTAATTCTCTAAATGATGCATTTTGTGCTGGGTCTAATCCAGTCGATGGTTCATCAAGCACGAGTAATTTAGGGCTATGCAAGAGTGCGCCCGCAAGGGCAACCCTTTGTCGAAACCCACGAGAGAGGGACCCGATAGGTTTTTTCAAAACTGTAGTAATGTCACACGTAACTGCCCAATCTTCAATCAACTCTTTACTCGCTCTGCTTCGCATCCCATACATCGATGCGGTGTATCGCAAAAATTCGATCGGTAAAAGTTCAAAAGGAAGTGGTGCGCCATCAGGAACATAGCCAAGCAATTCTTTTGCCTTGCTCGGCTGAACTGAAAGGTCGACACCATTCAACTCGATTGTGCCTGAATCTGGTGCAAGCACGCCACATATCATTCGAATAGCTGTAGATTTGCCCGCGCCATTTGGACCCAGAAGACCACGAATTTGCCCAACTTCGACATCTAAATCGAGTTGCACAACGGCGTGTGTAGGACCAAATGATTTGTTGATTTTTTGGGCGTGGAGCATGGTAAAAAGAGGAATCGTACAAAAATGCGTGAGCGGAGCGGGTGTTTTTACCAAAATGCTCTCAAAATCAAGCCATTAGGGGCAATTCTCCGATGCAATCGTGATTGCTTTCATGAAAAATGGGTGTAATCTACCACTACTAGGATTTCATATGTCTCAAGAGCGTCAACGTCTTCATATTTCATTCGACGTTTCAATCCCTACCGAGATTGAAGCAACTCTATCTGAACATTTTAACATTGTTACATCAGATGATGAAAACGACCTTGTGCTTTCTGGCGGTGGAGAAATGCAATCGAAAATAAATGCTATTTGCGATGCTGGTATTGAACTGACACAAATTGATGCATCTACTGTAAAGTCACTCAATGTTGCTGAGCGTCTTCGCCTCATGGAACAAAAAGTTGTTCGATACGTTCACGAACTATTGGACATGGATAATTTTGAAATCCGCCTGCTCGACCAACGATCAGGAAATCTAGAGCTCGTGATAGCTGAGAATTTATCGCCTTTAAAAATTGGCGAGGTTATTCGTGCTCAAGAAAGTGAAAATGGTATCTGTGGTAACGTTGCGGCAACTGGAAAGAGTTATATCTGCCCGGATGTTTCAAAAGAACCTCTGTATAAACAAGGTCTGGACTCTGCCTCTTCTTCTCTCACTGTTCCCCTTTGGTTAAACGACAAAATAATCGGAGTATTCAACGCAGAATCGAACACGATTGACGCGTTTGGCAACAGTGACCGACGGCTAGCGGAAATTTTTGGTCGCTACATCGCAAGTGCTATGCACACACTTGATTTACTTGTCATCGAACGCTACACGACAAACGAACAAGTCGCAAAAACAATTCTTGAAGAGCTTGAAGCCCCGCTCACAAAAATTCGCTCCCTAACCGAATCTATCCTGAAAGAGAATCCAGTACTTGGTCAAAAGTTGATTGATGAAGCAAATGAAATTCAACATCGACTAGAGGCCTGTACTGCGGGACCTCAAACGATTATTGACGCAGACCGTGCAAACTTTATTAAGCCAGATGCGCTCATGAAAGGCAAGAATATCCTCATTGCTGATGACGAAGAGGTTGTACGCGAGGGTGTAGAAGCGGTACTACTCAAACTCGGTTGCACTGTTACGGTTTGCACCGATGGAGTAGAAACCATCGACAAATTGAAAAACGCACATCGGAAAGATACTCCTTACGACCTTGTAATCTCAGATATTCGAATGCCAGGCTGCAACGGTTATGAAGTGTTTTCATGTGCTACTGAGCTGTGGCCAAACCAAGCTGTGGTTCTAATGACAGGATTTGGATACGACCCCCACCACTCAATTATGCGGGCTAGCCAAGAAGGCATGCACACAGTCTTGTTCAAGCCGTTCCGGACCGACCAACTTGTAGAAATTGCGAAAAAAGCTTGCCAAAAAACAGCAGGTTGTTAATCGTTTTCGCAAAAACCAATCTACAATCCTCGAGTGGCACAAACAAATACAAATCAGTGGACTACACGGAAACTTCTTGAGTGGATGTCAAAGCATTTTGAAGACCATTCGATCGATTCACCTCGGCTTATTTCAGAAATGCTGTTAACGCATCTGTTTGGTGGAGAGCGTATTGATCTTTATGCAAACGTCGATCGAATTGCAACTGATGAAGAAAGAGATTCACTCAGATCATTTGTCAAAAGAACCGTTGATCATGAACCTGTCCAATACATCGTGGGGAAAACTTGGTTCAATGGCATGGAATTCAATGTGGATTCTTCCACGCTCATACCGCGCACTTGTACCGAAGTCATTGTTGAACAAGCAATCGAATACGCACAACGCTTTGATACCTCGCCAATTCGCATTGCAGATATAGGAACAGGAACTGGGTGTATTGCAATTACAATTGCTGCGAATATCGACGCAAATGTAACCGCCACCGATATTTCACATGATGCCCTTGCCCTTGCAGCAAAAAATGCAAAACAACATGGCGTAACAGAAAAGATTTCCTTCCTTCACGGCGACGGGCTAGATCCAATCTCCGCCCTCCCCTATTTTCATATCCTTTGCTCAAACCCACCCTACATCCCAAATGAAGAAATGGAAAAACTCGATAAAAATGTACGTGAATGGGAGCCAGAGCTTGCACTCGCAGGTGGTGCAGACGGGCTCGAGATCATCCGCCCTCTGGTGCAAAATGGAGCAAATCACCTCGTTTCTGGCGGTGTACTCTTAATTGAAATCGCTTCGAGCATCAAAAACGAAGTCCTCAAGTTAGCTATGGATAATACGCTCTTAAAAGATGCAAAAATCCTACGGGACAGGCATGGTGATGACCGCTTTTTACGTGCCATTAAATGCTAACGTAGTAACGATTACTTCGATAGAATGTACGACCTATGGCATTCTTCAAACGAAAAAATAAATCTACCGTTTCACCTGTTTCATCAGCTGCAAATACAAACAGTGTTTTTGATGAAGCAACAGAAAAACGCATTTTAGAAATCGGCGAAAAACTACTTGACCACGCAAGAGCGAAAAAACAATCATGGTTGTCCACTGCTTTCTGGTCAGACAAACTGATGGATTGGGCAATGGAAGATGAGGAATTTAAAATTCAACTCTTTCGTTTTGTAGATACCTTTCCAACACTTGTCACGCCGGAACAGGTGCATGAACATCTTATTGATTATTTAACACAACCAAATGTGAAGTTACCACCTGGGCTCGGCATTGGATTGAAAGCCGGCGGACTCGCGCAAGGCACTATGACCAAAACTGTCACGAGCCAGATAACCAAAATGGCAAAACGTTTTATTGCGGGGACCGATGCGGCATCTGCGCTTCCAGAATTGCAGACTATCTGGAAAGAAGGCGTGGCGTTTTCCGTTGACCTGCTCGGAGAAGCTTGCGTAAGCGATAACGAAGCTGAAGAGTATCGACAACGGTACCTTGATTTACTTGTTAACTTGCCAGAAACGGTATCTTCTTGGAAAGAAAACACGTTGCTCGAAAGTGATCACCTTGGACCAATTCCAAGAACAAATATATCGATTAAAATTAGCTCGCTCTTTGCGAATACCGATCCAATCGCACATGATTTATCGGTAGATGGATTATTCAATGCCCTGCGACCAATTCTTGAAGAAGCAGAAAAGAACGGCACGCTTATCAACTTTGATATGGAGCAGTTTGAATACAAAGATTTAACGCTTGATCTCTTTATGAAGTGTTGCGATGAAATTAATTTTACTGCTGGCATTGCTATGCAAGCATATTTGCGAAGCGGTGACGAGGATGCTAATAGAATCATTGAATGGTCAAAGCGCACCGGACGAATCGTGACTGTTCGCCTTGTAAAAGGGGCATACTGGGATTACGAAACTATTCATGCTGAAGAAATGGGTTGGCCTGTTCCAGTGTGGAGCAGAAAAGTAGACACCGATGCTTGTTTCGAAAGAATGGCAGCACTGTTTATTGAGTCGACTCCAAAAACACAAGACGAGGGCGGAATCAAACTTGCCCTTGGCTCGCACAACATTCGCTCCATCGCAACAGCAATGGCACTACTAGAAAAATACAACCTTCCCGTTGAAGCAATTGAACTACAAATGCTTCGAGGAATGGCAGATCAACTAAAAGCTGGCGTACTTGAAGATGGCATTCGACTTCGAGAGTATGTACCTGTAGGTGAAATGATTCCCGGCATGGCGTACCTCGTTCGTCGACTTCTTGAAAACACTTCGAATGAATCATGGCTACGAAGTAGTTTTGTAGATGATGCTGACAGTTCACTTCTACTTGCATCTCCACACATCCAACACACTGATAGAGACCCTGGCGTTCAACGAATTGAAGATGCACCAGAACGGCACCATCTTTCTATTGCTGTCGATGGCGTTGGCGATGGCCGTCCATTCTTTACAGAATCGTATCGTGATTTTTCTATTAAGAAAGAACGTGATGATTTTGCGAACGCAATTGCAAATTCAACAGTACCCAAGGTCACCCTTCTCGCTACTAAGGAAGAAGCTGAAACTGCGATTAATCGAGCACACGAGGCCTTTCCAGCATGGCGTGATAAAGACCCCCTTGTTCGCTCGGAAATCCTTGTCAAAGCAGCTGCACTAATGCGACAACGGCGCGATGAACTTTGCGGTGTCGTTATGCAAGAAGCAGGCAAGACATGGCGCGAAGCCGATGGCGAAGTTTGTGAAGCTATAGACTTCTGCGAATACTACGCACGAATGTCACCACAACTGTTTGAATACGAGCGCCTTGGAGAATTCATCGGAGAACTTGATCAACAGTTCTATCAACCGCGGGGTGTGTGCGCCGTTATCAGTCCTTGGAATTTTCCATCCGCAATTTTCTGCGGCATGACTGTCGCAGCATTCGTCACGGGGAATACCGTCCTCGTGAAACCCGCTGGACAAACTGTCGGTATTGCGAAACTTATATGCGACATTCTTTGGGAATCAGGCGCACCAAAAGATGTATTGCAATATGTTGCTGGCCCAGGTTCAATCATCGGCTCTGCAATGGTTCGTGACCCACGAGTTGCAATCATTGCGTTCACTGGTTCAAAAGGAGTCGGGCTTGATATTTTAGAAGCTTCGGGTAAAGTCCCAACGGGACAGGCATTTGTTAAGAAAGTAGTCTGTGAAATGGGCGGCAAAAATGCGATTATCATCGATGCCTCCGCTGACTTAGACGAAGCCGTTCTAGGCGTACGCCAAAGTGCATTTGGGTATCAGGGTCAAAAATGCTCCGCCTGTAGCCGAGTGATTGTTGTCGATTCTGCTCATGACACATTCCTTGAACGCCTTGTTGAATCATCAAGAACGCTTGTCATCGGTGACGTGATGGAACCTGGAACAGATGTTGGTCCGGTGATTGATGCCAAGGCAGCAAAAGAGATTAAGCGGTACATTGAGATTGGTAAAACAGAGGGCAAGCTTGAACTTGCACAACCGATTCCTAAAGGTCTTGAAGAAAAAACTGGACGTGATTACATCGCGCCACATATCTTCTCTGGCATTAAAGGTGATGATGTGATTGCACAAGAAGAAATCTTTGGGCCAGTCCTTGCAGTAATCCGAGTAAAAGATTTTGATGAAGCGCTTGAAGTTGCAAATTCGACAGAGTACAAATTGACCGGTGCAGTGTATAGTCGCAAACCAGAAAACCTTGAAAAAGCGCGGCGCAACTTCCGTGTTGGTAATCTTTACCTTAATCGCGGATCAACTGGTGCACTTGTTGGCAGACAACCATTCGGTGGCTTTGGTATGTCAGGTGTCGGTTCCAAAGCCGGCGGTTGCGATTACCTATTGCAATTTGTTGAACCTCGTGCGATTTGCGAAAACACCATGCGACGGGGTTTTGCGCCTG
>NZFX01000033.1 GCA_002689385.1 Phycisphaerae bacterium
TGCTACTTCAGCACTTGCGCAAGGGTCACCATCACAATTGTTACCGTCGCCTTTGTACACTCCTGCAACTAAAGAACAATCGTCAAAAGAAATCGGTTCGACGCATTGACCAAAGGTGCAACACGAACCAAGTGCTGCGCTGCAAGTATCTGCGCCACAAGTCGAATCGTCGCTTTGATACGTGCCACTGTTGTCTTCACAATTTGCTTGCGTCGAAATTGAACAGGTATCGCCTATACAACACGCTCCTGTTGCAACGGGTGGTGCACAAGGATTCGAAGCACAGGATGTGCCGTCGCCTTGATACTCCCCGCCAAAAGCTGGGCAATTTAATTCTGCAACAACGATGCAAACTTCATCAACACAACAAACGCCTATGTGCAACAGTGCTTCACATAATTCTTCCGAACACGATTCGCCCTCTCCCTGATACTGACCGTTGTATTCTGTACATAAAAAATCTGCAACTTCAACACATGTTTCCGTAATACAACATGCGCCAATCGGTTCCGCTGGACAAGGTATTTCGCAGTTTGTATTGTCGCCCTGAAATGTGCCGCCAGTAAGCACACAATCTTCTTCTATAAGGACCGTGCAGAATTCATCTAAGCAACACGCTCCTGTAAATGTGCAAAGACCATCTTCACATTCTGTAAGTGGACCGTTAAATGTGCCGCCACTTACAACACAATTTACTTCTGTAGCAATGGAACACACTTCATTAATGCAACAGCTACCGACTGGGTCGTTATCGCAAATGTTTTCAACACAAGAAGTGGCGTCGCCATAAAAAGTGCCTCCAGCTAAATCGCACGTTTCAAGAATAAGTTCAATACAGCCGCCGTCAATACAACACGCTCCATTGGGAGGTTCGCAAACAACATCTATGCAAATTGTTAGGTCGCCGACGTATTCACTTGATGGTAAAGAAATGCAATCTGCCTCACTTACTTCAACACAAAGAACAGTACCATCCACCGAAAAACAGCATGCGCCAGTTGGCCCCGTTGTGGTAAATGACCAGACAGGACCGTTTGTGTCTGGTCCATCTACATTAAACGAAACAATCTGCCAATAGTACGTCGTCAGTGGAACTAACGCTTCAGGCGGTGACCATGGACTGGCTTGTTCGCCTTGAAATGCATCCATGCCAAGGGCAGGGTCCGTTCCAAAATACAGTTGACTCGAAGTCGTGCATTCACCAGAAGTCCAAGTAAGTGTCGTATCCGCTTGGATAGAAATACTTGTATTCGCAGGAGAAGGTGCCGAAGCAAGGGGCGCAGCGACGTCATCGCACTGCCCGAAGGCATTCGATCCACTGAATAAACCAACAAGAAATACCACGCAAAACAAGCGGATTCTGTGATACTGAGCTCTTGGGTTGAATACTGTTTGCATTATATTCCTAGTGATACTACTTCGGGGTTACCTGATGGTTTCTCTACATGTACGCCAAAACACGAGAAATGTTTCCTAGACGCATCAAATTGTCGCTATATTGCTGTTTTAAAGATTTTATTATAGGACCTAAATACAGAGATTCCCTTGGTATTCATCGGACAAAAAGCTCCATTCGATGAAGCGTTATCAAAGGCAAAACGCAGGCCATATTATTCATGCCGCAACGCATCAACTGGGTCTAACTTAGCGGCACGAATTGCGGGATAGTATCCGGCAAGGATACCAACCAATCCTGCCATACTTAGCGCCACGCCAATGGACCATACCGTAATGGAAATCGGCCAACCTCCAAAAAAAGCGATAGCAACTGAACCAGCAAGCCCAAGAAGTGTTCCGCCGACTCCTCCAAAAAGGGTAAGCAAAATCGATTCTATAAGAAACAAAGTGGCAATCTGTTTTTGCGTTGCACCGATTGCGCGGCGAATGCCAATTTCATGGCACCGCTGCGCAACATTCGCAAGCATGATATTCATTACACCAATGCCACCAATAAGTACACCAATAAGTGCAACACACCCAACCACGATTGCAAAAATATGTTGCGCATGTTGTTCTTGGCGAAGAAGTTGTCTTGGAACAACTACCGAATGTGCGGGTGGAATTGCTCGTCCATTCTCTAGAATGTTTCGTATAACGCGCGGCGTGTATTGAGCCCCCGACATAGTTGCCATACGCACTGTCATTTCTGTCAATGGAATTTCGCCGCGTGGAATCGCCATTGGCTGCTGCAAAGAGGTGATTGGAATCAACGCAAATGTTCCATGGTTTCGAAGCAATGAACCTAATGATCGGTCGTGCACGGATTTCTCCGATGTCAAAACACCAACAACAGTAAATGCAACTCCCTGTAACTCTATTGTTCCACCAACGCTTACATTGTCATGCTTACTTGAAATATCTGCACCAATGACGCATACGCGCGCTCCATTTGCTTGATCAAGAGCAGAAATCTCTCGACCTGCTTGCACACGTAACTGCCTAGCAATGAAATACTCAGGTGTAACGCCCGCGACAATTGTATTTGTTCGGCCGCTGGATTCCATTACATATGCTGGGGCGACGAGCTGCTTACTTTCTGTTGCAGTCAGCAACCGTTTCGCATCACGCAACTGCAATTGCCGTGTTGCCATAACTCCTTCAATAGATTTACTGCTTGGCGACTGCATTACAAAGACTGCGTTGGACCCCAGTCGGGCGAGGCGTTCAAGCACGTCGTTACGCGCGCCCTCCACAACAGAAAGCATTGCAACAACCGAAGCAACACCAAACACGATGCCAAGCACGCTCAGATAACTTCGGAGCTTATGCACGCGAATACTGTAAAACCCTTCACAAAGTTGACGTGTGAGTTGCCTCATGCTTCAGACTCTGAAACTGTTTCACCATCCCGTAATACAATAGTTCTATCTGCACGTTCAGCAATAGACATGTCATGCGTCACAACAATAACTGTATGTCCTTCGGCTTGTAACTCTTCGAACAGAAGTAAAATTTGTTCCCCTGTTTCGGTATCGAGGTTTCCAGTTGGTTCATCTGCAAGCAATACCGAGGGCTCAACTGCAAGGGCACGTGCAATTGCGACTCGTTGACACTCTCCTCCAGACAATTCAGATGGCTTGTGCGAAACTCTGTTTTCTAAACCAACTCGCTCGATGCAGCGCATCGCTTTTTGTCGCGCTACAACCTCGTCCACACCATCATACTGTAGCGGCAACACAACATTTTCCAAGACATTCAATTGGTGAATCAAGTTAAACACTTGAAACACAAAACCAATCTTCGTACGCCTTATTCTCGACAAAGCATCATCTTCAAGCGACGAAACAATCACGCCATCTAACTTATAGATACCAGATGTAGGGCGATCGAGTGCGCCCAACATATGCAACAATGTTGACTTGCCAGAACCCGATGGGCCTACGATAGAAACAAACTCCCCTTTAGTTATTTTCAGTGAAACACTTCTAAGCGCAACGACCGGAGAGTCAAGCCGGTCGTACTCTTTTGACACGTTACTAATCGCTATGAGAGGTACTTGCTCCATTCGTTACTATCACGGCACGATGAGTGAAACTCGATCGCCCTCATTCAACCCGCTCACAATTTCAACCACTGTATCGTTCCGTGCACCAGTAACAACAAGGATTCGTTCAAAACCTTTGGCATGTTTTATATAACAGTAGGTTTCGTCTCCTTCAACAAACACTGCTGGTATTGGAACACACAAAGCATTTTGTACTTCACTTGCAGTAATAGATGTTCGGGCGGTCATACCTGGCCGCAAATCATCCGTTACCCCTTCGAGTGCAACTGTAATCTGAAACACCTTTGCCGAGTCAGTCCGGTGGTTGCGGTTCTCTGCAAGCACGCCGATGGAAGAAACTTTGCCACTAATAGACTGTGCAGGAAAGGCATCAAGCCGAGTGATACAAGGTGTTCCAACCCGCACGCGGTGTACGTCGACTTCTCGTATGAAAGTGTGAACAACCATTGTTGAAATATCAGGCAAGTACAACAGGGGTTGATTTTGTAACACCGTGTCACCCACTCTTGGCTTTCTTCGCTCACCGTTTCGATACTCTTCTCTGTACACGATCATGCCTGGAATTGGTGCGGTTATTGTCGTCGCGGCCAGTGCTTCTTCTGCTGAAGCAAGAGCGGCGTTTGACTCCTTCACTAACTGTTTTGCTTGAATCAGAGAAGCTTCAGCTTTACCGATTTGAAACTTCACGCTATTTTGCGTTTGTTCAAGTTCAAGTTTTGCCTTGGCAACTCGCGCTTTTGCCTTTTCAAGAAGAGAAGGGAGCACGAAATCTCTGTACGTTTCAAATTGTCGCGCAACAGTGTGTAAAGCTTTCTTTGTTTCATCTACTTTACGAAGGGCCTGCTGTACTTCACCTTCGCTAATGATGCCTTCATCGCGCAACTTCTCGAGGTCTTCCACGTACACTGCGAATTGGCTGTGCTCTCCTTGCACTGTTTGCATCAGCGATTCTAAACGAGCTAATTCAAGCGGGCCGTCACCTTTTTCAAGTTTTAATAAATCTAACTCTGATACATGGAGGTCAAACTTCGCTGATGCAACTAATCGTTCGGTTTGTATTTGCTCCCACCCTCTCGCTTGTTCGAGTGTTGCAACCAGCGCATCTGCCTCAGCGCACTTTGCGGTTCTGTTTTCAATTTCTTTTTGGAAGGGCGTAGGGTCTATAAGAATTAGGTTGTTGCCAATCTGGACTCGAGTTCCTTCTTGAATAAGCCAAATAATTTTGCCTCGTTCACCGCCAATCATGGAAGAAACTATTGTTGACCTACCGGCATCAAGCGTACCAATCGTTTCAACGACCACATCGAAGTCACGAACAATCGCTGGAGCGGTAGGCACTATGGGATCAGATCCGCTTCCACAGCCCGCGACCAACAAAAACAATAACGTAACATACTTCATACTCAAATACCTTCTGGTCTTTCAATTAACGTCCCCAACGATTGACGCATTCGATAACTCCCAACAATCAGGTCAACCACTGCTGTAACTAAGTCCACCTCCGCTTGTCGCAAATCTGCTTCTGCTTCAACAAGGTCAAAGTTGTCTCCTAGCCCGTGGTTAAATTTTAATCTCGCAAGTTGCATCGCCGCGTCACTATTTTTAATTTGTTCGGTCTGAATTTTGATTCGATTTTCAGAACGGCGTACATTTCTGATGTCACGTTTTACTTGACGAGCAATATCGTCTTTTTGCATTTCAACCATTCGTTTTGCAGATTCCACTCGAATCAAGCTCTGTTCATAGCCCGCGTGTTCGGCTGTCCGAGCAAGGTCGGAGGTGCTCACAAGATTAACATTCCATACATGGTCATCAAGGCCAAAATTGTTCACTAAATTTTCGTTCACGCCGACTTGAGAATACCCAAACACAAGGTCAAGTTGTGGCAACGTTTTATGTTTTGCAACCCGGGCATACCGCTGTGTTTCTATATACACGTCATACGCTTGGTCAATTTCCACGCGGTTCGCAAGCGCAATTGCAACGCCCTCTTCTGGTTGAATGTCAAATGAGGAATATACAAGGGGCGCATCGACTTCAATTGGCTGGTTGAGAGGAAGTGATAACTGAAAACGCAAATCATCCAAAGAATCTCCTAGTGATTCTTTAGCAGTATGCAGCGTGTCAAGTGCAAAACGGTATTGCCATTCCCCGCGAAGGACATCGATAGGCGTTGCAATTCCTATTTTTTCTTTTGCCTTTGTTGCTTCGACTAATCCTAATAACCGAGCAACTGAAAGTTCGTTCAACGAAACCACTTCACGTTGTTGCACCACCCGGTATACCAACACGACTGTCGTTACAACTGTGTGCACTCTTGTTAAAAACACCGATCGTTCCGAAGACCGCAAAGAAAAATGGGCAGCATGCATGGAAGACAAGTTGTATTCTTTGTTTGAACCAAGCAAGAGCGGTTGGCGCAAGGAAATATCCACCCCGCTTTGAAATCCGCCATCAACTCGGTCCACTCTTGGTGTTACAGCGAGTGCTGTACCAGACTCAAACCGTTTAGCAATAGTTAAGCCTGCACCATATTTTTCCTCAACACCATCAGTGCTGTGTTGTCCGAACCCTGCATTTGCCTTTGGCTTGTATTTTAACTCGAACTGACTTTCCGAAGAAACAACTGAAAGTTTTGACACGTCCACTTGTTCTTCAACAGAAATTAAGCCACGATTAGCAACAAGTGCCATTTCAATTGCTTTCTCTAATGTGAGCACTAAGGTTTCTTGTAACCGCCGGGTTGACGAATTCAATTCAACCGATGCAATTGGTTCTTCAAAACCAGAGGTCTCTTCAAAACGTAAGGAGTCCGTAACAAACGGATTTTTTGAAACGCAGCCAATCAATACAATCTTTACTGCTATTGCACAAGCTAAACGAGTTACACATATAGCCGGCATCATCGCTAAACAAACTACTCTTTTGCCCAGTTCATAGTGAGGTTTGAAACATAGTTTGCAACTGAACCGCAATTGTCGATGATGTCTTGAATTTCGGCCGCTGGAAGAAGATCCACAAGCGCCTCAATCTGGTCTGCAAGCGTAGGAAAAACTGCTTCAAGTGGTGTAGTAAATGTATTGGCATCCGAAGCAACCGCGCCCGAGAACCCGCCGATAGAAAGAATGCCGTCTGTATATGACCAAGTCGTTGAATCCACTGCAATAGGCGCACCGCTAAATACAGTAGCATTTCCAGTAACTGTGCAAGAATTATTCAAGGCCAAATCAAAATCAATATCTTGTGCCACATCTCCCATGCATGGCGAAGAAACTGTTGCACTGTAACTACCACCCAATGGAATACCCGCGCACGCGCCTGATCCGCCACCGCCACTACTGCTTCCACCCATCCCTGAAATTGCGACAATACCTCCCCCTACCAAGCCAAGAGTAGTAAGCCAATCTGGTTCTGGATCAACGGTAATTGGTTTTATTGTTCGTGTAACTTTATTTGAATCTGGCGTGATCTTAACAACTTTTGCTTGCTGAACTCTTGATTCTGTTTGCGGAGTGGTTGCAATATTGAGCATTGTCGAAGAACCAGCGGCATTCGGATTACAAGCAATCCCAACGACATCGTAGCTTTGTAACTTAAGCCCAACTGAAGGATTGTCTTCAGCTGTGGAAGCTACAAGTGTTTTACCTGTTTCTGAAAACCATGCGTAGTTCATCAATGAATACGTTGTGTCGACAATAAATGCACTTAAATACACCCAGTTGGTTTTTTCATACGCAATTGCTTTTGTTGCACAATACAAACTGTCCCGCGCACGGAGTGCCTCAATAACCCAAGGTGCTGGTGGCGCACTCATTGCTCCTGCTTTTGTCTTTGGTGCAAGCAAACCAATGCGACTTGATGAATCGATGATTGGGTAGCGAGGTGTGCTTCCACCTTTGGTTGCTAAGTAAGTCAGTTCTTCAATGTGGACTTTCTCTGAGCCCATTGAGGCAGTAAAAATAGAAGTGGACTGGTACAACATGTCCGCGTTTGGCGAATACACAAACATGGATGAAAATGAGCATTCATACAAACCGCTAATCCCACTCACAATTCGGGGTTTTGTTTTCACAGTGACTAAGCGAGTATCGTTTGTTGCACCTATCTGCACTGGCTCTAAATCAAACGTCATTGTAATGTGCGAAGTAATCCCATTTCCCAATTTAAGTGGAATTTGCACTGCTTTATTTTCAGGAAGTGTATGCGCAATTGCCCAATCAACTGCTTCATTTATAACCCCAACATTGTGCGCGAGTGATGGCTGGCTGCTTGCAATCTTGCCTCGCTTGTCCCTAGTCATGATGACTTCTTCAGAAGTTACCGAAGTTGCATTTTTTTCTGACGGATAGTTAATCCACCCATTGAACGACATGTTGTACGTTTGGCCAACTGCATCAGAAGAACGGTCGCTTGTAACAAATGCAATAATGTTTTGTTCAAATGCTTCGGACCCTCCCGAATACGTAACCGTCTGGATTGTGTTGTAAAAGTTTGCTGTTTCAACAACAACTGTTTTTTTGGTTTTGGGCTGAGTTGGTTCTGCTAAAACCTCTGCCGTAGCAAAAAAACACAATGTAAATGTCAAGAGTTTACGAAGAGCATAGAAGTTTTGAAAATGAAAAAAATGATATTGTTCCATGCGCACCATCATAGAGAAAACAATGGAAAAGTGTGCTGGCAACTAAGGTCCGAAAATCATTAACTTCAAGCAGAAATCATGATGAGTACATCTGCGACGTCTACTTTGCCGTTTCCAGATAAATCTTCAGATCTTATGCGTTAAAGCTACTGCCACACCCGCAAGTGTTGTTCGCATTTGGGTTTTCAAAAACAAACCCTCGCCCCATGACTTCATCTTTAAAATCAACGGTTGTACCGTTGAGATAAAGGTAGCTTTTTGGGTCACAAATGACGCTAAATGTGCTCTTTTCGCCTTCAACCTCAAAATCGTAATCCCACTGCTCATCACCCTCTTTTTTCGTCTCGGTAAGATCAAGGATATAACTAAAACCAGAGCAGCCACCACCCTTGACGCCAACTCGAAGATGCGTTTTTTCGCTATTTAGCTCTTGTTGACCCATGATGTTATTGATTTCTCGTGCCGCTGAATCTGTAATGATGACTGCCATGGTATTCGTGCTCCTGCTTCTGTTTTTATAAAACCTGTTTCAACTCAACATTATACTCAAACTTCAAAGTAACTGTCACTTTAAAAAACAAAAAGTAACTCAGGGGCCGTGATTTCCTATACTGCACGCATGAGAGTGATTACAAATGCGAACGAGTTAGCCATTTTTCAAAAGTGCGCGTTTGTACCAACTATGGGCGCTTTGCACGACGGTCACCTTTCACTTATCAGAGAAGCCAAGGAATCCGCAAAGACTGTCGTTGTGAGTATTTTTGTTAATCCGAAGCAGTTTGCGCCAGAGGAAGATTTAGAAAAGTACCCTCGCAACCTCGAACAAGATTGCACATACGCTGAATCTGCCGGCGCAGATGTTGTGTTCGCACCCAGCGTAGAAACGATGTACCCCACCACTTCACAAAAATTTCCCCCTGGGGTCAAAACCCTGGGGTCAGAACCCAGTGGGCAGACTCCCGAGATGACCGTTGTTGGATTGCCGCCTGCTGCGACCGAACCAGCACTTGAGGACGCTTGCCGACCAACGCACTTTCGCGGTGTCTGCCTCGCTGTAGCTCGTCTTTTTGATTTAGTACAACCTGCATTTACCGTGTTTGGATTAAAGGACTACCAGCAATACCTTGTCATCAAACAACTCATCGCCCAAGAAGGAACGCGTTGGGATACGCTGCAGATACTCGGCGCTGAAATTATTCGCGACAATGACGGGCTCGCGATGAGCAGCCGAAATATCTACCTTACGACGGAGCAACGAACGAGGGCATTGGGCATCCACAAAGCAATACGGTGCACCGATGAAGTTGCAATGCACAAAGTACTTCAAGACCACGAGCTTGACATCGAGTATGCCGTCATTCGAGACAGCGAAACATTACTCGCCCCAATCCAGGGGAAGCCCACACGCGCACTTGTCGCTGCCCGCCTTGGCCGCATTCGCCTCATCGACAACTCGGTACACAACCCATGACACGCGCACTTCTGTATGGCGGTTCATTCGATCCACCGCACAACGGCCACATCTTCGTGCCTCTATGCGCAATGGAATATCTCAACTTTGATAGTGTTCTTTACATGCCTGCTTTTCAATCACCCTTGAAGAAGAGCAAGCCAACCGCAGAAAACCATCGCCTTGCAATGCTTCGTCTTGCACTTGCCGACTCTCATTGGGCAACTATCTCAACACTTGAACTTGAACGAGGTGGAATGAGTTACACCATCGACACCATTGAAGCACTGCGCGATGAATACGATGAAATTCGGTTACTTGTCGGCGCAGACCAATGGGAGCAATTCAATAAGTGGCACCGCTGGGAAGACATCATCGCCATCGCAAATCCTGCGATCATGCCCCGAGAGGGTACCTTACTTCAAGATGAGCGTGTTTTACCTATCACTCCTCTGCTGAGTGCATCGACCACTATCCGTGACCGTATCAAACATAGTAAGTCTATTGAGAATCTCATGCCACTTGAAGTTACACAATATATCGCACAAAATCAGTTATACGTGTAAAATATGGGCCTATGCCTTCAACTTCCATTACAAAAATTGGTTTCGTTTCATTGGGTTGCCCAAAGAATCTTGTGGACAGCGAACAAATGCTTGCCACCCTCGTCGACGCTGGGTACGACCTCGTGGCAGACCACAACGAAGCGGATGCCATCATAGTTAATACATGCGGATTCCTTGAAGCATCTAAAGATGAATCTGTAGAGGTCATTAATGAAGCTGTCGAATTGAAAGAGACTGCGAACGTACGACGTGTGATTGCGGCTGGCTGCCTTGTTCAACGCTACCGTTCGGAGTTGCTCGAGTGGTGCCCAGGTATCGACGCGCTTATCGGCGTGTTTGACCGTGACCACATAGTTGACGCAATGCATTCTGTTGACGAAAAAGAAAAAGCACCGCAGTGGATTGAAGCGAATGCCTTACTCGCTGCAAGAGCGCGAGGCATGAAAGAAGCAACCGGGTATTTTGAAGACGATTCCAATCGAATTCAACTTACACCACGGCACTGGGCATATTTACGAATCAGCGAAGGGTGCAACCAAAACTGCGCATTTTGCACCATTCCTTCCATTCGTGGAAAGATGCGATCGAAGCCAGTTGAAAAAATCGTCGAAGAAGCAAAACAGCTGCGCACCTCTGGTGTTTTTGAGTTAAATTTGATTGGACAAGACACGACAAGTTATGGCTATGACATTGGGTACGACGAAGGGCTTGTGGGTTTATTGACTGCACTCAACGACACAGTCGCAAGCACCGGTGGCGGTGGTTGGATTCGATTGATGTACGCGTATCCAACGTTTTTCACACAAGAAATGATTGACGCAATGGCAGCATTGCCGCACGTACTTCCATATATCGACATCCCACTGCAACACGCGAGCGACTCCATGCTTTCATCTATGCGGCGAAATGTCACTGCAGATGTGCAAGGAAACCTGCTTAAAAGAATACGGTCGACCATTCCAAGTGTTGGCATTCGAACCACGATGATTACGGGTTTCCCTGGCGAGACGCAAGAAGACCACGAACAACTGCTTGCGTTTATTCGTGAACACAAATTTGAAGCTCTCGGTGTTTTTCAATATTCAAAAGAAGAAGGCACAGTTGCCGGCACAATGGAAAACGACGAAAAACTTCGCGTGCCAGAAGAAGTAAAACACCTTCGCGAAGAAGAACTCATGCTCGCCCAACAAGAAATTGCTTTTGCACGAGCAAAACAGGCTGTTGCAGACAGTGAAAAACATGAAATACTTGTGGATGCATACCTTGGCGAAACAGGTGAGGGCGAGTTGCACTTATATCAATGCAGAACAAAACAACAGGCACCCGATGTTGACGCTAGCACAATTTTGATGTCTGAAAAAAAACAACCAATTGGCTCGTTACTTCGATGCACCATCACGGACTGCGACGGGTATGACCTCATCGCAAGGCCCACCGAAGAGTTAGAAAAGGTTGTGTCGCTTCCAATACGGTAGCATGCACCGTTCTTATGCCCATTCGAAACTTTTCCATCATCGCGCATATTGACCACGGCAAGAGTACGCTCGCCGATCGACTGCTACAAGCAACGAAAGCTGTCAGTGATCGTGAGGCAAAAGAACAACTTCTTGATTCAATGGAACTTGAACGCGAGCGCGGAATTACAATCAAGGCATCTGCAGTTACTGTGCACCACGCGTACAAGGGGGAAGATTTTCAACTGAATTTTATTGACACGCCAGGGCATGTTGATTTTACATACGAGGTATCTCGTGCGTTAACTGCTTGCGAAGGTGCATTGATTGTTGTTGATTCCACGCAGGGCGTTGAAGCACAAACAGTCGCAAATGCATACCTTGCAATTGAAAATGATTTAGAACTCATTCCGGTCATCAACAAAATTGATTTGCCTTCCGCTGACCCTGAAAAAGTAGCAATGGAAATTGAACAAATTCTTGGCCTTCCCGCTGAAGATTGTATTTATTGCTCTGCGAAAACAGGTGAAGGCATTTCGGAACTGCTTGACGCAATTTGCGAAAAGTTACCGCCTCCTAAACCGCCTGTCATAAAAGAAACGCGCGCGTTGATTTTTGATTCGCATTACGACGATTACAGGGGCGTGATTGTTTACTTCCGGGTCTTCGATGGCGCGCTGTCCAAAGGCGACAAGATTCGTATGATGGGAACGGAACGCAACTTTACGATTACGGAACTTGGCAGGTACACACCACAGCCACAGCAAGCTAAAACAATTAGCACTTCAGAAGTTGGGTACATGGTTGCTGCAATTAAAACCCTCGACGATGTTCGAATTGGCGACACCATCACGATTGAATCCAACCCCGCAAAAGAAGCTTTGCCTGGGTACGAAGAACCTAAACAAATGGTTTTCTGTGATTTTTACCCTGCATCAAGCGAAAGTGGAAGTAAAAAAACTGAGTTTGAAACACTCCGTGAAGCTGTTGAAAAATTACGTTTAAACGATTCAAGTTTTACATACGAAACACAGCACAGTGAAGCTCTAGGTTTTGGGTTCCGTTGTGGATTCCTTGGGTTATTGCATATGGAAATTGTGCAAGAACGTCTCGAGCGTGAAGGTGGGGCAGAAATTGTACAAACTGCACCGACTGTCAATTACCAAATTAAAATGACCGATGGTCGGATGCTTAATATTCATAATCCTGCCGATTTACCAGACCCTTCGCAAATTCAAGATATCTGCGAACCCATTGTTAAAGTTGAAATCATTTGTCCTGATGATTCCATTGGTGACCTCATGCGTTTGTGCGAAGGTCGGCGCGGTATTTTCAAGGGTCAAAAGTTCGTTTCCGAAGGCAGGCAAATGCTTGATTACGAATTGCCTCTTGCTGAAATCATTTACGATTTTTATGACAAGTTAAAATCAATCACTCGCGGATACGGCACCATGGATTACGAAATAGTCGAATTTCGTGCAGACCGCCTGGTGAAAGTTTCCATTCTCGTGAATGGTGCTCCAGTCGAAGCGCTCAGTGTTATCTGCCATAAAGAAAAAGCTGAAGTTCGAACTCGAGCAATTTTGTTGAAACTGCGAAAACAAATCGACCGGCACCAATTTGAAATTGCGCTTCAAGCAGCCATTGGTGGAAAAATCATTGCACGCGAAACTGTCAAAGGGTTTCGTAAGAACGTTACTGCAAAATGTTACGGTGGCGATATTTCCCGAAAACGAAAACTTCTTGAGAAACAAAAGAAGGGCAAGCGGCGTATGAAGGCGGTAGGCAATGTCCACATCCCGCAATCTGCATTCCTTTCCGTTTTAGAACAAGGCGATTAAAAACAAATGAAACAGCAACTTTCAACTATACTCATCGGCACCTTCCTCTTAGGTGGGATCGCCACTTCAACGCTTATCAGCAACGACGACACCGGCAAGCTGGGTCCTGCAGACGCATTGATTCTTTCTAGTGAAGAAGGTGACCTGGCCGTCACAAACAAAGAAGGCCGCTTGTCCTGGGGCGAAGAAAAAAATTCCACAGTCTGGTCGATGGGTTTTATGGAAACTGGCAAAGCGCTCAAACAGTTGTTAAAAGCGGACCACTTCAAAGATACGCGCGAGGACTTGAATGCTGAAATCGAAGATAACATTTCTGAAACTCGAAATGCGCTCGAAGCAATAACAGAAGAAGCAAAAACACTAACCCCAGAAGACCCAAACTTTGGTGAAGTTCGCCAACAATGGCAGCAGTTATACGACCAGTTCCAACGCATGCAACAGCTCGGCGCGGATGCTCGTGGCGCACTATACGCCGAACAAATGCAAGAGTCGTACAAAGAAATTGTTGAAGCTGTAAACGTTGTTGCAGAACGAATGGACATCGACATGGTGTTACGATTTATCCCCCCAGGCGATGATTTTGAACAGGGAAACCCTGACTCAATCATCATGCAAATTCGCTTGCGTAGCGCGCTGCGAACACCAGAAGGTGTAGATATTACGGACGAAGTTCTTGCTGAACTTGGGCTTGACGATTAACTGCTTCGGCAAAAACGTTCGAAACAATTTCTTTTACGCTTTGCATACTTGGGCAGCTTTCCCCAAGCAGCGCTCGCATGGACGTTACTTGGCGACCAGCAAGACCGCATGGCACAATAAGATTGAAGTGATCCATAGCAGGATCGACATTCAACGCAAAACCATGCATTGAAACCCATTTGGATACGCGAACACCCATCGCGCAAATTTTTGCATCGCCAACCCATACGCCTGTTGCGCAATCATCACAGTGCGCTTCGATTCCGAACTCTCCCAGAACATCAATAATAATCGTTTCTAAAAAACGCATGTAACTATGGATGCGTAAAGAAAGTTCGTTCAAATCAAGCATAGGATACCCAACCAGTTGGCCGGGCCCGTGGTATGTAATATCACCTCCACGGTTTGTTTCGCAAACGACAACACCCGCATCTGCAAGTTGTTGTGGTGTTGCGAGCAAATGTTTTTTTGCAGATGGTCGTTTGCTAATCGTAACAACCGGAGGGTCGTGTTCGAGCAGAAGCAGATGAAACGGGTCTTGGGAATCACCTCGCGAATCACTGACGTGTTTCTGCAACGACAGCTGCGCCTCAAATGCGTCTTCGTATGCAATTTTTCCAAGATCTTGTATTTTAAGTTCGCAACACATCGTGATACTTGGAATAATACACTGCTATGAATCATTTAGAATTTTTTGTCTTAGGCAGCGGGTCATCAGGCAATTGCAGTCTGGTACAAATGGGCGGAAAATGGGTGATGATTGATTGTGGATTCTCAATGAAGCAGACGAAAGAGCGAATGCGAACCCACAATGTACCCCTTGACGCTGTTACAGATGTCTTAGTGACCCACTTTGACCGTGATCATTTCAACCCTGTTTGGTGCCGTACTTTTTTACTCCGAGGTATTCGAGTCCATATGCACGAATCCCATGTCCCAAGAGCAAAACGCGCGGGTCTTGACGATGCGTGCATTGTTCCTTTTCAGAGCAATTTCGAATTACACGGTACGCATATTGAACCAGTGCATGTTGCACACGATGCCCTGGGTACGATTGGCTTCATTATTGACACAGGAAGAACACGTTTTGGCTTTGCGACAGATCTGGGCAGAGTGCCACAGAACTTGCTTGATCGCTTCGTAAACCTTGATGGCGTTGCGTTTGAATCGAACTACGACCCAACGATGCAAGCGATGAGCAATCGCCCAGAATCCTTAAAATCGCGGATTATGGATGGCGAGGGGCACTTGTCCAATGAACAATCGCTCGCTGCTATTTGCCACATCGCTTCAGAATCTGACCTTCAGCACATTGTGCTCTTGCACCTCTCGAGGCAATGCAACTCCCCTTCGATTATTCGAGACTTGTACCAGTCCAATCTTGCCCATCTTTACAGTTCAGTAACAATTACGTGCCAAGATAGATGCTCCCGTTTGCTTTCAATCGTGGATACTGCTGCGTCCAACACGTAACCCCTTTCAGCGCAACAGGTTGCATAATCCTTCACTTTGAAGTGAAATCATGGAAAATCAGCGGTAAATAGCCTCTCATTGCCGATATGTAAAGTGCTATGGGAACTACTGCAATACAA
Source organism: Phycisphaerae bacterium (assembly GCA_002689385.1). Lineage (GTDB taxonomy): Bacteria > Planctomycetota > Phycisphaerae > Phycisphaerales > SM1A02. The sequence goes on from NZFX01000033.1 coordinate 15,747, forward strand.
TCAAGACGTGGGCAATCAAAAAGCCCTTCTTCTCTCTCTGCTGCTGGACTTAAATCAAGAGTTTTATGGATTTTTAGCGCGACAATCGCCCTTTTTCTTGCTGTGGCACTATTGTCATTCAACGCGGGTGATGCACCATCGCATGTTGTTGCAGTTCACAATGACCCAACCATGAACTGGTGCGGAGCGGTGGGTGCTTGGATTGCATACTGGGCGTACCACGTACTGGGTTTTGGCATCTGGGCGATCATCATCGGGGTTTGTGCCTGGGTTACACTTGTGTTTCGGGGTGCTAAAATTTCGCATACCGCTGTTCGGGCGCTTGGATTTCTCATTATGGCGGTTGCGGTTTCATGTTTTCATGAGTTGCTCCTTCCACAAGTAGGGTCCCTCGCTGGCGCAAAAGCCGGGCTTATCGCGAAAACAATTGTCACGCAACTTACTAATTCGTTTAGTGGATTTGGCGCGTTCCTTATCGTGCTCGCGGCATTTTCCATTGGCCTAGTAGTTGGTGCTGAAAAAATTGCTTTTGCAATTCCTCATTTTGTTTGGTCGATCCTGCAACGCATTATGGACATTCGCACTCCTAAGTTATCTATGCCAACGATGCCGTCGCTTCGTGCAAACCGTAGTGCAGTTCTTGAACAAGATGCAGAAGTTGAAGAAGATTGGGAAGAAGAAGAATCAGCAGAAGATGAATACGAAGATGAGTACGAAGATGAGGAAGAAGAATATGAAGACGAACCGAAGAAACGACTGACCGCAGCTGAATTAAAAAAGAAAATGGCAAAGTTGCCTGTGCGTGTTGCTTCAAGTGGCAAGACCGCAAAAGATTCTGACATACAACGTCCCGATAA
>NZFX01000034.1 GCA_002689385.1 Phycisphaerae bacterium
TAACTTAGCTAAACACCCCGCAGAAGGTTTATCAAAACTTGCCTTTTCGCATGTAACTGGTTTAATCAATGACCTACCGGTCTTTCATCAACTTGGTGTTGGGAACGCGTTGCAAGGCGCTGCGGATACTGCAGGAAAAGCGGTCGACGGAATCATCGGCGGCATTGGCAATTTGCTCGGGGGAAATAAGAAAGACAAACCAAAAAAAGATTAATCTGCCCGGAGTAGGTAAACGGTCTCGGTTTATACCCTGTACTTGCGTTTGATTTATTACATCCACGAATCATCGCGGTGAAACCATTTTGGTATTTTTCCCCAAATACGAGTCGGGATAGCCATCAAAATAAACCCAATACCAAAGAGGGTGACGAGTGGTGTAAGTGAACCAGGAATTGCATCAGAAGCAAACACTGCTGTAATGAGTGATGCCACGCCAATAATGACGAGCAATCGTCCCCGAAACGCTACCCACTGACCTCGCTTATCCATGCGCCTGCCACTCCTTGTTGAGCGCATACTACATGAAAATAGGTAATTTGGTGCTTACTTATGGGCAATTACCAAGCATGCCAACAACTGCAAGTACATCAGAAACGTCAATAAGATCATACGGCGCAGCAACTTCAGCGCCATCGCCGCCAGTTCCCCAACCTGCAATCAACTGCAAGACATCACTTACGTTTACGGCACCATCTGCGTTGACATCTTCAACACAAGTAATGATGGCACTACCAATATATGTTTGCCAGCCGGAACTATTCTGTACCTCGCCGATGTACCAAAAGACAGTGTCGTTGTTCGGGTCAACCGTCATGTCAAAATAATCACCCCATCGACCATCCGCACCCGCGTTCCCAACTGCGACAACCGTTGATTGACCAAGTAAACCAAGATCATCGCTTCCTTTTCGGCCCATGATTTGCAAGGTTGGATTTGTAGTGTTATTTGCGGTCGCAACAACTACAGCTACCTCGCCACGCTTGTTTGCCGCAATGGCAGGAAAGAAACTGGACATTGAATTTGGCACAGTCGTGTCGCCACTTTGTTTTAGTGTTGAACTAGCTGTCGGCCAATCTGATACATCAATTTCATACCATCGTCCGACTGCATTTACGCTCGTGCCACTAACTCCATGTGTGGTCCATAAACTTCCATCTCGATAGTGTGAATTCATAATTCTTCCATCAAGTGCACTAATAGTTCCGCCTGGGTTTGGAACACCAGATCCTGGCGTGCCATGGTTTGGCACGGAAACAAATTCACTGACAATTGATGGGTTCGCTGGATCATCGATGTGCGAAACACGCAATTCAGTATTGTTTCGCCGACCAACAAAAAACGCAGAGGGTGCGTCTCCATAATGCTGTGCGCACTGCATGCTTGCATGCCCCGACTGTCGGATGTCTGCAACAACAACCGGATCACCTATAAGCATTGGGGCCTTGTCCATAACGCGGTATAACACACCACCCCAGCCACTTCCACCATTTAAACCAAACAGGTTACCGGTGATGTAGTAATACCCATCATCAAAACCAAACCCAGGATAGTCCACCCAAAAAGTATCGCCACTGCTAGCATCTGTAACCACCGACCATGTTCGGTATTTGTACCAAACACCATTTGGATCATTATCATCACTCACCGCCATTGTGATCCACGATTCATCCGAACCATATTGTTCCAAGGCGAGTACCACAAAGCGTTCCGCGTGTTGGTCGTAAAAACATTTTGGATCAAAGGTGAAACCCCCCGCGCCAACGTCTTCAAAAAAACCAGGGTTTCCACTGTCGTTTAACATCGCAGAAAACTCTTCATTTCCATCTTTGTCATAAAACGCAATCGCCATGTTGACTGTTGCCACGATATGGTTTGGACCAACAGCGAGGGAAGGGTCTGGCGGATTCCAAACGGTGTTTGCAATTGCATTAAATCCGCTTTGGTTGTGAATGGTTGTCGTTGTGTTTCCTATTCCCGCGAGTAACGAGTTTGGGGGACCTTGTTCGTTGAATTGGGGTTTTTTGTGTGCGGGCAAGAATTTTGAAGGGCGGGGGTGTTTCCCCGGAATTGGACCAGTGATTTGATGCCGGTTAGCAAACGTGTTTGTGTCAATGATGGTCGGCGTTGCCGTCCAAAAATCAGGGACGTTGTCCTCAGTCAAATCAATGGTCGGAACATCTTTGGGTGTTACCCATGTTTTTTCATTGGGTCGAGGGCCTTCAGGGCCAGCAATTCTCGTGTTATTACTGACGCTGCAACCGCCAATACAGATAAATGCACTTAATAGTAAGGTTTTCATATTCATAGCGTATACGATATCGTCATGATAGCCAACATTTATTTGAATTCTTGTAGAATAGACGTCTAACGACACGACAAAATCTGTTTTGTATGCAATGAGCATTTTATTATGAAAATATTAGTTACAGGTACAGCAGGATTTGTTGGATCAGCAGTTTCACAAAAACTGCTTGACCGTGGTGATACCGTTGTTGGTCTTGACAATATGAACGACTATTACAGCGTCGAACTCAAAGAAGCACGCTTATTTCGATTGCAACCAAACGATGCATTTTCATTTTGCAAACTAGATGTTGCAGATAACAGTGGAATGGAATCATTGTTTGCCAAAGAAAAATTCGATAAAGTGGTGCACCTTGCAGCACAAGCAGGCGTGAGGTATTCAATTGAGAATCCACACGCGTATATAAATAGCAATATTGTTGGCTTTACAAACATTCTTGAAGGGTGCCGGCACAACAAAGTGCAACATCTTGTTTATGCGTCTTCAAGCTCTGTCTATGGTTCAAATACAAACATGCCGTTATCGGTGCACGACAACATCGACCATCCGATGTCGCTCTACGCCGCAACCAAAAAATCAAACGAACTGATGGCGCACACCTATAGTAACTTGTTTGAATTGCCCACTACTGGGCTGAGGTTTTTCACGGTCTATGGACCCTGGGGAAGACCAGACATGGCGCTGTTTTTGTTTACAAAGGCAATTCTTGCTGGCGAAAAAATGCCGGTGTTTAACTATGGAAAACACACGCGGGATTTTACATATATTGACGATATAGTCGAGGGAATTGTTCGAACGCTCGACAAAACTGCTGAACCAAACCCAGATTATGATCCAAGTAAACCCGATCCCGGCACAAGTTCTGCTCCATGGCGCGTGTACAACATCGGTGGTGGCAAGCCTGTTGAACTGCTTCGGTATATCGAACTTGTCGAAGAAGCAACTGGCAAAAAAGCAGATATAGAATTGTTGCCACTTCAACCCGGCGATATTCCGGACACAAATGCTGATGTTGAAGCATTAAAAAATGATGTTGGTTATTTACCAACAACTACAGTGGAAGTAGGCGTGAAAAACTTTGTGGAGTGGTACCGAGAATATTACAGAACGTAATACTCTTATTGATGTTAAACCGACTTTCTAGCTTTATTCATAACAAAGACACCCCTTGGTGGAAGTCTGTGTTTGTGACAGGATTTCGAGGAATCGCAGTATTGGCCTTGTTTGTTGTCGACATTTGGCTGGGCAGAATGCTTGGAACATCAGGATTTGGAGTCTACTCAAACGCAGTTTCCACAGTAGCAATATTAATGGTGATTGCATTGTTTGGTCTAGAAAATATGCTAATACGCGAAGTTGCAGTTTCGATTGAAACCGAATCAGCTTCGCGCACATGGCAACTTGTTCGCTGGGGAATTAGGACGACTTCGGTTTTTGCTGTTCTTGTTTCTTTTTTATTCTTTATTTTTGTAATGGTATTTGAACCCTACGAAAACGATGTAATGAAAAACACAATGCTAGTTGGTCTTTTGTTATTACCTGTGTTAGTTCTGGCAAACGTATCTGGAATAATATTAAGGGGTTTCCACAAAATTCTTACTGGACAACTTGTCCAATACATTATTCAGCCCTTAATACTATTGGTTGTAGTTGGGTATATTTATTTTTATGTTTCGGAGATATCGCCAGTTCTAGCTATGGTTGTTTCTGCAGGGGGATGGTTTGTTGCAATGGTTGCAGCTATCGTTTTATTGAAACGAAACATTTCCAACGAATCAGAAAGTACACACGAGAGAATCAACACACGTGCATTATGGACAACTTCTCTTGTATTTGCTGTTATTTCGGGTGTTCAGATGACAAATTCTAGGGTGGATATCATCATGCTTTACTGGTTTAAGGGCGAGTCAATCTCAGGGATATATGCAGCAACGGTAAGGATTTGCGACTTGCTGGTTTTTACAATAATTGCAATTAACATTTCGATTGGTCCAACACTAGCACGGTTACACAAGTTAGGCGAGTTTTCAAAAATCCAGTCACTCATTACTAAGGCCACAAGGATTAGTTCTTTAGCAACTCTTCCATTATTAATTTTTGTACCAATTTTTTCTCAAACAGTTATGGGGCTGTTTGGCGATGGGTTTGCAGGAACCCCCATCCCGCTAACTTTGCTCTGCATTAGTCAAGCCGTAGTTGTGCTGACTGGATCAAAAGCCCTTTTACTTGTAATGTCTGGAAAAGAGCACGCAACTGCAATAGTCCTTGGTATTACGGCGGTTATTCACATCATACTTTCGTTTGTTCTAATTCCCAGTTATGGAATTATTGGCGCGGCGGGATCGACCGCACTCGCCGTTGTTTGCTGGTCAGTTTGGCTTTCAGTAATCTCTGTTAGACAATTAGGAATAGACCCAACCGTTATGGGTTTCTGTTCAAAAACACAGAAGGGCTTTTGGGGCTAAAAGCTAGGCTTTCTCGCACAGCACGATGAAGTTTTGCGCACATGATTTTGGAAAGATTCTCGTTGTTTTGCAAAAAGTTTCGAAGGGCTTAAGGCACAAGGAAGCTAATCCCCCAAGAAGCCACCCGGTTCTAGGATAAAATCCATACCAATGGACATCCTTGATTTCGAAACCAGCCTTAACAAGATGTTCTTTAAACTCTGATAATCCGAGTGTGTTAGCAATATTTTTTCTATACAACCAGTTTCGCAATCTATACATAACTCCAAGAGGGCTCCGCTTATTTGCATGAATGTTAATCACAAGCGTACCATTTTCGTTCAACAGATCATAAAGTGCTTTTAGGGAAGAATCTTTTAAACCGTTTTCTGCATTTAGGAAAAACCTAAAACTAGAGATGACATCAAACCCCCCATCAATTGTTTCAGCTGTAATATCCTGATTTATCAACGTGGCTGAATTTAACTGTTTCTTTGCAATCAATAGCATTTCATCTGAAACATCAACACCCGTAACACAGTCAAAGACCTCTTCTAAAACAGAAGTAATTCTTCCTGTCCCACAAGCAAAATCAAGACAGTTAGCAGCACCACCTTTTTTCAGTTCATTAAATATATTTTTTATCAATGGTCGTTCTATTTTATTCCACAAGGTGGCGTAATAGCCGGTGTTGTAGGTGTTTTGATACAACTCCCCGTACCCCACGTCGGAGTGACTAGTGCGGTATGTTGTTTTATTGTTTTTCACAACGTGTCTGCCTTTTGTATTTTAGGGGTGTGAACAATAACCAATAAGCCATTGTTGAGAAAGGTTTCTTGTACGCCGAGTTGAAATAGCACTTTGCTGTTGCGTAGACCATGCCATCAAGGAGTACTGGGTCAATATAATTTCTACAAGCATCCACGTAAGACTTAACAATATGCTGTTTAACTGTTAAGACCCTAGACCAGTGCATGGACTTATAATTGCTAAGTGGCACCATGCCACAAATACACGAAACTAGATTCGACAGGTCTAACAATACAGGTGCTCGTAGGTTTGCTTGTTTGGTTACGAACACATTTGGAGAAGGATCTATAATTACTAAATCTCTATTGCCACTGCTAGATAAAGCAGTATGAATGTTTGAGAACCCATAGTCGCAGTGTGCGATAGACCAATCCATAGACGGCATTGCATCCTCGATTGAAATGTTTGTTTTCTTGCGAAAAACACGTTCAAACAACGGGCATGGATTCCAATCAACGCACACATTTAAGGTAAGACCTTCGTGTATTTTTGCGAGAGCCGCACCCGTTTTAGACAGAAGAGCCAGGTCGGAAATATCTGGGTTCTTTGACGTCATGTAATTCAAGTACACTTCTCGGATGGATCTTAAGTTGCGAAAGTATTCAAATGTAATGGATTGTTCTTGTTCGTTGAAACAAATAATTTTTGGAGCACTGAACAGTCTAGTTGTGGTTGATATTTCATGAAGGGAGTTAGATTTCTCAACCTCGTTTTTTAGATTGCACACTCCATATTTAACAAAAACGCCATCCTTGGTTTCATTCCTCGGTCTGCTGGTTTTCTTTTTAACGAATTGAAAGACCATTTAGAATCCAGATTAAGTTAGAATGGAGTGGTATGGGCAGAGATGGTGAAGAGCACGATGCAGCATTATATTATATGTCAAACCGAGATAGCGAGCACTCTCACTGAATACGCACTAGCCAGAGAAACAGTGGCACTTTTCGTTGAAATTATTTGCAAATGTCATTAGTGATATCAAAGTTAAGTACGCCAAGGAGTTGTTTGTTAAACACAATTGGATTCTTGTTTATTATTGGAATTGTCGCATGTCACGCGACAATGTTAAGGTTTGCACAAACCCCTATTGGGCTAGGCGAGTTATTCATTGCCCTTGCCCTGTTATTGACAATAATTAAAATGCTTGTTTCGGTCAATTTTACACTCTCGTTTTCAACGAAAGTACTGTTGTTTTATTGGTTTTTTACACTGTGCCTTTTAGGTCTCGGTTTTTTTGTTTCTAGAAATCTTGCTATTGGGTCAGAGTCCGCAATACACAATGCAATAGCAATCCTGTTTGTGGCGTTTTTTAGTATTGGAATTTCAATCCATTTTGGTTCAGGTCAAAAAATGGAAAAAATGTTGCTATATGTGTCTATTGTTTTTTTATTGTTTCAACTTAGTATTTTTATAGCAGCTAAAACACAGTATTCACCGTTTGGCATGGAATTGTTTAGCGCCAACAACCATTACCGGTTTGAAGGGTTTGCAGATAATCCCAACCAACTCGCCCTGTATTTTTGTTGCATTCCATTTGTGTTTATAGCACTGTATAGAACTGGAAATTGCGTTGTAAAGATGTGTTCAATTGTTGCAGTGTTACTTACGTTTTATTTAGGATACCAAACCAAAAGCGATGCCTTGTTGCTCTCTTGGTGCATTGGTACAGTAGCATTTATTCTAATTACCTCGCTTACTAAATCTAGAGTATCGATGTATTGGCAACCGGCACTTGCCATTACATCGATTCTTTTATTATCTGTATTGCTGTTTTTTTTTGCGGGATCAACAAAAATTTATTCCGGCGCACTTTCTGCAATAGAAGGTGTTTATTATGGAGAGGGAGGTCAGGGTGCCGTGCGAGTGGGATTGTGGAGAAACGGTCTGGTTGCACTCATGGAGTCGCCTTTCACTGGTTTAGGCCCTGGATCTTTCTCTGGCATTGATGCGTCCTTTAATAACACCGAAAGCCATAACACCATAATTGATTGGAGTTTGCAGGTTGGCGTAGTTGGATTATTACTATTGGTAATATTTGTTTCCCTTGCATTCATCAATACGTGGCGAAGAGGTAGAATTGACTTGATGTCAGGATTACTCGCACTGGTAGTATTTGCCCAATTTCACTATATACTTCGCCAACCATTAGCTTGGGTAGTTATTCTTTGGGCACTTTCGGCTAACGAGCAGCCAAGACGCAATAGTGCAGTGCTCCCATGTAGCAAGGGCGAGTGACGATTAGATGTGTGGTATTTGCGGAATAGTTGATTTAGGAAATTCAAGCACGATGAGGGATCGCGTGTGGTCAATGAGCCAAACTCTAGAACACAGGGGCCCCGATGACGGTGGTGTTTGGATATCGAAAGATGGTAGCACTGGGCTTGGCCACAGAAGACTTTCAATAATTGACTGTACGCAAACGGGTAAACAGCCAATGTATTCTAAGTGTGGCCGGTATGTGATTGTATACAATGGCGAGATTTATAATTTTGAGAGTATACGAAGTGAAATCGAGAGTGACCATTCGGTTCGTTGGGAGGGGTATTCAGACACAGAAGTATTGCTTGAAGGAATATCAACTTGGGGTTTTGTTGAAACAATAAAAAAAACAAACGGGATGTTTGCAATTGCAGCCTGGGATTTTAAAAATAACCAGCTATTGCTAGCGAGAGATCGACTTGGGGAAAAACCTCTTTATTATGGATGGAATGGAACTACATTTGTTTTTGCCTCTGAACTAAAAGCGATAAAGGCGGTTTGTAAGAATCAGCTTCAGTTAGACGAAGAGTCTATTGCTCTTTTTCTAAGATTTAGTTACATTCCAGCGCCATGGTCGATCTATAAGGGCATTTATAAACTTGAGGCAGGCACGACTCTTTCAATTGACAGCACTGGCAAACAAATTGAGAAACCAAAAAAGTATTGGGATTTGTATGAATCTGTAGTTCAGGGGACAAACAACTGTTTTACGGGAAGCCAGGAGGATGCAGTAGATGCATTGGAATTTCTTCTTGAAAACTCCATTCGAGGGAGAATGCTTTCCGATGTTCCGCTTGGCGCGTTTTTATCTGGGGGAATTGATTCAACTACAGTGGTGGCAATGATGCAAGAATATTCGAGCATTCCGGTTAAAACATTTACTATTGGAAGCACAGAACGTGGGTACAACGAAGCATCTTTTGCAATGGAGATTGCAAAACATCTTGGCACCGACCATACAGAATTAATTGTGGAGCCATCTCAGGCCCAAGAGGTCATCCCATTATTACCAAAAATGTACGATGAACCATTTGCAGACTCTTCACAAATTCCAACGTATCTTGTATCAAAACTTGCAAGGAGCGATGTGACTGTCGCACTTTCTGGAGACGGCGGGGATGAGTTATTTGGTGGGTACAACAGGCATTTTTGGGCACCAAAGTTGTGGAACAGAATGAAGCATGTTCCCGCACCAATGCGGGCTGGACTTAGCAAGATTGGACTACAAATTTCTCCAAGCGTGTGGAATAAATTCATTTCTTACTGTGGACCGCTTTGCCCTGACGAGCTTAAAACAGGATTGGGTGGCGAGCGTGTTCACAAATTCCTATCACATCTAAGCAGCTCTTCACAAAGCAATCTCTACCAGCGCCTTGTCTCAGTAAACTCGGACCCAGCCTCCTTGCTACTTAATTCTGCGAACTCAGGGCTAGAAAATATTACTCGATTTGAAACAAGTAGTTTGTCTTTCCAGTTGGAGATGATGTTTTTAGATATGTCAACCTATTTACCAGACGATATCTTGGCGAAGGTAGATCGTGCAAGCATGTCGGTGAGCCTAGAAACAAGGCTGCCTCTGCTGGACCACAAACTGGTTGAATTTGCCTGGAGTATACCGATGCACATGAAAATTAGAGAAGGCAAAGGAAAATGGTTACTTAAACAACTCCTTTATAGAAAAGTTCCACAAGCAATGATGGATCGTCCAAAACTTGGGTTTGGGATTCCTCTCGAGCATTGGCTGAGGGGACCACTAAAAGAATGGGCAGGGCACCTGCTGTCTGTCGAGTCCCTGAGACAATATTCTTTTTTTAACCCAACTCCCATTCGTAAGATGTGGCAACTACATAGTTCGGGAAAGCGGAATTTTCACCACAATTTATGGAATATTCTTACATTGCAAGCATGGTTAGAAGCAAATAAATGAGCGCCTCAGAAAAAAAACGAATTCTAATTATTGCAAGTTATCCCAACTCTATAATTAGATTTAGGGGGAAGTTGATAGACGCCTTAATTGATCGTGGTGTTGAAGTTCATGTTGCCGCTCCTGATTTAAAACCACACCACTTGATTCGTACTTCACTAGAAAAAAAAGGCGTGTCCGTTCACAATATTTATCTGAAACGAACGGGGATGAATCCACTTCTAGATGTTTGCTCACTTGTGAGTATTGTTAAAGTTATACGAGAATATAAATTTAGTACTGTTCTTTCATATACGGTGAAGCCAGTGATATATGGATCAATTGCAGCAACTATTGCAGGAGTTCCAAATAGATTGGCATTAATCACGGGGCTTGGATATGCTTTTACTGATGGAATTGACAACAAGAGAAGTTTTTTACAATTAGTTTTGCGTAAACTTTATTCAATTGCCCTTGCTCGAGTTAATGTAACATTTTTCCAGAATCCAGATGACGAAAAATTGTTTCGTTCCTCAAAAATACTAAAAGAACATTCTAAAACAATCGTATTAAACGGATCGGGTGTTGATTTAGAGGAGTTCCAAGTAGCACCGCTCCAATCGAAACCAAAATTTCTATTCATCGGACGATTCTTGGGAGATAAGGGTGTAAGAGAATATGTAGAGGCAGCAAAAAGGATCCGCGTAAAAAACAATATGATTACATTTGGTTTAGTGGGTTGGATAGACGATAACCCAGACTCTGTACAGCAAAACGAACTTGAGTTGTGGAAATCCAGCGGGGATATTCTTTACATTGGTCGTCTTGAAGATGTAAGACAGGCGATAAGTGAATCAAGCGTGTTTGTACTCCCTTCTTATAGAGAGGGAACACCAAGAACAGTGCTCGAAGCGATGGCAATGGGAAGACCCATCATTACAACAAATGTACCCGGATGTAAGGAGACAGTGATTGATGGCCGTAATGGTTTTCTTATAAGCAAACAATCGGTTGATGATATTGTTATTGCAATGAAACGATTCATAGATGACCCACAGTTGATAAAACAAATGGGTCAGAGGTCCCGAGAAATTGCAGAAATGAAATATGATGTGCGCAAGGTGAATAAAATTATGATGCAAGAAATGGAAATCTTATTTTGAAACGTGTAGCGGACGTTTTTGTGTCTTTTTTCACTTTGATTTTACTGTCACCCGTGTTGTTAATACTCTCTGTATTGGTTTTCATATGTTTGGGGAAACCCATTTTGTTTTTGCAAACTCGCCCAGGTGTACGCGGAAAACTATTTTCGGTGTACAAGTTTCGTTCTATGAAAGCAGGGGCGGGCGATGACTCGGTTCGTTTAACAGCATTTGGAAAGTTACTACGAAGAACAAGTTTGGATGAGTTGCCACAATTATGGAACGTATTGTGTGGCGACATGAGTTTGGTGGGCCCAAGGCCACTTCTTGAGCAATATCTACCCCTGTACAACGACCGACAAGCCAAAAGGCACGACGTTCGGCCAGGAATTACCGGTTGGTCACAAGTCAATGGTAGAAATTTGCCAAGCTGGGAAGATCGACTAGAAATGGATGTTTGGTATGTTGAGCACCAATCGCTTGGGCTCGATTGCCTTATCATCCTAAAAACAGTAGGGAAAGTGTTTGCAGGTTCAGGCGTTAGCGCTGACGGACAAACGACAGCGGAACCATTTAAAGGATCACCAAGAAAATGAATCGACTTATCGTTATTGGAGCGGGAGGGCATGGACGAGTTGTTGCTGACGCGGCAGATCATCCAGTTGTTTTTCTTGATGACAATTTAAATCTGGAGGGTGTTATCGGTTCAATACACCAACTAGAGGAAATCAAAGAAAAGGGAGACGCAGTTGTTGTTGGAATTGGTAACAATAAAAAACGAATCGAAGTTCTACAAGGGGTCGACCAACCAGCAACAATTATTCACAAGACAGCGGTTATAAGTAATTCTGCAATTATTGGCGAGGGGTCGGTTGTGTTTGCAAATGTAGCTGTAAATCCATACACGGTGATTGGCAACGGTTGTATTTTAAACACAGCATCGACCATTGACCACGATTGTATTCTTGGTAGCGGTGTACACATTTCACCAGGGGCGCACCTAGGCGGGAATGTGATTATTGGCGATTGTTCTTGGGTAGGAATAGGCGCTTCTGTAAAGCACGGCGTAACTATTGGTAAAAATGTAATGGTCGGTGCCGGTGCAGCAGTTGTAAGCGATATCTCAGATGGCGTCACTGTTGTTGGGGTACCAGCAAAGGTACAAAAAACATGAGTTTTGTTATTCCACCGTGGCCCATCTACGAAGATGACGAACTTGATGCTGTGCAGAAAGTGCTTGCTTCTGGCAGGGGAAATTATTGGCAAGGCAAAGAGGGGAAATTGTTTGAACAAGAATTTGCTGATTGGTGCGGGGCAAAGTACGGTCTATGCATGTCAAACGGTACGATTGCACTGGAATTAGCACTTAAGGCTTGTGGAATTAACATGGGCGACGAGGTGATTGTGACGCCTCGTTCATTCTTAGCTTCAGTTGCAGCAGTTGTTGCTGTTGGAGCAGTTCCTGTATTTGCTGATGTAGAACTTGATTCTGGGAATATATCGGCAGAGACAATTGAAAAAGTAGTAACAAATAAAACAACGGGAATTATCCCCGTGCATTTAGGGGGCTGGCCCGCTGACATGCCCGCAATTATGGAATTGGCGAATAAGCAAGGGATTAAGGTAATCGAAGATTGTGCGCAGGCACATGGAGCATCGATTAACGGACAACTTGTTGGCTCGTTTGGGCACGCTGCGGCTTTTTCGTTTTGCCAAGATAAAATAATGTCAACTGGTGGTGAGGGCGGTATTATTACGACGAATGACGATATGGTGCGAGACATCGCTTGGTCGCTGCGCGATCATGGAAGAAATCGAGAGAGAA
>NZFX01000035.1 GCA_002689385.1 Phycisphaerae bacterium
CAACAACCATAAAGGCAACGAAAATGAAACAACCAAAGCAGATGCCATGTAATGCAACACCAACAACAACAGGAACAAGTGTTGGGAGGTACGCAAAGATCGCCATCCGCAGCCCATATGCTACAAGCCCCGTGCATAAGAGCGTTTTCTTGCTGAATTTAACCGCAAGAATAGGCATAAAAGCGAGCACAATAATCTCACTCATTTGGCCAATAGTCATTAAGCCACCACCGCCGACACCTAGTACCGTATTAATACCGTTTGCAAAAGTGTTAGCAGCATCACTGCCAGCTGTATTTTGAATTCCCGTCACAAAATCACTGGTGAATACAAAATAAAACTGATGAATAATACTAACAGGAACAGCAATGATAAACAGCGTAACAAGCGGTTGCATACGTATCTCGCGCAATGTCTCAAACCATGCAAGTTTGCTACCTGCGTTCTTTGAAGGAGGCGTGTGTGGCAATGCAAAACAGTACAAGCCCATGATAACTCCAAGGACTGCGCTGATTGAAAAAGCCACCGCTCGACCAGCATTTTGCGCCGCTGCGATTTCCTCTAACGGAATTCCTGTGGGAGTCGACCAAATTCGAAGGTACTGACCAACAACAATACCCGCCACAATCCAACCAACCGTACCCCACAAACGCACTTTTCCGAAATCTCGATCGCGATTTGGAAGGTGATGAAAAGCTAAAGAGTTTGTAAGTGCAATTGTCGGAGCATAAACAAAACCATAGACACCAGAAAGAACTGCAAACTGCATAAAGGTGTCTGAAGTACCAAGCATGTACACAAGCACAGCACCAATTAGGTGACTTATCCCAAGCAGTTTTTCTGTTGACATAACACGATCAGCAAGTTGGCCTGCAATGAACGGCCCGAAAATAGCACCAACAGCACCTGCAGATAAACAGAGTCCCGTTTCCGTGAGCGTAAACTCACGGTACCCAAGCAAGAACGGATACAAAATCGGCAACCATGCTCCCCAGATAGCAAACTGCAAGAACATCATGACTGACAGTCTTGGAAGTAAAAACGGTGAACTGCTTTTTGTGTTTTGTGTCATGCCCCCATTGTAAAGGCAAACCAACTTCTAGCTACGCTTTTTCTTCCCGCCCTTACCTTTACCCTTGCCTTTGCCCTTACCTTTCGAGAACTTTGGCTTCGATGTAGATTCTTTGACAATAGAAATCGCCAATTTTTCACCCGATACCTGTGTTTTTTTCAAGTCGTTAAAGACCTCTTTAGGCATACCAAATGGCAACTCAACAAAACTAAATCGGTCGTGTAACTCTATGCGGCCAATGTCTTTATCCGTTAACCCTGCAACATCTGAAATTGCTTGCACAATGCTCGCTGGCTTCACACCGTGCGCTTTACCAACAGAAATATGGAATCGTTCCATGCCTTGTGTTACTGGATCACTGTTTTTGCTTCGATCTTTGCGATCTTTACGGTCTGAACGTTCGCCGCGACTTCCTCGATCTCTTCGGTCCCCACGATCACCACGATCTTTTCGATCACGGCGTCCTCGCCGATCTCGGTCGCCACCACCATCATTAAATTCAAGGCGAGCCTTCTCTTTATCTATAACAAGCGGTGAATCACCTTGCGCCATACTTGCAAGCGCAACTGCGATTTCAACTGGTGGAACATCGTGTTCTATCGAATACGATTCTACTATTTCTGCAAAGAATGCCTTTTGTTCGCCAGTTGCAAGAGTGTCAGTGATCTTTTGCTTGAATCGTTCAACGCGAACTTCGTTTACCATTGAATGGCTTGGCAAATCCATGCGTTTGATTTTTTGTCGTGTTGCTTTTTCAATTGAATGCAACATGCGCTTTTCTCGTGGCGATATAAACAAAATTGCATCGCCTTCACGACCTGCCCTTGCCGTTCGCCCAATGCGGTGAACGTATGTTTCAGCGTCATACGGCACATCATAGTTAATAACATGGCTAATCCGTGGAACATCAAGACCACGCGCAGCAACGTCCGTTGCAATAAGGATGTCAAGTTTGCCTGATTTCAATTTATTGACTGTCGTTTCTCGTAAGTTTTGTGGCATGTCGCCATTTAACGCTTGTGCAGCAAAACCCCGTGCTTCGAGTCGATCTGCAAGTTGAGTTGTCATAATTTTTGTTCGTGCAAAAACTAAAATACCATCAGTATCTTCAACCTCAAGGATGCGAGTAAGCGCATCAAGTTTGTGCATTCCGCTTACCATCCAGTACCTTTGACGAACTGTTTCAACGGTAGCGCTTTTATCTTTAATTTGAATCAACGCAGGGTCGTTCAAATATTTTTTCGCAATTTTTGCAATCTGTTTTGGCATGGTTGCAGAAAACAACGCGGTTTGATGCTCTGTTGGGATCTGTTCGAGCACCCATTCGACATCATCAATGAAACCCATTCGCAACATTTCATCCGCTTCATCAAGAACTAAACATTGCAAGTTGTCTAAATTGATTGAACCCTTTCGCATGTGGTCCATAACTCTACCAGGCGTGCCGACAACAACATGCACACCACGATCGAGCGCTCTAAACTGCACTCTGTAATCTTGCCCACCATAAATCGGCACTACATGAAAGCCATTCAACTTCTCTGCGTATTTTTGGAATGCTTCAGAAACTTGAATCGCAAGTTCGCGAGTTGGCGCAAGCACCAAAATTTGTGGACTTCGTTTTTTCAGATTCAAATTTGAAAGAAGCGGCAATGCAAATGCAGCTGTTTTCCCCGAACCAGTTTGCGCTTGTCCAAGAATATCCCGACCTTCAAGTAATGGCGGAATCGACTCTGCTTGAATTGGTGAAGGTGATTCGTAGCCTAGTTCTTTGACGGCGTGCAAAATTGCTTCGTCTAAACCGAATGTATCAAATAAAAGAGGTTGTTGTGTATCTGTTGTCATAAAATGCCTTTACAAAAGCGGAACGTGGCATTCTACCAGAATCCCTACTGAGCAACCCATTCCATGCCACCTTTTATGTGCTCGATAAAGGCCTTTTCTGCAAAACACGCTTTTGTGTGCCCCCTACCCGTATAAAACGATTTGCCTTTTTTAATTTCTTTACACCAAGCGATTGGGTGGCCGTGCACAGTCATCAAGAGAGTGGTTTTTTCCGGAACACGATCATACCGATACCATTCGTCAGTGCAATTCCACTCCGTGTTGAGGTGTGCGGTGGATGGATGGGTTCTATCGAGCACTTGTAGTGTCTCTTGAGAAACTGGAGGATGCGAAACAAACCACGCCCCTAAAAGCGTCTCGCCGTACCACGGCCAATCGTGCTCTGTATCGGCTGCAGAATGAATTCCCATAAAGCCACCACCACTTTCGACAAATGAACGCAAGCAATCGCGCTCTTCACTAGTTAAAATCGCACCTGATGTATTAAGAAAC
Source organism: Phycisphaerae bacterium (assembly GCA_002689385.1). Classification (GTDB taxonomy): domain Bacteria; phylum Planctomycetota; class Phycisphaerae; order Phycisphaerales; family SM1A02. The sequence continues at coordinate 3,410 of NZFX01000035.1, forward strand.
ACAACGACATCGTACGTTTCTGTGCAGAGTGTCGACGTGTCTTTAGTAGCATGAACGGTAAAATTCAAATCCTGTGCTATTGTTTTCACAGCTTTTACGCCTCGCTCAATCGAAGCGTGTCGGTACCCTGCTGTTTTTGAAATTACAAGCATTGTCTTTGGCGTTGCGCACCCTGCAAGTAACAGAAATAAAATTAAACTTCGCACCATGACTTTGTCTCTTGACTTCGTAACACGGCGTCGATCCACATCATGCTTGCAAGCCCCTCTTTTGCATCGATGATTTGCACATCAACGCCCTGCATTTTATCTGCCATGTCTTTATAGATGTTTGCAAATGCTTCTACGAAACCAGCGGGATGTCCTGACGGCGCTCGATTCGCATTGCAATAATTGATCGTTTCCGTACCATCGTGCGCAGTAAACTTCAGTGCGTCGCAGGCGTCGTGTGACCATGCAAGCGTACCTTTTTCGCCCCAAACACGAACTGAAACATGATTCCGTTCGCCAGTGCACACTTGAGAGCAAACTAAATCGCCAACAACACCTTGTTCCATTTTTACTTGCACGCATGCGTGGTCATCCACTTTTCGACCTCTGACAAGTGAATGCACATCTCCACGAACTTGCTTGATTGATAGCCCTGTTGTAAAACGTGCGAGCTGTTCTGCGTGACTGCCGATGTCACCCAACGCACCCGCACCAGACTGTTTTGGGTCTGTTCGCCAGGATGCTTGTTTTTGGCCCTCTTTCTCGATTGGTTCTGCAAGCCAGCCTTGTCTGTAGTCGACACTAACAGTTCTTACTGCACCAATATCACCTGCAAGAATTCGCTGGCGCATTTGTCGCACCATCGGATAGCCGGTGTACGAGTATGTCATCGAAAAAACACAATCTGTTTGCTGTGCGAGTTCAGCTAAAACAATCGCCTCCTCTAACGTGCGCGTCATGGGTTTATCCAGCATGACGTGGTAACCAGCACTAAGTGCAGCCGTTGCTATTTCAGCATGCGAATCGTTGGGCGTAACAATAACAACGCAATCAATGTTGCTTTGTTCTTTTTCGAAAAGTTCTAACCATGTTGGGTACCCTCGTATGCCGAGGTCTTTTGCGCTTTCCATTGCGCGAGTTTCGTCTGAAGAAAGCGCACCAGCAATGAGTTCAAAGCGGTCATCGAGTCGCATCGCCATGCGATGAATCTCGCCGATGAATCCACCGATTCCGCCACCAACCATTGCTGTGCGAATTTTTGTCATGCTTGCTCCATAAACGCGGAATCAAAGGCATCGCCGGACGGTGGCACAACATCCATTGATTGTAAATAATCCAATGATTCCATCGCACCTTGTCGCCTGTCCATGCCTTCATCTTCCCATTCAACAGAGAGCGGACCGTCGTATCCAATCCGGTTCAGTGCACGGATGATGTCATCAAAGTCAACATCACCCCTGCCTACACTTCGAAATTCCCAGCCACGGGCTGAGTCTCCAAAGGGAAGATGCGAACCGAGAATGCCTCGCTCCCCATTGGTTCGCAAAGCAACATCTTTTGCATGCACGTGGAAAATATGATCGGGGAACTTATCAATAAAAGTAGCTGGGTCTATTCCTTGCCAGAGCAAGTGGCTTGGGTCAAAATTAAAACCAAATGCAGGATGGAAATCGATTGCTTCGAGTGCGCGTTGCGCGGTTGCAATGTCGTACGCAATTTCTGCTGGGTGCACTTCAAGTGCAAACTTCACTTCATTTTTTTCAAACTCGTCTAGTATTGGAAGCCATCTATTGCGAAAATCATCAAACCCCGCATCAATAGTACTTTCGGGTGTTGGCGGAAAGAAATAAAACTTTCCCCAGATAGAGGAACCCGTAAATCCATTTACAACGGGAACACCGAATGCTTTTGCAGCACGCGCAGTCTGTTTCATCTCTTCAGCAGCGCGTTGGCGAACGCCTTCTGGATTACCGTCTCCCCAGACTGCTTCAGGCAAAATTGATTTGTGGCGTTCATCAATTTCATCGCAGACGGCCTGACCGACAAGGTGATTGGATATGGCGTAGCACTCCAAACTGTTCGCAGTAAGTTGCTCCCATTTCTTCGCAAGTGCTTCTTGCGTTGCGTGCACATCGAAGTGATCGCCCCAACAAGCAAGTTCCAAGCCATCGTACCCACAGTCCGCAATAAAAGAAGCCACCTCATCAAGTCGAAGGTCTGCCCATTGCCCAGTAAACATAGTCATTGGTCTAGTCATTCGCACATCGTACCCTTTGGACTGTCCCCATTTTATACAAAAATTACTTTAGTTCGATAATGGAAATATTTCGGAACGAGACGAGATCGCCGTGGTCTTGGAGAGCGATATGGCCCGTTTTACCCAGCCCGTACGGTGGCATGTCCTTGAACTTACTTGCAGCAACACGAGCCTTCCAATCGTCGGACCAAAGTTCATACGACAGAAGTTTTTTTCCGTTGAGCCAGTGTTCTACGTGTGGTCCATTGACAACAAGTTTGGCATGGTTCCACTGACCAACTGGTTTTGTCACATCGCAGCAAGGTGCATGCAGGGCGTAATTTGCGCCTGCGCTCGTTTCAGGTTTCATTCCGTTGGCATGTGCTTTGTTGTCGAGTATTTGCATTTCGGGGCCACCGAGCCATACGTGATCATGCTCTTCGTTTACGTGGAAGAAAATACCGCTGTTACCGCCTTTTGAAATCTTCCAATCGAGAGTAAGAATAAAATCCTTGTATTTTTTTTCTGTCACAATGTCACCCCCGCCCTTGGTGTGTGTAAGTACACCTGCATCTGACATATGCCAGCCCTCTGGGAGCGTTTCCTTCTTAAAACCACGCCAGGTTGGCGTTTCCGCCTTTTGAGGTACACAGCCAACAAAAAGAACGCTCAGAACAGTAATGAGTAATATTTTCATATGCATAGCATACCTTCTATCCATAATTAGATTGGATTTACTCATCAAATACCCCAACTTAACAATCAGACGAATCTCGATATATATTTAAAAATATTCAGTATTTCTCTTGACAATACTCTTTGTATAAAGCATATTGCATATATGGTGTTTGGGGTCTACTTGGACCCCTCCACCAACTCAGGGTTTTTTGCGTTTAATTTAGATGCAAATCACTTGGGGCGAGGAGAGAAGAGACTCACGGCGCAAGCCGATCCTCGAATAATTTAGTTCTTTCTCAGGATGGTTTTACTCATTTGAGTAATTGCCCCTTACAAACGGATGACCAACGCCGTAAAGACTGGTCAATGCTAGGCATGTGTCGACACACCAACTAGTGGGAGTTCACTAAAAATATGTTTGATTTGTCGAGATCAAGCAGAGAAGAGAATAGAGGATTTTACAATGACGAATAAGTTTATACTTACTGCAGCTGGTGCTGCAACAGCATTCGTAGCTACATCCGCATCTGCTGAACTAATGCAATTTCATTATGATAAGTATGCAGGAGAAGCAGGATGGACAATTAGCGATTCAGACGGAAATATGGTTGCATCAGCGAGTGTAACTACTGTGTCTGGTGATGCTTATGTTTCACAAGCGCTTTACTACTGGAGTGGTTCTGACAGCGATGCTGGTTATGCGTTCTTGGTTGAACTAGATTTGGCCGCTGGTGATTACAGCATCACATTGACTGACACTTGGGCTGATGGATGGGCTTGGGCCCCAGCAGACGGTTCAGATGCATTTGTTTATGGTGATTACTCACTTGCATTTACATCTGGTTCATCGGTAACTGGATCATTCACAGTGCCAGCAGCTGTTCCAGCGCCTGGTGCACTTGCACTTCTCGGTCTAGCAGGACTTGCTGGCCGTCGACGCAAGTAAACAGCAATCTGATTATCACCATTTCATGCTTATGTGAAATGAGATTAAAACAGATAAGTTAAAAACATCCCCTGGCTCTTGCCAGGGGATGTTTGTTTTATGCACCCTAAGATTAATATAACAACTAAATATAACAACTATATATAGTCTTGAACCATTTCCATAATAGGCTCAAGATGTTTCTCATAATTTTTCCACCGATTCTGAGAAGATGTATACATTTTTTGATTTACTTGGTCATAACTTATTGTTCGCGCAACATATGTAGATTTATGAAAATCTATACAATCTTCTTGCCAATCTAAGTTTAAAAATTTCAAAATGCGCTCTGTCTCTTCACGTTGATTCAAAACTAATGATTCGTAATGCAAATCTAACATTGGTATAGACAAGCGATCTCTACAAACATCCGTCATTCGCTGTTTAGTAACCCATGTTCTTGCTAAACTTTCAATAGAATTCGCATATTGATGACCAGATCCAATAATATTGGTTGTATAACAAGAGACGATATTATCTAAAGGATGACGATGTAGCAGGATGGCTCGAGAACTCGGCAAAACTTTTGATAAGAATCCTAATTGAAGGTGCAAGGCTAATGACTTATTGGTAACTATTTTTTCGCCATTCGAAAAAGTTTGTGCAGCATCAAGATATGATTTCGATAAAACTTCTGCTTCAGTATTCTTCATATCAAGAAGGCTCGTTGGATATTCGTGAAAAGAATCCGTCAAGCGTTGCAAATCAAACTGCATCAAGCAACTAATACCCATCTCACCACCATTAACCACATCTGTATGCATACTAAGAATTTGCTCAAGAAGACTTGTGCCACTTCTTGGATTACCTACAATAAATAAAGGCTCCATTTCTGTTTTTGGACCGGATGCAAGAGCATCGACTATCTCTTTAGTTAAAAATGTTTCCACTTTATCAAACATTGCCCAATAGGCATTCAGGTCAAAAATGGCATCATTCAAAGCATGTGCGTGCTCCGCAGCAGCCCACGCTTTGTCATACTCTCCAATTTTATCATAAGCCTTACTTAGAAAAAAAGACACTGCATATTTAGTATCTGGATTATGTTGATCCTCTGCATTATTTTCAAACCGATCACGAGATTTTAGCACTAAGTCAATAGCTGCTTCATACTGCTTCAGTGCAATCAAAGATCTAATCTTAAGAAATATCCACTGCAACTGATCTGCATCTTGATTGTTAAGGTTTTCTATGATTTCTATTGTTTTTTCAGGCTTATTATTACGTTCATAAATATCTGCGTAAGCATATAAACCATGAACCTTAAGGCCTGCAGGTGACACATCAATATATTGTTGTACATATTGCAAAGCGGTATCCGGTTCTCCTAATCGACTAAATGCCTGAGCTGCACCAAGCAGCAGCTTGGGGTCATCGGAGTTCCTCATAAGCAATTTTTTTAAGGCAGATACCGCTGATTGAAAATCTCTCATTTCTGTTGCAACATGAGCTTTTAATCCTAGCAGCGGTGTCGAGTCAGGAAAACATTGCAAACCAAAATGAATAACCTCTCGAGCATTATTATTTAAACCCTTTTTTGCCAGGTCTTTAGCCGTTTTTATTGTCTCATTTTCATCATAAAATAGTTGGCTCATTCACAAATTATAGCCGATGAAAAGTATTAACGTTTTTAGCGCTAGTTTAAAAGAGGCCGTTTACATGCAACCTGTCAATTCACCTATTGATCCACAAGACATCAACATTAACATTACTGAAATAGAACCTCAAAATCTTCAAATTGATTTTGAAGTACCACAACGGTTAGTCAAAAGAATATACAAAAAATTAAAGAAGGGCGGACTAGACTATACCGAACAGCAAATGTCCGATTTGCTAATACAGATTTGCCTCGATGAAGCAAGTCGGCGAATAGATAAAGCAAGCATCTGGGGGTTTTTACCTTTAGTTGACACATCGAAACCTACATTTAACATCGATGCGCCATTTACTTTTAAAATGAATAGAGATGTCATGCCATTGGACCAATTGCCTTCATTCGAAGGTATCCAAATAAAGTCAATAGAGCAAGAAATCACTGACAAGTTAGTGGACCAAGAGCTGCATTCACAAAAATTGCAATTTGGCAATCCTTTACCGCTTGATGGGCCTCTTACCATTGGCGATCGAATTACAGGTCAAGCTTCACTCTATATGGACGGCGATGAAGATCCATTATTCGAAGGCAAAAATATCCAAATAGAGATTCGAGATCACGGGAATCTATTGCTAATAGACCAGCTGCCATTTGAAGGATTATTCGAACAGTTGGTAGGAATAGATATATCTAAAAAACTGACTTTACAAACGAAAATACCATATACATACCCCGAAAAATCAAGGCGTGGAAAAAAGGGAACACTTGTTTTTGATATCCATGCTGCTGAAAAAATCGAAATAGCCTCTGTTGATAAAGTCCTTGAACACTATGGAACACCAAACGAGGTCATTTTGCGAGCACAAATTAAAGAATCTTTGAAACATAATCAAGATGCGATGAATCAGTTGATGATGACAAACCAACTATTTGAAACTCTAAAAAATTTAATAGATATCAATGTACCTGAACCAATCCTTAAAGCTTCTATTCAAAGAGCTAAGCAGAATCGAATCGCACAAAATAAAGCAAATGAAACCTTGAGGCCTGAAGAAGAAGAAAAAATTATCGAGGAAGCAAAAGATTTGCTTCGCACACAAGCCATCACAATGATTATGTGTGAACATTTGCGCATAGGCGTTGGCGAGCAAGACATGGACAAGCAAATACGCATTCTGGCTGAAAGACAAAGAAAAAGACCTGAAGATATAAAGGCTGAGTACATTCAACGAATGTCTATCATCAAAAATATGTGTGCGCAAGATAAAATTTTTAATGAACTTAAAGGAAAACTTGAAATAATTGGCGCCTAATCTTAATAAATTAAATAATTTTTAAGTAACTTTTCATGAAAATGCCACCAATAATAATTCATGTTCCAAAAACAGGCGGGACTACACTTTTTATGATTTTGTCAGGAGCGCAAAAACCCCCTGTTGCTAATTATCTATATCGACATGTCATTATGAATGATTCCGGAAATGACATGTACTCTAACTGCGGAGATATATTTGACAGTGATTCAAAAGAAAAATATGCTCAACAGAAAATTGTACTAATGCTCCGAGAACCCCTTGAGCGACTTGAATCAGAATTTGGCTTTCTTGGAAATAGAGAAACTTTTCAAAAACTTTGGAAGATTAAAAATGCATCTCGTTTTCCAAAAAAATTCGAAGATTATGTAACTCATCCATGCACTTCAAATAGTATTTGCAAGTTTCTGCTGGGACATGGCCTGTATGGCAATGCTCATATAACAGACAGCGACTATGACCGTATAGTGCGATCATTAAATGAATTGAATTTTATCTATGGCGATACAAAAGAAATGAGCTTGACCATTCAAAATGTTTCGCACATATGTTCTATACCACTTAACAACATTGATGAGCTACCTAAATATAGAGTCAGCTTATATAAACAGCAACGTGGCAAAGATTGGGATTCAATAAAAGAACAATTCCAAAAGTTAAATTATTATGATATGAAATTATTTAATGAACTAAGTGAGCGTTTTAAAAAACAGATAGACAATTTGCCCTCCATTCGAGAGATTACATTCAAGGGGGATATTTACGACTCTATCTATCTTTTCTTAAGTGGAACTGGCCTTCGTTCTCCATTAGAAATCTATATTAGCGATGTAGATAATCAAGAAGCAGCATACGAATGGATTTCAGCCAGAAAGAATGAATTAGATCAATTAACAAAAGATTTGATGAATCAGTGTAATGGAGAGGGCAAAAGATTCATTAAATCATGGCTCGAAGAATCTATTCCAACACTACTCGATAAAAATAACAATTTGCAAATAGATCAACATGATCCTCTCACAACCCTGCGAGAACTTACGGTACGACTGTTTAACTCTTCGGCATAAGTTTAGGCACTAATTCATTAGTTGGATCTTGTTCTAAAATTGAATCGGCAAGGCTTCTCGCTTTATCTAAATCATCTAGGCGAATGAGAATTTTTAACCTAAGAATTCTCCACTCAATTTTCCCTCCTGAAAATCCAATGCCCCCCAGTACTTCAAGAGCTTTCTCGTCTGCCTCATTATTAAAGTACTGCAACGCAAGCATCACGCGCTCGCCGCCTGAAGCCATATCAAAATCCACTGCACGCTCTAAAGCATGAATACCTTGATCTATTAATCCTGCTCGTATTGCAAGGACTCCATATATACCAAGTGATTGCAAAATTTTTATTTCGGAAACATCTATACCCTGTAGCATAGAAATTGCTGATGGCAAATCATGATCGATTGCAACTAGGCTTTTAGCTAACATCGTTATTGGTATAGATGAATAACCCTGTTCAAGCCTATCTATTGCAATACTTAATTCTTCTTTTTTATTTTGACGCTGTAAGGATAAAATTTTTAGCCAATGATCACGAGGATAACCGCGAAGATCTATAAGATAATCGCTGTACTCTTGAAGGTAATCCCACCTATTTAACTTGTAAGTAATATCAGATAGAGCAACAAACCTTGTAATCAATAAAGAGAATGCTTTGCTGATGTCTATTGACTTATTGTCCCTTTCAGAAATTAATTTTTTAATTAATGCGTCCCAATTTTTTTGATCACTATTAACTAAATTTGGAAATGGACGTGATTCCTCCATCTTAAGGCAAGGCAAAAAACCATATTGGTTTTGCGCCACTCCATGAGGAGAAACACGGCCATTAAGTGAATAAATAGAACCGCCAATATTAGCAAAATCAAATTGTCTTGGGGACTTAATAACCTGGGTATCACCCGATAAAAGATATGTCACTAGATATTTATACGCTTGCTTGCCATCTCTGTGAATACTGATGCGCTGTATGAGAATAATATTAGTCTCAATTGAAATTTTTGATACAAATGTTTCGATTTGGTTTCGCAATAACTCATTGTATTCGTCTGGCAATGGCTCATCCGGACATTTTAATGCCAGTGCAACAACATCAACTGCAGACTCGTTTTCTAAAAACAAGTCTGCCAAAGCAATTTTTTTCAATTGCATTTTCAAGCGCCATTCTGCTGCAGAGTCCAGAGACGGTAGTTCCATTGATTTTGGAAGAGCAACTAACAAATCTCTTAAATCAGGCTCATCGTTTAGAAGAATTTCACGTATAAAACGTGGTGTGCAATTACAAACCGCATCAGAATCACCTGCAGTAGCAGGCCAGCCAAAAAGCGCTGACCGTATGCCCTGTGACCAAAATGCAGGAAACGCCCAATCTGATGAATCTACAAACCGGAAATCGAGTGTATTTTCATCTAACTCAACAGGTGTGACAATCCCGTGGTGCATAGCATTCACACCAGTTGCAATAGTCGTTGCTACTTCTGCAAATGGCGTTTCTGCTGTCTGAATAGGCAGTGTAACAACTGGCCTCTTATCAGATAGAGAAGAAAAATCATTTGTCAGAGGGCCATCCGAAAAGATAATAACTGTATTAGGATCACTCATGGACTTGCTCTTTTCAGATGATGTTGTAATGATATTAGTTGACACTGGAAAGTACTCTGACAGTATTGTAACGATTTTAATACTACATCTTTTTACCAAGAATAAATGTTAATGAAAATGGTATTATTCACCTATGGATTATCTAACAGAAGCAGAACACGAAAAACTCAATGAAGAACTTCAAGCATTGATTGCAGAGCGACCAGTGATTTCCACGCGCATAGGTACTGCGAGAGAACTTGGTGATCTAAAAGAAAATGCTGACTACCACGCCGCAAAAGACGACCAAGCGCATAATGAACGTAAGATTAAAGACATCGAAAAACGTTTGTCTGAAGCCACAGTAGCAGATACTGAACATGTTCCAGACGGTGTCGTTTTTCTTGGGACGACCGTTAAGCTAAAAAATCTTACGACTGAACAAGAAGGTTTGTACATGCTTGTTGGTGAATCTTCTGGTCGATTTGACTTGGAGTACATGGAAGTCACATCGAATTCAGAGCTTGGCATGTCAATATTAAAAGCTCGCGTTGGCGATACTGTTGGTGTAAATTTACCCGCTGGCCGCACTGATTTTAAAATTGTTTCTATTGAAGAGTAAAAGTACAAATGTCGCACCAAGTACGCCAATCAATAGTACAAATGCCATCTAAGTAGGGTATATTCCGACAGAATAATAACTCCACATGAAATCAGAAAAACAGAAAAACAGAAAAAAGACCCTCGCTTTCAGGCGAGGGTCTTTTCAAATCAATATCAGTTGAAAAGATTAATCAATAACGTTAATATCACCAATCATACCAAAACTGCAATGTGGTTCGCAGAAGTATGGAATACTTGCAGGCGCATCGCTTGGAACAACCCATGTAAATACAGGGTCGCTGCTATCAAGGGGTGCGTCAAAAAGTCCATTAGCCATGCAATCATCGCCAGAAGTAACCGTATGGTTACCTCCAGTTCTCGTCCATATGATTGTGTCTCCACGACGTACATCTAACACACTTGGTGTAAATGCACCACCACCCGCTGTGACATTAAATGTTTCGGGTTCACTGCAAGGTCCCCAAGCACCGATTGCCGTCAAGAGATCGGTCACGTCTACAGAACCGTTTCCATCTAGATCACCAGCACAACCGCTGCATGGTCCCCAATCAGCAATCATTGCAAGAAGATCGCCAACGTCAGTGGCATCACTGCCGTCGATGTCAGTTGGGCAATCGTTGCCACCGCCACCAAGACCGAGGTTGTTCCAGTAAATATTGCGTGTTTCATGGACAACTCCAGCTCCGTCAAACCATTGAACGTTCGTCAACATTTCAATACCTTGACCAGCTTCAACTGAAACACTGAGCATTCTGTGCCCAAGAGCAGTACCTGCACCGAGTGATGCTGAAGGATCATCAGGAATCACAAACCAAATACCGTTATCCATCTCAACACCTGCAGAACTATTGAAACCAGCGGAGTCAAAACCGAGGAAGAGTGGTTCGCCAACTGCTGAATCATCAGCGCCAACAGTCACATACGAATCGTATACAAGATCATCGCCAAATGGTGCGTCAAGTTGACGATCATGAGGACCGTCTGCGCCGTACACCGATTGATGTAACGCTACAAGTGAAGCACTACCATCAAAGTCTGCATTGCTCCAAGATCGAAGTTGGAGTAAGTCAGCATCTTCGCCGAAAACTGCAACCAGTTTTGAGTTTGCGTCAGAACTTGGAAAGTACAAATCATATGTTTCCATTGAGGTACCATTATCTTGTGACCAAGTTCGTAACTCGTAGTTCAACTGATCAGCACCTGCGCCACAACTTGTGTCTGCACACGTAGTGTTGTCGCCGTACCAACTTCCTGCACAATTGTCGAGTAACGTTTCTGAACAGTCAATTCCAATGCAACAAGCGCCTAGGGAACAACCGGTAGAACCGCAATCTGTGCCATCACCGGCATACGAACCACCCGCGACTGAGCATTCTGGTTGTGTATAGTCAAAGCATGAACCATCCACACAACAAGCACCCATTGGATCTGCACAATTGGCAGAACCGCAAGAAGTGTTATCACCTTGGTATGTTCCACCTCCTGCGAGACAAGTTGATTCATATGTATCTAGACATTGGTTTCCTGAAATGCAGCAAGCACCTTGCGGATCGCCATTTGCAAGACAGTTTACGGCATTTGCATACGATGTAATCGTTGATACAGATGAAGAAGCAAAAAGGTTTGCACACTGAATTGAAGGGTACATCGTGTTATACGACGGACTGTTCACATGACCCGCATTCCAGTTGTGACCAATTTCGTGAGCCGAAAGATCTGTCGTACAACCAAAGCTTCCACAGCAATCTGATTCTACTAAACCATATGCGGAGTTTGTATAAC
>NZFX01000036.1 GCA_002689385.1 Phycisphaerae bacterium
GGTTCCAAAGCCGGCGGTTGCGATTACCTATTGCAATTTGTTGAACCTCGTGCGATTTGCGAAAACACCATGCGACGGGGTTTTGCGCCTGGTCTATAAACCAATCTGTTGCAATGACTCTTTCGAAATTGAATCGCCAACGCATTTTTCTTCGTCAACAACAATGTCTGCACCTGCCTTTTTTAGATGCAATGTATGTATGGAGTACCTTGCTCGAGCAATGATTGGAATTGAGGATACAAATGCCCGTATCTGCTGAATAGTTTGCGCAGAAGCGCGATGGTCGGGCAAAGTGCAAACCAGTAATTTCGCTGTTCTTAAACCCACATGCTCGAGAACGTCCCGGCGTTGCGCATTTCCAAGTAACGATAAAGCACCATCTTTTTTCGCTTGGTTCACACCGATAGGACCCATATCAACCACGAGGACTTGCTGGCCTGATTCAAGCAAGTCTGCGACCACGCGGCGACCAGCAACACCATACCCTATGACAACAACGTGGTTTTGAATTGATTTTATTTCTTCAGTCGATTCAATGGTGCCTACACCGCCAAGGACTCCGTCCATTATTTTTGCACTCGGTCGTGCTTTGCTGATTAAAAATGGCGAAACTAAAAGTGTAATCAAAGACGAAGTCATCAATAACTGAAACAGATTTTCGTCAAGTAGCCCCGCACTTATTGCCTCAGCACCAATCACAAAACTAAACTCACCTATCTGAGCGAGACATAATCCTGCAGCGATTGAAACGCGGCGTGGCTGATTCCACAACATGGCGACAAGCCAAACAATCACTGTCTTGCCTAATACAATCCCCGTGACAACTCCTGCAGTCCACAGCCAATGGTACGACTCAATCAACCATGATAAATCTGCAAGCATGCCTGTACAAGCAAAGAAAAGCGTCAAGAAAATATACCGAAGAGGTGCCATATCGCCGCGAATTTGTGAAGCAAACGGTGTTCCTGCCAAAATCAATCCAGCGATGAACGCGCCAAGGGCTGGTGAAAGTTGTAATTCCTCAGCAAGCCACATTGATGCAAGCGCGCTAACTATGCCAAGAATAACGGGAAACTCACTTGAACGACGAATCAAAGCTGCACCAAAAAAATGAGGTAAAACAAGCAGGCCAACAAGAAAAATTATGACAAAAAGCACTACTAGTTTTGCGCCAGCAACCCCAACTTGCGCGACAAGTTCACTCTCTTCGGGAGTTTCTTGTAAGAATGCAACAAGAAGCATAAACGGAACGATTGCTAAGTCCTGCACGAGCAACACGCCAAAAGTTAATCTGCCGTGTGGAGAATCGAGTTCACTCCTGTCTTGCAATACCCTTGAAACAACCGCTGTTGAGCTCAACGCAACCATTGCCCCAACTATCAAAGACGATTCTGTAGAAACGCCAAATAGTTTCGCTACTGCGTATCCAAAGAATCCTGTTACAAGAATTTGGGAAACACCTATGACCATTCCCCTGCCAAGTAACTGCTTCAATCGTTGCCCATTTACTTCAAGGCCTATTGTGAACAGAAGCAGCGCGACCCCAATTTCTGCAATTGAAACAACCACTTTTTCATCAGAGTTAACGAAGTCCAACATCGATGGTCCAACGAGGGTTCCTGCGATAAGGTACCCCACGATGCCACTGAACCCTAGTTTTTCTGCAACGATGCCAAAGAGAACCGCCACACTGAGAAGAACCGTTATATCGCCAACAATATGCCAAAATTCCATTGGGCACATCATACACACTCTTGTGCTCAGTTCCCTGCTCGACCTGGGTGTCTGCCCCAGGGGTCACATACCACAAATATAAGGTAGTTCACAATAGTAGCGATTGCAGTGCACTGATGAGCCTATTCTCTTATCGAGTAAGATATGCAAGATGGATTTTATGTTGTTTGTAGGTCTTGGGCTTCTAGCTGGAACACTCGGAGGATTACTCGGCATTGGCGGATCAGTCATCATGATTCCGGCGCTGTTGTTTTTTATTCCTGACATGACCATTCACCTTGCGCAAGCTGTCGCCATGTCTGTGAACCCTGCAGTTGCATTTTCGTCTGCGGCCAAGCACCATAGAAATAAAAACGTTTCTTGGCATGTCGCTTTGCGTGTAATGCCACTCTCACTCTTTTTTATAAGCGTAGCCGCTTGGTTCAGTAACTCAATAGATGGCGCGATGCTTGAATTTGGATTCGCACTTTTTTTAGTGTGGGTTCTTTGGGATCAAATCTCATGCTTAACCAAGGGCGCAACAAAGAAAAATTCGATCGATGGACATGCAAACAACACAAAGCTTGCCTTGACCGGTGGAATCACTGGCACAGTTTCGGGCTTGCTCGGGATTGGTGGTGGGTTAATTCAAGTTCCCCTTCTGAACAGACTCTGCAATCTTCCGATTAAACAAGCAATCGGAACGTCTTCAGCTATTATGTTTGTTACTGCTATTGTAGGCGCAACAGTAAAAGATGTTTCTTTGCAAAATGCTGATAATAGTGGCGTTGAAGCACTCGTTCACGCTATTCAGATTATTCCTGGCGCCCTCGTTGGTGGTTGGCTTGGAGCAAAGTTAACCAATATTCTCCCAAGCAAAACAATACGAATGGTTTTTGCAATGCTTGTTATGATTGCTTCCTACAAGCTGTTCAGCGAATCAATTCCACAATTATTTTGACCGTCTCTGAGAAATGTTTTCTCTGCAACGCAACATAAGCGCTTCAACTTTAGACCGAACAAACGCTATACCATCTTCTTCACCCTTGACTAACAATTCTTCCGCCGTAATTGGTTCCCCTACTGCGGCTTCAATCCAACCACGAAGTTTTGGGCGTGAGCCCGTAGGGTACGCATCAAATGCGCCATCTATCCCAATAGGCAAAACAGCCGCCTTGCTTTTTTTAACTAGCAACCAAAAGCCACGCTGAAACTCGCCCATCTCGCCTGTTTTTGTGCGCGTACCTTCTGGAAAAATCATAACGCAACGCCCTTCTTTAAGTTCTTGAATCGCCTTACGGATTGCAACCATGTCACTTTCGCCACGATTAATTGCGATAACGCCAAAAGCACTTATGTACGCACCAAGAAGTTTTGAATCAAGTAATGTTTTTCGTGCAATCCCTTTTGATGGACGGTCATTCATTATTGCCCCTATGATTGGTGGGTCAAAATTTGATTGATGGTTTGCGACAATAATAAGCGGACCCGTTCGTGGAACTAACTCATGACCCGAACATCGCATTCGATATATAACATAGAACAGCACTCGCATGACTGAAATCATAAACGTCCACCAAAACAAAATTCGGTAGGCACTTAAACCTGGCGCTCTTCTTCTAAGTTGGAATTGAGAAAACATTATTTCGACAAATATGAATTGACGGATTCTTCCATCAAGTCAACAACGTCCATCATCGATTTGTCCGAGGTGTCTATAACGATTGCCCCATGGGGACATGCAAGTGGGCTATCCACTCTTGTAGAATCTATCTTGTCACGTGCCTTAATATCTTGTTGCACCTGAGAATCTTCAACCATCGCTCCCCCTTCACGCAACTGTTTTACACGACGTTTTGTCCGCTCGTCCATCTTGGCTTCAAGAAAAAAACGTACTGCTGCGTCTGGGAATACTACTGAACCCTGGTCTCTGCCCTCGGTGACTAAAAGTGGATGCTCTCTGCCAATTCTTTGCTGTTGCTCGACTAAAACAGTACGGACTTCTGGTTGCTTCGCTACAAGAGAAACAATACTACTCACATCGAGATCACGAATTCGTTTTGAAACATCCTCACCGCCGAGAAGAATTGTTGGGGGATTGGAGTTCCAATCGAATCGAATCCCCTTTTCTTCTACTGCTTTAGCAAGCGATGGGCCATCATTTGGATCTATGGATTCATCCGTTGCTAGTACTGCAATTGCGCGGTACATAGCTCCTGTATCAAGGCAATCTGTGCCTAACCGCCTAGCCAATTCCTGTGCAACAGAAGACTTGCCCGTCCCTGCTGCACCATCAATTGTCACAACAAATCGGCGCATAGATTGCATTACTTTTTCTTATCCTCTAAACATTTTCGCATTTTTTTTACGACTTTTTTAATTTCTTTTATTGCGTCACCTTTGCCAAGGTAGTTCAGTGCGATAGTATTTGAATACCCAACTTCTCGAACTGCCTGGAGTCCTTCCACAGGGTCAATGTTTTTTTTACCACGACCTGTTGGAAAATCAGCCACAATTCCGCCAGCGTATGGTGCAAGTTTTCGCAATGCTTCGATACCGTTGCCGGTTGCTCCCGCTGCTGAAAACGTGGGAAGTGCGCCAATTCGAAAACCACCAATTTGTTTTATGATTTCAATTAGTTCGTCTGGATTACACGAAAGACCCTCGCATGGTTGTAAAAGCAGATTGAGTTCTAATCGCTCAACACCTGCCATCGCTGATCTAAGGTTATTGACAATCTTATCAGCGGACTCTTTGTCATCAGGAAACATTGGTGTGATTGAGATTGCATTACACCCAAGACGATTTGCAGCAACTGAGAGGCGTTGTATTCTTTCGAGCGCGGCCTCGCTTGCGCCTAACAAATCCATTGGCGTGTTATCCCGAACGAGCAGACAGGGTGACTTCGATTTATCACCGCAATTCCTAAAAGAATCGTATGATTCTACACCCCAGCCAGCGAGATGTTTTGCGTCAATCATGACCCCACGAAGATCCAGAGTTTCAGCAGAAACTCGAGGAACTTCTAAAATATCTTGGTTTCCCGCATCGATTAAGGGGTTGAGTGATTGAATGGCAAGAGTAAGCTGTAAAGTCATAAAAGTTTGTGTAACTCCCCCTGAATGGGGATTATTGTTTTCTAAGAAACGGTACTATACCCCCTCAACAATAATAAGGAGTTTGTACCGAATGTCTAGTCCAACTGAATGTCTCTTTTCTGATTCTCACGAGTGGTTTCGCCTTGATGGCGATGTTGTCACAATAGGTATCAGCCAGTTTGCCGCCAATGAACTAACCGACATTACCTATGTCGAGATGCAGCCTGTTGGCACAGCAATTGGTGTCGGCGATTCTGCTGGAGAAGTCGAATCCGTAAAGACAACAAGTGACGTGATGACCGCTTTCGCTGGTGAAATTATAGAAATCAACGAAGGAGTCTCAGATGACCCATCGCTTCTTAACAGCGATCCATTTAAAAGTGGCTGGCTATTGAAACTACGGGTTGAAGATGCAAATGCAGGCGATGGGCTCATGGATCAGGCGACGTATGACGGGAAATACCCTGCGTAACAACCATGTTCCAACTTGTTAGCGACTTCGAACCAAAAGGCGACCAACCACAAACAATCAAACAACTATCTTCTTGGATAGATGAGGGTGCGCGTTACAGAACATTACTCGGCGCAACAGGCACAGGCAAAACATTCACCATGGCGAATGTTATTGCAGAAACAAACAAACCCACACTCATATTGAGCCACAACAAAACACTTGCAGCGCAATTATTCGAAGAAATGCGACTGCTCTTTCCAAACAATGCTGTTTCTTACTTTGTCAGCTATTACGATTACTACCAGCCAGAAGCGTACATACCGCAACGCGATATCTACATTGAAAAAGATGCTGCGCGAAACGATGATTTAGATCGTCTTCGCCTTAAGGCAACCAGCAGTTTGATTTCACGAGATGATGTCATCATTGTCTCTTCTGTTAGTTGTATCTATGGCCTAGGTTCACCAGACTCATATCAAAATAGAATTGTCGGTATTGCGGTCGGGCAAATTGTGAACCGTCGTGAATTACTTCTTGAGCTCACGGAGATGCAATATAAGCGGAACGACATCGAATTTGAACGTGGTTCATTTCGAGTGCGTGGTGATGTGCTTGAACTATTCCCAGCGTATGAAAAATTCGGCATCCGCCTTGAGTTTTTCGGAGACGAAGTCGAGCGCATCGAGCTGATACACCCTGTTTCTGGCGAAACACTTGCACAAGAAACGGATGTTTTCATTTTTCCAGCAGTGCACTACGTTATGCCACAAGCTGGCTTAAACAGAGCTTGCAAAGCCATCGGTGAAGAGTTAAAAATGCATGTCATTCGTCTTAAAAATGAAGGCAAACTGCTAGAAGCGCAGCGAATCATCGCGCGAACGCGATACGACTTAGAAATGATTGAAGAGATAGGCTATTGCGGTGGTATTGAGAATTATGCAAGGCATTTAGAAGACAGGCCCCAAGGAAGCAGGCCGTTTTGTTTATTGGATTACTTCCGGCATATTCCAAATCATGACCCTAATGACTGGTTGCTGTTTATAGATGAATCACACGTTACCCTGCCTCAAATTCGGGCCATGTACAACGGTGATCAAGCAAGAAAACGAACGCTCGTTGAACATGGATTCCGGTTGCCAAGCACACTCGATAATCGGCCGCTCACCTTTGACGAATTCGAAGATATTATTCCTCAAACTGTGTATGTTTCGGCGACGCCTGGCCAGTACGAACTCGAAAAATCCGATGGCATAGTTGCGCAACAAATCATTCGGCCAACTGGTTTGCTTGACCCAAAAATCGAGGTTCGGCCTGCTTCTAACCAAGTTTCTGACCTTATCGAAGAAGCTAGAATCTGCGTAGCAAGGGGCGAACGAGTTATCGTCACAGTGCTCACTAAAAAAATGGCGGAAGATCTTTCTGAGTATATTTCTAAATCTGATTTACGAGCCAAATATTTGCACAGCGATATTCAAACCCTTGAGCGAATTGAAATACTCCGAGAACTCCGCGAAGGAAACTTCGATGTACTCATTGGAGTCAATCTGCTTCGTGAAGGTTTAGATTTACCAGAAGTATCCCTCGTGTGTATCCTCGATGCAGACAAAGCGGGTTTTCTTCGTAGTGAAACTAGTCTCATCCAAACAATTGGCCGTGCAGCAAGGCATGTCAATGCCCGCGTATTTTTGTACGGGGATAAAATTACCCCTCAGATGCAAGTTGCAATTGACGAAACACAACGTAGACGCGATATGCAAAAAGCGTACAACGAAGAGCACAACATTACGCCAAAATCCATAACCAAGGCAATCCGAAGAGGAATTGAAAATGAATTATCCGCAAGACAAACCGCGAGGGAAGCATTTCATGCAGATGGTAGTGCAGAAGAGTTTGATATTGAAGAACGTGTCGAGATTTTAGAAAACGAAATGCTTGAAGCTGCAGATAACTTACAGTTTGAAAAAGCGGCTATGTTGCGTGATGAAATCACCGTGCTAAGAAAAAACAGTTGACGTCAACGACAACCGATATCACTTCGCCAAAACGCACCAGGGAAAGTAATTTTATCGCAAGCTGCATTTGCTTTGTCGCGAGCATCTTCTAGATTAGTCGCAACTGCAGTAACGCCTAGAACCCTACCGCCAGACGTTTTGAGTTTGCCTGTCGAACAATCAGTTCCCGCATGAAAGACAACAATGCCATCTTCGGATTCAGCATCTTCTATTCCTGAAATAGCAAGGTTTTTTTTGTAGTCTCCTGGGTACCCTTCGCTGCACATGACGACACAATTTGCAACGGTATCATCAAATGAAATCTCCGCGCCATCAAGTTCGCCAACTGCAGTGCGCCAAAGCACATCAACCAAATCTCCCTTAAACCGAGTCATCAAGGGCTGTGTTTCTGGGTCACCAAAACGGCAGTTAAATTCAAGAACTTTCGGACCACCAGGCGTAAGCATAATTCCAGCGTACAACACGCCTCGGTATTCAATGCCATCCCTTCGCATCGCATCAACAGCGGGGACAAGAATTTCGCGTTCAACAAATGCAGCCATCTCTTCATTCAATATTGGTGCTGGGCAATAGGCCCCCATTCCACCTGTGTTTGGACCGACATCACCTTCGCCAACTTGTTTATGGTCTTGGCAAAGATCAAGAACCCAAATCGTTCCTCCATCGACAAGCGCGAGGACACTGACCTCCTGCCCTTGTATGAATTCTTCAATAAGAATCGTATCTCCAGCATCGCCAAATGCACGGTCTTTCATAACCAAATCAACTGCTGAGAGCGCTTCTCCGATTGTTTTGCAAACGATTACACCTTTTCCTGCAGCGAGACCGCTTGCTTTCACTACACATGGTTCTTCCCGTGTATGAAGAAATTCTCGAAGTTCGTCTGTAAAAACAAACTGTTTTTTCTTGTCCCGAAGTTCACACCATTCCATAAAAGATTCAACTTCTTCAGCAAACTCTTTTTTATCCTCAGCTTCAAATTCTTGATCAAGACCACGAAGCAAATAACTTCTAGCAGCATCAATCTCAGAAAACGCGCGAGAATCTGCCGTTGGAATAGACGCCTGCAACATTAACTCTTTTGCGTATGCTTTATCGCCTTCAATTTTTGCGCCTGCTTTGCTTGGACCAAAGACTTTGCGAGTTTCGGTAGTCAACTCATCTGAAATTCCTTCAGTCAACGGTATTTCTGGGCCTACTACAATTAAATTAATGTCGTGTTGGTCACACCATCGACCAAGGAAAAATATTTCTGTTGGATCCCACTGTTTATCACAAGGTTTTGCAATCGAAGCAATACCACCGTTTGAACAATCGGTTGCGTAAAGCATTCCGAGTTTTGGGGATTGGTATATTTTCCACGCTAACGCGTGCTCACGACCACCACCACCTATAAGGAGTACGTTGCATTTTTCTGGGCAGGGCATTGACATTTGAGGCATTGTAGCGAAGGTAGCTACTCTTCAACAGTAAGTGGTACATTGATTTCACAAACTACCCCATCTTCTTTGAATTGCAATGCGATAGTTCCATGCATCTCATGATCAACAAGCCCTTCAAGAAGTGAAGTTCCTGTGCCCTGGACTTGTTCGACCCGTATTTTAGGTCCATCAGACTCGACCCAAGAGAGTCGCAACGCATTGTCGGACATCAACTCCGTTGTAACCACTACCGAACCAACATCGTTAGATAGAGAGCCATATTTCACCGCATTCGTTGCAAGCTCGTGAATGACCATACACATCGGGCGAGCGAGCAAACCCGGCAATTCCAGATCGGGGCCCTCAAACTGAATACGAGAAACTGAACCAGACATATAAGGTTGAAGGGTCAGAGCGAGGATGTCCCGCATACAAGCACCATTCCAATGGGATTTAGCAAGAGTAGAATGTGCAACGGCTAACGCATGTAATCGACCATCAAGTGATTTTGCAAAATCCTCTATCGACGTTGCTCCCTGCTGTGACAATGATACAAGCGACATAACCGCTGCGATATTATTTTTAACACGATGATCGAGTTCACTCATCATGATTGACTGTTGCTGTTCAAGTTTACTTCGTCTTGTAATATCGACAGCCACGCCTGACAGTCCAACTACCATGCGTTCCTCATCCCAAACTGGCGTAAACCAAACCTCAAAACAATTGTCACCAATATGCGTGATGCCATGCGACTCGGAACCTGCGAGTGCGGCATTTACTTGTTCAAGAATATCTGGGAAGTTCCTGTACACCTGGTACACGCTTTTTCCAACGACGTCCCCCGCTCCAGCCCCCATGCTTTCTAGTCCTAAACCTTCGCTTAATGTAAAGGTCCCATCTGCATCGATACCAAAAAGTATCACAGGTGAGTGTGATGTCAACTGTCTATATTTTTCTTCCGAACGTCGAAGATTAAATTCCGCTGCAATTTGGTTTCTGTCATCAATGCGACGCTCAACTGAACGAGCGTATCCATTCACCACGTGTATTGCTTCTTCTATTTCCATTGGAAGCCATGACCGGTCGCCAGAAACTTCAAAGCAAACGAAACCCTCAACCGTTCCGTAAATAGTTGCAGGAACCGCCATGACTGCACCTGCAGCACATGCTTTTAGTGCCTCTACAACTTCATCTGGAAAAGAATCATTTTTACAACTTTGTATTGCTATAAAATTGTGCTGTCTTAGTTGTTCTTTCCACCATTGCGCAGCTTTATTGGGGATGAGAGAGGGCAACTCCAGCCTCTTCGTATCTTGATTTTTACTCCATTCGTGAGTGATGAATGCTTTGCCGTCCGTGCGAAAACGAACAAGTCGTGCTCGGTCAACGACTATAGCTTCTCCAATGATTTGAAGAAAACAATTAATTGAATCCACAAGGTCACTTTTATCGAGCAGCGTTGCCAACGCTTCTCTTCCTGCTAAATGAATCCGGTTGGAATATTCAAGTGTTCGTGCTCGCGTTGCATCTGAAACGAATCCGACTATCGTTTCGTCAGAGTTTTTTTTACAACGAAAACTAATCCACCTATACCGTTCATTTGCGTCTCGAAATCGGTACGTTATGCTTCGCTCTTCATCTCCTAAGGAATCCAGCGCTGCCTGAATCGCATCGACATCCGAAGGGTGTATTCGGTCAACCCAAACGGCAGGTGCGTCCACAAGTTGCGTTCCTCGCAAACCGAGGATTGAATATGCCATTGTAGAAGCGTGTATGGTTTTCCATCCATTATCAGAAACTAAACAATGAACTCCTGATGATAGATTTGAAAGGGCAAAAGATTCAAGCTCTGTGTTCGGCACGCCCACTAAGATACACGCAAGGATGCACATGCGTAAAGGTCACCTGTCATTTGTTCGTATCTTTACGCTCTTTTTCCTTCAGTTGGCTCTTTACAAAAGATTGACATTCCTCTGGAGTCCGCCAGCCACATGAGACTGCGCATGGAACGGACTGTAACAATTCTTTTGAAATGCTCAAACCAATATCGTCAAACAATTGAATGATTTTGTTTGTCGCTTCTATCTCAGTAGAAAACGCTGCAACATTCTTTTTGTTCGAAAAATGCAACAATGCTCGCTTGCGAGTAATCTATCGGTATGTCAATGAAATACACAAGGGTACACCGTCTTCTCGAAATAATTTCACTCGTGCAAGCACAGATTGGCTGGACGGCAAAATCACTCGCGCAGCAATGTGAAACGACCGAGCGAAACATCTATCGGGACATTGCGCAAATTAAAGAAGCGGGAATTCCGATCCAACATGACAGGGTCAAGGGCTACCACATAAATGGCGCATTCTTTATGCCACCTGTTCGGCTTACATTTGAAGAAGCGCTTGCCATCGCAGCACTTTGCGAAGCAATGGCGGATAACGGTTCGATTCCTTTTATTCGACCTGCCTCTATGGCGATGAACAAAATCGTTTCGCAACTTCCATTCGACGCGCGCGAGGAACTTACTGAACGACTGCAGACAATGGAGCTTCGAACGACTGCAACAATGGACGGCGAAGGGTACGAGGATGTATATGACAAAGTGCAAAACGCGTTGCTTTCTCGGTCAGTTCTAAAATGCAAGTACGACAGTACTTCTTCTGGTGCAAGTGATGAGACATTTATGTTTCACCCATTCGCACTCTTCTTCGGCACTCGTGCTTGGTACGTAGTTGGATTCCATGAAACACGTGATGCAATTCGAACCTTAAAGTTAAATCGATTTGATGCAATTGAACCTACAAATCAAAGCTACGAGGTGCCTCATGAATTCAACCTTGATAAACATCTAGGCAACGCATGGAACATGATTCGTGGCGATGTCGATTACGATATCGAATTGCGCTTTGAATCTCCTTTCTCACAAACTGTAAGTGACACACGGTGGCACAGTACGCAAGAAATCAAATGGCACGAAGATGATTCATGCACATTTACATGTACAGTTTCTGGTCTTGATGAAATTGTGTGGTGGATATTGTCAATGGGCCCCTCTTGCAAAGTTATTCAACCTGCAGAACTCGCCACGCGGGTTGCTAAGTTGGCTTCTAAAACCGCGAAACTCTATTCGTAATTTTTTTACGATACTCGCTCAATACAAGCGATAAAGAACCCGGTAGTTGTTGCGTCGGGGATTATTCGCACTGCAGAAGAAACATCTTGAGTGCATTCTTTGCCTAGCCAATTTGTAATCGGTGCCATCGTACTTGGCGGCAAGAGTGATTCTGGCATCGGGACGAGTTTTGCCTCAATATTTTTTTTACGTAATACTTTGTTGAGCACGAATTCGTTTTCCTCTGGTGCAAATGTGCATGTTGAATAAACAACCATGCCACCCACACGCACACATCGAAGCGCAGCAATAAGAAGTTGTTCTTGTAATCGTGCAAGACAACGAATCTCTTGCATATTCCATCTTGCTATTCGTATTGGTTTTTCCAGTCGAATTCGACCTTCGCCACTGCAAGGAGCATCAACAAGAACGCGATCGAAACAATTCGCATGGGTTTGCCCAAGTCGTTCGCCGGGTCCACAGAGCACTTCAACATTCGTTGCCCCTTGCCGTTGTACAATTTCTCGCAATCGATAGAAGCGTTTACGGCTTCTGTCATTGGCAATAAGCATTCCCCTATTGTGCATCAGCCCTGCAATTTGTGATGTTTTACTTCCTGGAGCCGCGCACATATCAAGCACGCGCATGCCTGGTTCCACTTGCAAGGCATGTCCAGCAAGCATGCTCGATGCTGCTTGAATGTAGAGCCCGTCGGATTGTGCTGATTGCAATGCTTGAAGTTCGCGAATAGTGCCTTTAGTCAGATGGTGGCAGAGAGGGCACCATGGGACTGGCGTTGATCGCATCCCATTTTGTGCAACATCTTGTAGCACTTCTTCTTCTGTTGCGCGAAGTATATTTGGTCGAAACGTAACTGGCTTGGCAACACCAAAACTTCGCAGGGAAGCTTCGTAATCCCTTTTGTTTAGCAATGCAGAAAAACGATCTAAAATTGCTGAAGGCAGTTTCTCTTCTGCTTTTTTGACCCAATCAAGTCGCTCATGCGGTCTTTTCTCTGCGTTTCTTTCCATCAACACAGTAGTGTACGAAAGTAGAAAGGACTATGCTATTTTGCTTATGCAACGATATCGAGAATCGTAATATCTTGATCAAGGTCACCAGTGAGCAACTGATCATCTAGGTCAATCGAAAAAGCAGAAGTCATTTCCGATGTTCGCCTGAGTTGCGCGCCTCGCAACTGCCTGCGTTCTTCAAGTCTCGATGCCACAAGCCGCTCACGCAACAGTATCGATGCCATTACAGAATTCGTGCGCTGGGTGCAGTCTTGGCCAGTATGCGCAATCCTAGTCTGCCCATTTCTTCGAAAACTTCGAGATGGTTTGCTTCGAGGCTCGTCGTGCCCTGTAAGCATAAGGTGCGGGGATGTACTTGATTGCATTTCTTCAATTCGCATGACCATTGTTTGATCTCCTGTTTGGGGTGCAGTTGAGTGCCCTGTAGCGCCTAGTGGGCGCTGTCTTCAATTCCGCCTTAGAAGACCACCCACCACAGGAGTCCTCATTGGCACAGGAGCAGTATCGCCTAGGCAACTGACGACATAGTGTCACCCCGCTGTACGGTTTTTGTTAGGTTTTCGCCCGAATATGACCAAATCACCCTAATCCTTCAGTTATGCCGCATATTCTGAAACAAAACTGGTACATATGCTGTGTTTTTGACCTGCCCCCCAAAAAACTAGTGCACTTCTTATGCGATAGAATCGCGTATTGGACCTATTTTGGGAAGCAGGAAAATATGGCAAGGAAACGACATTCAGATACATACTTGAACAGCAATATTGGATTAGTAATCAATAATATCTCGTATTTGTGCACGTATGCCCTCGAACCCTCGATTCAAACCGATTCCAAGTTCATTTGATACATCACTTGTGTCAAAATTATTATTTGGATGCTGTGAACTTGAAAAATCAATTTCTGCATTAATTCCCAATTCTTCAGATGCAATTTGTGCCCAGTCTGACCAACGCGCATAGCAGTCAACAAGGTTATAAACCGAAGAATAAGCTTTGCTATTGTTCATTGCCGAAATTGTCGCTTTCGCAACATCCTCTACATGCACAAACTTACCCCCGCCAAGTTTCGTAAAAGATGCACCTTCTTCTAGCTTTCGAATTATTGGATAGCCAATACTTCTTTCAATATTTGGATCGATTCCATAAACTGCACAAGGCCTCATTGCTGTAACTCGTTGACCTTCCGTTGCCTGCGCCCAGAGATGTGCCTCGATTGAAGCTTTACATGCGCCATAAAACGATCCTGGTCTAGTTGGGTGTGATTCATCAATCAGACCGTTCCATTTATCATGCATATGGTGATGTACTGCAATGCTACTCATATATATAAATTGGCGTTGTTCACTTAATTTTAATAACTGAATTGAACCCTCTAAATTACTTCTCAGATGAAGAAGTAGATTTTCGTTCTTGAGTGATTTCCAATCAAAACTATTATGAATAACGACATCTGCCTCTGATATAAAAGATTGCAGAGTTTCTAATTCATTCTGCTCTCCAATGACAAATTCAGATACAAAAGGTTCTATGTGATCTCGTCTACTTGTATCTCGTACTAGCGCAATGATTTCATGACCTTGCTCAACAGCATTCTTTGCAATGCTTGAACCAATAAAACCGGACGATCCTGTTAGTGCAATTTTCATATAAGAATTATACTTCTTCGTCCTCGGACACTGTCTAATTTAGATTACCCAAGTACCAAAATCAATAGCTACTCCATGAACAGGAACGCCAACTTAGCTACTAAGGATGACGTACGATGGTTTCAATTCTCTGAAAAAAGTTCTTCTAGGGCATCATCTAATATTGCATCCTTGAATTCGTACCCCTTATCTATCAGTGCCTGTGCGCGAACTCTTTGGCTAGAGAGCAACACAGAACTTGACTCGCCAAGCAAAATCTTCGCCAAAAAACGTGGCATGTTTAGAAAAGAGGGCCTGTTAAATACTTTAGCTAGTTTTTCGGTAAATTCAGAACAGGAAACTTGATGGGTCGATACGGCATTAACTGGACCTTCCCATCGCTCAGTTATAACACGTTCAACAATAGGGCCAAGGTCTCTCCAAGAAATCCAAGGCCAAAATTGATCGCCTGATCCAATAGCCCCACCCAAGCAGTATTTAAATAAAGGAGACATTTTTTGAAGCGCCCCACCTTTAGGATCTAACACTATGCCTAAGCGCAAACAGCACACTTGACAATTTGCACCAAAGGCAGCACCTTCCCATTCTTGTGCTAAATCTGCAAGGAAACCTGTTCCAGGAACACTCTTTTCAGTGAGTTCAACATCAGCCTGATTACCATAGAAACCTGTTGCACTTGCACAAACCAACATATTTTGCGCGATAGCTGCAATGTTACGTGTTGAATCTATTCGACTTTGCCTTAAAACTTCTTTATAAGATTTCGTCCATCGTTGCTGCATGATATTTGCACCAGCCAGATGCAAAATGGCATCGCAATCTTGCGCATCCTCTTGCCAATCTCCTTCAAAAGTTATATCAGCCTCAATAATATCTAATGAATGTTGATCAACAATACTCTGAAAATGTGCCTGAGCTTTAATAGCATCACGAGTAACTAAGCATATGTCATATCCTCTATTTATAAAAAAATTTACTAGTCGAGTTCCCACTAAACCAGTAGCTCCAGTAAAAAATAATTTCATAGGGGGACTCTAGTATGAAGTAATTCTAAATTGCACGAGTTACTTTTGACGGACTTTCAAGCAAATGGTAATCCGTAATCTCAAAGTTTATAAAAGCAGGTGTTGCAAGCAACTGATCGCATAATGGTGACGCTTTGTAATTCAACATTGATTCTTCATTTTCAAACAAATACACCCCGCCATATGTGTTTGTCTCTTCGTTTGCAATCCAATGCTTGGAAATCAAGCCCTCAATAGCTGCCCAGTGAGGAGCAGCATCGTCAGTGGATGATACGAATTCATCGTGAGTCAAACCTTCCAAATTAAATCGGACAATCAAAATATTCACTTCTAACTCCTTATAAAGTAGTGCGTTCAAATTATATTAATAATTGTATATATTTTTACAACATACCTCATATATTTAGTGAATATCATTATCTTGCACATATGACCAATGTAATCGCAATACTTTCCCCTGCAAAAACCCTTGATATGAATGAATGCAGCAGGAACATCGAAGCTACAACATGTCGATTTAAAGCTAAGTCGAATTCGCTTGCCAAAATAATGCAGACATATTCATCGAAGAAAATGTCGTCA
This sequence comes from Phycisphaerae bacterium, assembly GCA_002689385.1. Classification (GTDB taxonomy): domain Bacteria; phylum Planctomycetota; class Phycisphaerae; order Phycisphaerales; family SM1A02. The sequence goes on from NZFX01000036.1 coordinate 16,101, forward strand.
TTGATGAAAATATCAAAAAAACTGTCTGATCTTAATACTGAAAGATGGAAGTCATTCGGCAAATCAAACAATGCTAGCGGACCTGCAGCAATATGCTTTCGTGGCCATGTATATCAAGGTTTTGAGGCTTGGTCGATGGACAAGCGATCATTAAATTGGTCGCAAAAGCACATTAGAATTCTAAGTGGTCTCTATGGTTTACTTAGACCGCTAGATAGGATAGAGCCATACCGCCTAGAAATGGGGACAGCACTGAAAACAGATGCCGGTTCAAATCTCTATGAATTCTGGGGAGATTCGATAACAAAGTTGCTCAAAAAAGATATTAAAGAAACCAAGGCAAGCATTTTACTAAATCTTGCAAGCCTAGAATATGTAAAAGCACTCGACACGCAATCACTTGATGTAAACGTAGTCGATGTTAATTTTCTTGAAAAATCAAAAGGAAAGACTCGATTCATCTCATTTCATGCGAAAAAGGCTCGAGGATTAATGGCACGATGGATTTCAATGGAGAAACCGAAGTCAATCGAAGCGCTGCAAAAATTTAATATTGGTGGCTATACCTTTGATTCTAGTAGAAGTGAGGATTCACAGCTAACCTTTACTCGACCAAAACCATAAAGAGTAGATTAAGTTAGTACCTTATATGTCATGGAATATGTAGGCGAAATAGCTGCACTTGCAGCAGCATCTTGTTGGGTCGTTACGGCCCTCGTTCTTGCATCAGCCGGTCGTCATGTTGGCGCAACAATAGTTAATGCAATAAGAATCTGGATTGCAATCGCAATTCTTCTCTTATTAGTAAAATTAAATTCGGATACATTTTGGCCTCAGGTCAGTCCATCGTCTCTTTATGCCCTTGCCCTATCGGGGCTAATAGGATTGGCTATCGGCGATCAGTTTCTCTATCGAGCACTGATAGATGCTGGACCTAGACTAAGCACTCTAACTATTAGTATCACCCCTGCGCTGACTGCTATTCTCGCTCTGCTGGTTCTAGGAGAAACGCTTGATGCAACAGATGTACTTGGAATGGTACTCACAATAATAGGTATTGGAATTGCTGTTGTGCCTACAAAAGCGAACATTGTTCACAAAACATATCCAAATCTTTACCGAGGAATAGTTTTTGCTTTTCTTGGAGCAATCGGACAAGCCTTAGGACTTGTTCTAGCTAAGATTGGGATGCAAGGAGGCGAATTGCCCGCCCACTCAATTCCTATTACAGAAGTCTCCCCCTTATCAGCAACATATATTCGAATGTGTTTTGGCGGAATCGGCGCCACACTAATGCTTGTGATCTATCTTGTTTTTCGATCCAAACCACACACTGCAATAAATATCCGATTGAATAAAACTCTGGTTCTTATTTTTATAGGTGCGATATTTGGACCCGTCCTTGGCGTCTGGCTTGGTTTAATTTCAGTAAAAAATATTAATGCCGGTGTTGCCGCTACACTCATGGGAATATCACCAATATTAATAATTCCATTCTCAAGAATATTTGAAAAAGAGGCAGTTACAAAAAATGGAATTATTGGCGCACTCTTATCAACCGCGGGAGTTGCAATCTTATTTCTATTCTAGTAATGACTGCTCACTGCAATGCCCTGTGCAGGACTCGAACCTGCGACCCGCTGATTAAGAGTCAGCTGCTCTGCCAACTGAGCTAACAGGGCTA
>NZFX01000037.1 GCA_002689385.1 Phycisphaerae bacterium
ATAAATTTCGTCTCTGGATGGATGCAAACGTTCCTGCGGATTACGATGGTCCTCTTTGCCTTGACCTTGAGGGTCAATGGTGGTCAGTTCTTGACTCAAGTAATCAGGCAGTTATGGACACAGCAATCGATTTTTATATCGAAGGTCTTGAATACGCACAATCACTTCGTCCAAATGCAAAAATAGGTTACTGGGGCATCCCAAAGAAATCGCACAGTAAAACAAACAGCACGACTGCATCCATCGATCGACTTCTTCAAGCACAAACTGGGTTGTTTCCTGACGTGTACGAGTACAATCCAGGTGCCAACGACGCAAAACGTTTAGAAGAACGTGTTGAAAAATGCATGCAAATGGTAAACGGCGAAATTCCAGTATACGCAGTTACATTTCCACGCTACAGCAACGGATCAGGTCTTAGTGAGTTTCATACACAAGGAGAGTTTCAACGTGATCAAGTTCAATCAACACTTGATGCAGTCTGGACTGACGCAAACGGTAAAGATCACCGTGTAAACGGTGTTGCACTTTGGGACGCATATGTGTTCGTAGCAATGTACACAGAGGGCTGGTCAGAAATGACAAACGAAGCACGCAAAGCACTTTGGAATGACGTTGATTCATTTCACGTCGAGTGTCTAAAAGAAATGAAAAGTTGTGTTGAAACAGCCTGTGCGAAAGCAGCATCACGCCGCGAAGTTGCACAGCAAGAGCAAGCAGATGCTCAAGCTGCAGCAGACCAAGCTGCAGCAGACCAAGCAGCAGCACTTGAAGCCCAACGCCAACAGCAACGATCGCAACTTCTTGCAACATTGAATGAACGGAAATCACAGTACTACGTAATCAAACCTCTTTATGCGAATAGCGCAACTGCGTATCGAGCCGCTCGAAATGGCTGGCCTGTCGTTAACCAAACATATAAGGCAGCAAGAGTTAGCTACATCACTTCACGTCGGCTGTACCTGAACACATTAGCGACAGCAAAAGCTGCGTATAAAACAGATAAAGACCTTCAGACGTATCTAGCAACAATCAGCGAAGCCAAAGAAATATTTTATACAGAACTAGACAGTTACAAACAAGAAGTTGAAAGTTTTAAAACAGCTCTTTTCGACTTGCGTGCAAAAGTGAGAAATTACCGTGAGCAAGTGAGTGCTTTTCGATCTGCTCGTGCCAATTGGATAAGCTCAGCGAATGAATGGAAAATGTTAAACGCGAATTAAGCCCAGTAAGCATCAACACTTTTCGCTTCAATGTAAATATACACCTTTGGTAGGGCTGTATGCGGGGCCGACAAACATGTCGGTCCCGCTTTTTTTCATAGTGGTGTCTGACTCCATCATGGATAACCGTCGAAAAAGTAGATTTTTAGCGCAAAATAAGTCTATGAGGAATTAATCGCTAAAAACTACTCTTGTTGATGCAGGCGTTGGATTGCTTTTTTCTCGCTATCGGCGGGCGAACATTCCAGGCCGATTGGGCCGGTGTAACCAAGTTGTTTGAGTTCTTGATATACACGGGGGTAATAAATTTCACCAGTTCCAGGTTCATGCCTTCCAGGGTGGTCGGCAACTTGGATGTACCCAATTTGATCAATACCATCACGCAAACGGCCACATAAATCGCCTTCGCTGATTTGCATATGGTACAGGTCCCAGTTAATTTTTATCATCGGCGAATCGACTTCGCGACAGATGCGAACCGCATCTTCGCTGCCATACAAACAGTGCCCCTTATGATCAACGCGAATATTCATGGGTTCAAGAATGAGCATGATGCCTGCTTCTTCAACAATTGGCTTCACGGAAGTTAAACCATCGATGATGTTTTGATGCATTACTTTTTGCGTCATATCAGGCTGGTCGTTTCCGCCAACAACCGTCATACGTTTGCATTTCAATCGTTTTGCAATCGCACAACTTTTTTTTATCTCTTCAGCAAACTTTTCGTGGTTCTTTGGATTGTTCAACCCAGGTGTAAAACCCCACGCAGTGAACTGTGCAACTTCGATACCGCGTTCTTCGCATGCGTTTGCAATAGCGTCAATATCTTTTCCTTGCCACGGCCAAAACTCTATGTGTTTAAAACCAGCATCTGCAGCTGCGTGAATCCGATCAATAAACGGAAGTTCTCGCCACCACATTTCAATATTAACAGCGTAGTTCTCTTCAAATGGTTTTGATTCTGGTGTAATAGATGCAACAAACATTACGCTAGAAAAAATAAGAGTGGTTGTTGTAAACATACACTCAGTGTACACCGCTTATGGAGAGATAGTAATACCGTCATTTGATGTAGTATTTTGCGAACTTTCAGGGCTAGTCATTCAAGAACTCAACCCATTTTTACGAACAGTAAGCTATTAAACCCAAAATGCAATTAGATTCATCTAATATCCCTATAATTTTCAACAATGTCGACAAACGCACCAGTAAAAACCATAATTGCCACCTTGTTTTTCGTTGTGGGTGTTTTCGCTGAACAGCCTTGCGATGTGTTGAAACGTGTTGTTGTAACCGGGGCGAGCGTAACATCAGGGTTTGGCCTAACAACCCCGCCAATCAAGGGCGATCTAGGTGCATATCCCATCAACATGCAACACATCATGGAAGGTGTTATTACATCGGAGCATGAAGAAGTAGCGTTCTTTGGCGACCTGTTGTTTTTTAAGAACTCAAGAAAAAATGCAATTGCGTACATTAAGCAAATCAAAGCGCACAAACCGTCGCTGATAGTTGGGATTGATTTTTTGTTTTGGTTCGGACACGGAACGCCACCAGAAGCAGAAAATATTTCAGCGTACAGAATGGATACATTGAATTTTGCGATTGGCTTGCTCGACGAACTAAACGTGCCGATGGTCATCGGCAATTTACCGAACGTTCGCGATGCTGTCGGAAGAATGCTTTCAACAAGCCAAGTGCCTACAGAAAAAACGTTGCAAAAATTGAATGCACGAATCCATGCTTGGGGAGATGCGCATGACAACGTGACAATTATTGATGTCAACGGGCTTTGGGAAAAAGTGATGCATGACGAGGAAATTGTTTTGCACAATCACACTTGGCCGGCGGGAAGTCAGGCCATGTTCTTGCAACAAGACATGTTGCACACGACCTTCGAAGGAACAGTTGCCGCAAGTATGCTGGTGTCAGAGGCGCTTGGTGTTGCATGTTTTGAAACAGACCCAATAATCATCAAGAAAAAAGCCGCTGCCTCCGCTCGAGCCGATGCTAAAACGAAAAAGTGATGGTTACTCCAGCGATCGGGGTTGAGTATCGATAGGCTCGATTGGGGGTATCTCTTTACCGCCAGAAGAATCTAACTCAGCTAGGCGTGTTGCAGAAGTCTCAAGCCTCGTTGTATATGAGCCAACAGCGTCGTTATACGATTTGTTTGCCTGGTTGAGGCTTGCACCTACTTTCGCAAAGTAGTCTCTAAATTTGTGAAGTCGGTCAAACAATTGCTGGCCTTCTTTTGCAATTTCCTTTACGTTTTCAGCCATTGCTTCTTGGCGCCAGCCAAACGCTGCCGCTTGAAGGAGTGCAATAAGTGTTCCGGGCGAAGTAAGGAGCACTTTTTTCTTCAAAGCATTTTCAAGAATTTCTGGCTTCTTGTCGAGGGCGGCAACGAGTGCAGATTCAATGCCTACAAACATCACTACGAAATCCGGAGATCCTTCAATATGTTTCCAATACTGTTTGTCCGCAAGCGCCTTGATGTGAAGTTCGACAGCTTTGACGTGTTGGTCCAAATGTTCGTTTTCATGTTCTCGATCTTCAACCGCTTTGTTGTAATGTTCAAAAGGAAGCTTTGAGTCGACAATAATCTTTCCTTTTCCCGGAAGTTTAATCACCATATCTGGGCGAAATATTTGGCCGCCTGTCGTAGTAACTTGTTCATCAAAATCAACATGCTTTTGCATTTGTGCATGTTCAACTGTTGTTTTTAACTTGAACTCTCCCCATTTGCCGCGATGGTCTGGTCGACGAAGTATATGCTCAAGTTTCGAAGTCTCTTCGATGATTTGTTTGCTCGCAGTTTTTAACTCGGTGTACGCTTGAACTCGTTTTGTTTCAATGTCCTGTGCCGATGTTCGAGTTTTATCGAGAAGTTCTTTGAATGGATTAAATTTTGTTTCAGCGAGTTGCAAAAATCTGTTTGAGTTTTGATCAAAAATCTGTTGACTGATGTTGGAAAAAGTTTCGTTTACCCGCTCTTGCATTTCTTTGGCGTGTTTTTCTTGTGCTTCAAGTTGCGCCTTAAGTCGCACTATCTCGATTTGACCATCACCCTCTGTTTTTCGACCAATAAACGCAAAAACAGCGATTCCACCGAGAAAACAGCCAATCAATAACCCTAAACCTAAACTTAGATAATCCATAGTGGTTACATCCTACGATTTTTTTTGGGATACAAGTTATTTTTTTTGTGATTCTTCGATTTTCCTTTTGTAATAGTCGATTTATGGGTCTATATTGTGTGTGCGGCTTCTTTGGAAGAGAGGCGAGAAAGAAAGGTAGAGAAACGTATGAAAAAAGTACTAGAAATGTTTGTTGTATCTTCTGTAACAACGACTGTTGCAATGGCTGACATCTACACAGACCCAATAGGCGATATCGGAACTGGTAATGCAAATCTTGATATTACATCATTTGAAATCACAGACGATGGTGATGATTTGTTTATGACTATTGAAGTTGCAGATTTATCTGATGATTGGGGTAACTACATGATTTTCTTAGATATCCCAGGTATGGAAAATATCAACCCTGGCTTCTCTGGTTCAGGTGATAATGATAATCCTTGGGGTAGAGATGTTAGTGGATTAGCAGGTACTGATTTCTTCTTAGGGGGTGGTAGTTGGGGAAATGAAACTTATCGATACTCATCCGTCCACGGATGGGAAAACTCTCCTTCGCTCTGGGTCAGTTCTTTTTTCGATTCTTCAGCAAATACTATGACATTTGTTTTCAACGACTTGGTGACAGATTTACCGATCTACGGAATTGAAGGTATTAACTTTGAAGTTGGTACAACAGGCGGCAATTGGGGTGACCCAGCAATTGACCTTTTAAATGGAACTGGCGGCAGCTGGGGCGGAAGTTCAGAAGGAGCCTGGGAATACTATCAATTATCAACAGTGCCAGCACCAAGCGCACTTGCACTCCTTGCAGTTGCTGGTTTGGTTCGACGCCGTCGACATTAAACTGGACACAATTTTGGTGTAGATTTAATTATGAACAACCTCTAGGCAATTGGAGGTTGTTTTACTAAAGAAATAAAGAAGGTATAAAGAAATGAAAATAATTATCGCAACACTTACAGCCATCTGCTCAACAACAGCGTTGGCCCAACCAATCATGGATGGCACGCTCGATTCGATTTACGGTACAGCAAACGTAGTACAGAACACGCAAACTATTTTTGGCGACTCCGATATCGGTATGCCAGATTTTGCAAACGGCTCAGAGATTAATGCAGGACATGCCATCATTGACAACGGTATCCTTTACATTATGTTGCCGGGCAACTTGGAAAGCGTGTTCAATAAAATTGACATCTTTATCGATGCTCGCGATGGAGGCCAAAACACACTGCGCAACGATAACCCAGACGTAGATTTTGATGGCCTAAACAGAATGGGTGACGATGGCTCGGGAAATGGTTTGACTTTTGATGCTGGTTTTGATGCAGACATGTGGCTAAGCATGACGTGTGGCGGCGATGTATTTGCAACGTATGCAACTTATGCAGAGTTGCACACAACAGGCGGGGGCTTTGGCATGTTCGTTGGAAGTGGCGCATCGGGTGCTGATGGTGTCATTGTGGGAAAAATAGGTATGGAACTGGCACTTGACAACTCAAATACAGCAGGTGTTGGTTTTGGGGAAGGAGTTGGTTGCGGAGAAGGCGTGACAACTGGGATTGAAATTGCAATCCCACTCTATCTTTTTGACTGGGACGGTGCTGCAGGCGATATAACTTCCGCAAAAATTTGCGCGTTTATCAACAATGGCGGTCACGATTACATGTCAAACCAACTTATTGGAGGCATTGGCGGTGGCGGGAGCTTAGGCGACCCTCGCTTTGTGAACCTAGAAAATATTCCTGGAAACCAGCACTTCAGTATTGGTGATGTTGCGGAGCCTTGCCCGGATCCTTCTGGAGCTTGCTGTCTTGATATTTCTTGCAGCGATATTTCTGAAACAGATTGCCTTGCCCTTGGCGGTGAATATAAGGGTGACGGCTCATTCTGTAATGGTGACCCAGCTCCTTGTGCGCCTGAGCCATGCGAAGGTGATATTAATGGCGACGGATCTGTCGACGTTGCAGATGTGTTAACAGTTATTGGAAACTGGGGTTGTGCTCAATAAAACAGTTACTCAACCGCGATGTACTCTGAAAAACTATTTTTATTCGCTCTGACTACAGCAGTTTGCTGTAGTCAGAGTTTTTCAAAGCCAGACGGGTCGCGTTCTGTGCCTTCAGTCCATAGTGGTCACGGTGCAATTCCCTACAGCAATTCAGGATGCCAAGTTTGGGGTTATAGCCAAAGCTGGTTGCAAGCGGGCACGATTAGACCAGATATTTCGAATGCTTCAACGGGAACGTTGAAGTGGACTATTCCGCTTACAACTATTGGTTTGCAAAATGGCGACCTACTTCGGTTCGATATCGTAAGTAGCGGTGCTGAAATAACGGATCCTGGGGTTGACCATGTAAGCCGAAGCGATCAAGCAACAAGTGGGTGGGGAGAACCATCAGCTTCAGGCGAGTTTCTTGAGTATGTGCTGGCAGGTGTCTCTGGCAGCCAAGCATTTACGGACACTATCGGTGACGTATTTGATTATCCAAGTTTGGACATTCGGTGGGTAATCGTCGGGCACGACACACAAAATTTGTACATTACGGTAAATGTTGATGGCGATGTTTTTGCAACTGGTTTTGCAAACTTTATTATTTTCTTAGATACTAAAACTGGTGGAACAACAACGAACCCATGGGGCAGACCGATTGATCTTGTCGGTGAAGAAATTGATGTGTTTTTAGGGAGTTTTCTTTTAGACGAAGAAGAAGGCGTGAGTTTTAGAACATGGGCACCAAATGCAACAGCCGTTGCAGTGCTTGGCGACTTTAATAACTGGTCGATGTGGTCGACGATGCTGTCAAACGAAGGCAATGGAAATTGGTCACGGGATATTGCAGAAGCAAATCCCGGCGACGAATATAAGTATGTCATCATCAACGCCGGTACGCAGTATTCGCGAATCGATGCACGGTCGTACCAAGTTACAGAGTCAACAGGCAACAGCGTGGTATATGACCCAACCAGCTATTTTTGGCAAACAACAGATTTTGTTCAGCCAGCCTGGAACGAAACAGTTATTTATGAATTGCATCTTGGTACATTCGCAGGTGGCCTTTCACAGGCGATTACAAAGTTGGATTACCTTACTGAACTTGGTGTAAATGCAATTGAACTTATGCCTATTTGGGAATTTGCGGGCGGTTCTTCGTGGGGATATAACGCAGCATACCCGTTTGCGATTGAAAGCACTTATGGCACGCCTGACGATCTCAAAGCATTTGTTGACGAAGCGCACGCGCGAGGTATTTCAGTACTCATCGACGTGGTATATAATCACTGGGGTCCAAGCGACATGTCCATCTGGCAGTACGATGGTTGGAGCGAAAACGGTTTAGGTGGGATTTATTTTTACAATGATTGGCGCGCGGTAACACCGTGGGGAGATACTCGTCCAGATTATGGTCGTGATGAAGTTCGAACATACATTCGTGATAACGCGCTCTACTGGCTTCATGAATATCGACTTGATGGTCTTCGAGTGGATGGCACAAAGTGGATTCGTGCTACGGACGATGGGGGTACGGACTTGCCAGATGGATGGACACTTTTGCAGTGGCTCAATAATGAAATTGATGCACATGATTCTGCCAAGCTCATAATCTGCGAAGACCTCGGTGGTACCGATTGGATGACCAAGACTACCGGTGAAGGCGGCGCTGGTTTTGATTCGCAGTGGGACGTGTATTGGGTGCATCCAATTCGCGGTCTCATCGAAACGCAAAACGATAGCGATCGGTCAATGTGGGCTGTGCGCGACTCAGTGCTAGCGGTGTACAACGGCGACCAAACAGACCGAGTAATTTATACTGAGTCGCACGATGAAGTGGCGAACGGTCGGTCACGCGTTCCTGAAGAAATTGCTCCAGGCGATGCGGGTAATTGGTTTGCTCGAAAACGATCAACAATGGGTGCAGCGCTTGTACTTACCTCTCCCGGAATCCCGATGCTTTTTCAGGGGCAAGAGTTTTTAGAGGACGGGTATTTTCACGATGATGACCCTCTGGATTGGACAAAAGTGACGACGTATGCCGGCATTCTTCAGTTGTATAAAGATTTAGTGGCATTACGGTTGAACAAAAGTGGCATTTCAAGCGGTTTAGCGGGTGGGTCAACAAATATGCATCATATCAATGACAACGGCAAAGTTGTTGCGTATCATCGTTGGGGGACCGGTGGTATTGGTGATGATGTGATCGTTGTGATGAACTTTAGTATTAACAATTTGAATTCGTATCGAATCGGTTTCCCACATCCGGGAAATTGGCACATGGTATTTAATTCTGATTCAACAGAATACGCATCCGATTACACAGATATTGGACATGACGCTTCAGCGACACCTTTTGCTTATGACGGGTTGGCATACAGCGGAATTGTTGATGTTGCGCCGTACTCAGTCCAAATATTTTCTCGCGCAGATGACACTTCTGAATTATGCAGTGCCGACCTAACAGGGGATGGCGTCGTAAATGTTTCGGATTTATTAGTCATTATTGCTGCGTGGGGAACCCCCAATGCTGATATCACAGGTGATACCATAACAAATGTAGCAGACCTGTTAATAGCTATTGGAGATTTTGGCCCATGTCCATAAAAACCCATCGCGGCTTTACGTTGATAGAACTTCTTGTTGTGATTGCAATTCTTGCAGTTCTTGTAGGACTTGTTGTAGTTGTTGCTGCTGCAATGATGAAGCAAGCGAAGTCAACAAAAGACATGGGCAACCATCGAACGATTGGCCAGGCAACATGGTCGTTTGCGGCGGACAATAAAGGATTGCTTTTACACCCACGGACCGAACCAACAAGTATCGGTACGCCGTCAACGGAAGATCAAATAGATCGATTTTGGGTTGCTGCCCACGGTAACGATGCAAATGGCAACGCGCGTGTTGAAACAGTTGATGGCCAACAAGTGGAGTTACTCTCTGCATTAGAAGATGGTGCAGCATTTCAATATATAGGTGACGTAACCGCGTATCAATCGCCGCTTGATGAAACTATTGGGCAGATTGATCAGTTTGTAAGTGGAAACCTAAATATACCAACAGGCCGAGTTCGGTCTTATTCACTTAATGCATTTGTCGGTGTTGACTGGGGAGCAGATGATTGGACGTACTATGAAACTGCTGCTCCGTATTGGTTCGGAAACAGGGGGTTTTGGAAATCGGCGGCAGCACTTTCGCAGGTTCCACAGCCCGCAAACACGATGTGCAGTATTGGCGAACAGGACAAAGATGGACGTAACTTAAATGGTTGGCTCGTAAATCCAACTACGGCAAACAACTTCGTGGATTTTCCCGCGTTCTGGAATGATGGCAAAGTGAATGTTTCCTATGTAGATGGCTCGACTGGCTCAGTAAAGCTAGAAAGTAATGCGCTTGAAGAGGCCTGGGAATCAAACAGTCATAATGTGACTGTCCAAGGCGCTTCGATGGAGTACGAGCAGTTCAAAAAAATAATGTTGCCGGGTGTTATTGGTTCAATTCTAGATTAAAGTCGTTTTCCGTTTTCGCCAGGAGCGAAGCAATGAAATTTGTTGGCGTCAATTGAGATGTTGACGTTACTTTCTTTGTTATGTGTGTGCGAACCATGCTGCCGTGCCGAAAGTTCTGTAGCACCAAGTGAAATGAACATGCCTGTATGCTCGCCATGTCGTTCAAAATTATTCACATTGGCGGAGCTTCCAACTGTAACGGCAATGTCTTCTAGCCGAATTTCGATATATTCCTCTGCGTTTGGTATACAGTCAAACAGTTGAAATGCAAGAAAATAAGGGAAAATCAGCCCTCAATCAAGGATAACGTCTGATTTGGCTTGATATCTGTAATTATTTGTGTTTTTCCGTCTGGCCATGTGATCGCGAGTGAGTCAATTTTTTCTGCATCGCCTAGGCCGAAGTGCACTTCTTGGGCATTAGATGAGAAATATCCTTCGCCAGAAACATGTTCGCGAATGAATGCCTTATCACCGATGATAAGTTTTAACTTCGTTCCGAACGCGTCTTTGTTGCTCGTTGTACCTGCAAGTTTTACTTTTAGATAATTGCCAGAGTCTGAATCGTTGTGATATAGCACACCGTGTCTGTCGGACTCTTCGTCGTATGATTCTTCGCCGTTGTTCACAACATAAAAATCAACCTTGCCATCGTTGTCGTAATCGCCAAAAATAGCTGCGCGGTGAATTCGTTTGCCTGTTCGAAGAACACCGGACATTTCAGATGAATCGATAAACGTGCCATCGCCGGTATTTTCAAAAAGCACATTAAAGTCTCGGTTGTCACCAGATACACCGTTTAAGTGGCCGCCTGCTACAAATAAGTCCAAGTCTGTATCGTTGTCCAAATCAACAAAACCAGTGCCCCAACCAACAAGTGGCCACGTTTTTTGTTGAATGATTGGTGAATCAAAGTCCGCCATAAAAATAGAGTTTTTTGTTTTGCCGTCATTACTTGATGTATTATCAACCATTGTTAACAACAAATCAGCTTCGCCAACATAATTACTAATGTACAAGTCCATCATTTGGTCGTTGTTGTAATCGCCCCATGTAATGCCCATCGAACCATCGGTGCTTGACAATCCACTTGGGCCAGAAAATTCCTTGAAAGTCCCATCACCACGGTTCAAATACAAGCCGTTTGGGTCAGTGTCGTTTCCAACAAGTATGTCAGGCCGGCTGTCATCATTAAAATCCGCAACGAGCACCTGCATAGTCTTGCGGAATCCATCTTGCACGCCCGCTTCTTTTGCAATGTCAGTAAATGTGCCGTCGCCATTGTTGTGGAAGAGGTAGTTTTCAAATCCTTTGAAATCCATCGGAAAACGAAGACCCTCGTTGCCGTTGTTTTCACTGAGATCCACATAGCCAGCTACGTATACATCAAGATTTCCATCGCCATCAAAGTCACCCCACGATGAAGCACCGTACCAAATTTCATCAACAGTGTTAAATGCTTTTGAAGTGACGTCAGTAAATGTCCCGTCGCCGTTGTTGTGAAACAACACGAAGTCACCAAAGTTCATTACCATCATGTCGGAAAAACCATCGTTGTCGTAATCTGCAACTGAAACTGCCATGCCTTCACCATCATCAAGTATGCCACATGCTTTTGTTTGTGGCGCAAATGTTCCATCACCTAGGTTGAGGTAAAATGCATTTGTTGTTTCAGAGCTGCCAGAACCGTTGACTAAATACAAATCGTAATCGCCATCGTTCTCAACATCAATCCATGCAGCTCCAGAACCATTCATTCGGATGAGGTGGCGGTTCGCGAATTCAAATGGATCCTCAAAGAGGTCCGCTGGAATTTCTTCGTTTGTTGCAATGCCTTGAACTTGTGGGCCAATTTCGCACCATCGGTGACGCTCACCGTAATGTTCAAAGTCGATGCCAACATCTTCTCGAACGTCTGTAAGTCGTATTGAACTCGTCGGCTTTGGCGCGAGTGGGTCGGCGGCAACAGCAGTTGAAAGAAAAATAGTGGTTATAAGCATCATTAACTAGCTCCTAAGGGGCAATCATCGACATTGTGCCTGCAGAAGTGTATAAAAAAGTATTTTATTTGTACTATCTGCCACATGTTTTATACAACGCTATTGGTCCTCTTTTTACTGCACAATCAACATATTCAGCCAACGGCTCAAATTGGGGACAGTGGGTACGAATTGGTGTGGTCGGATGGGTTTACTGGGGAGAAACTTGATTCAAAAAAATGGATGCACCGAATGAAAGATGGCATGCATGGAAAGAGTCGAATTCGCGAACACTGCTCGGTGCTCGACGGTAAGGGTCATGTCGTGCTTAAGACGCAACTGGTTCTAGATGACAGCGAAGTTGGATATGAAATTGAATCGGGCATGATTGCAACACAGGGTTTGCACGAATGGAAGTACGGATTGTTTGAAGCGCGGATTAAGTTTGAATCGGCTCAAGGACACCACGGTGCATTTTGGTTGCAGTCGCCAGAATATGGATCGGTGACGGATGACTTTGAAGCAAGCGGAACTGAGATTGACATCATTGAATATTTTGGTCGCAAAGGTTCGCTTAGCCAAAACGTGCACTGGAATGCATACGGCAGCGAAGTGAAGAAGGCGAAGGGTTCTGGTGATTTACATGAAAACCCAGCGATTCCAACAGTCGACACGGAATTTCATGTGTACTCCTTGTTGTGGACTCCAGACGAACACATTTTTTACATTGATGGAAAAGAAACGTGGCGATTCGACGAAGCAATTTCAAAGCACAATGAATACATCATTCTTTCGGTGCTCACGAGTAACTGGGAAGCAAAAAAAGTAAAACCTGAAAACTTTCCAGACTCGATGGTCGTCGACTGGGTACGTGTTTTTCAGAAAAAGTAAACTACTTCCCGCATTCAGGGCAAATGTGTCCTTCTTCGAGGCCTTGCAATTCATAATTACAAAAATGGCAGTAATTCTTGAAGAATATCCACTCACTACCGAACTGCTGGATGTAACAAAGTGCGTAACACGCAAAGAACACAGTGATTGGCAGTAATACGACTGAGCTTACATAGGGGAGCGCTGCGATGCAGCACGTTGCGCAAACAGCAAACATACTAACAGTTCCGCTTGCTATGCCAAGAACAAGCATCATCAGAAATAAAAGTATTGAAGAGCCAAAATGCCCTTTGCATAATTCATTCCATGCTGTTTCCCAAGCTTCAACTGCGCGCATTTTTTTTAGATACATCGTCGGAACCATGAACACAGACATGAAGAACGATAGTGAAATACAAAAAAGAATGTAGAAAAAAAGCAGCGTTCCACCAACAACAATAGAAGTTACGCCGAGCCCTGTTAATGTTTGGCTTTGTATATCTGGAAGAGCGATGAGTGCCGATATTCCTCCTATTAGAAGAAAGCAGAACAACAGAACAGCGCTTAATGCGACAGTAAACAAAAACAAACTGTTGCCTTGAGTTTTATAGTTTGTCCACGGCTCGCGAACGGCACCACGGTTTTTTACAATGCCATCAAGGAGCATAAATTTGCCGCGACTCGAAATCCATGTGATGAATAATCCAATCAGGATTAAAAGAAAGATTCCTGACACTGAGAGTGTTATGAACAAATCAAAGTTTGCATAGATCCAAGTTTTGGCTGCTTCAAAACCCCTCTCGTACCCGCCAGGTTGAGCCGAAACTTGGCTTGAGTTGCTGCCGCCTTGTGCACTGCATTGTGCGAGGAATGCACAAAAACCTAGTGCCAACCATTTTTTAAATGCGAACGGCTTGAATAAGATGCGAACCATGTGGTTCCACGCTGGCCTAATTGGATCTGTTACAGAAATGTTCATGTGTTATCTACTTTAACACATCGCGGAAGGGCGCGGGGGTGATGTAGCGTGTATGAAACTCTTGCCAGTCGGCGTGCGAAGGCAGCAGCTCACTTGGGCGTTCATACTCTGGATATGGATAGCCACTCATTGAATGGAACGGAAGTGGTCCAACGGTTCTTGAAGCAACAGTGTTCCAATCACCATCTTTCACCCAGCCATCAGTGAAGAAAATGTAATCACGAATATACCCATCAGCAACTTGTTGCTTTGGTTCATCAAATTGCAAATACATCGCATCGCCTGCATTCATGATGACGTACCGGTCATCCACTTTAGAAATAAGTTTTTCGACGGGACCATATCGCGTGTAATACCCTTCCAAATCGCGCCATGCATTTCCGTGACGAATGTCGTTGTAATCAGGAATGTTTGGCGCGTCGTCATCGATTCTCGACATGAACGGAAAACCCATGTATCCAAGATCGGCAGTCAACAACTTAATTGGCGTCGATTGAGTGGTAACGTTTGATTTTGTGGCGAACGCTAATCTGTCCCAGTAAATTTCTAAGTTTGTTGCAATGCGAACTCGATTATCGTCACCTACAAAACTTCCTTTGGGAATTTCTAGAATTATCGTCTTCAATTTCCCTGCTGGAAAACCTGCATTTGGAATAATAACGTGCCAGCCACCTTCGCCGTTTGGCACAGAAATTTCTAGTGCTTTTGGTGGGGGCGAGCTTCCTTGCGCTGATGCAACATTAATGCTTGTGTCTGTTGGACGTATCCAACCTTGTGCTACCAAATCGACCCCAAAAAGTGTGTCAATCTCGCCTAAATCAAGTTCAACAAAGTGGTCTGCGCCAACACCTTGGTACGGTCCCTTTGCAAAACCACCAAGACGTTGGTTGTCACGGCTTCGGATTGTATCCAACACATTTTTTCCATCTTGGTCTACAGCTTGCACAGGCACTTGTAGATTGTCATACGTATACAATTTGTATGCTGGCGGTACCGGAGCAACAAATCGTTCGTCGACAAACACTTCTGTGCCAACAGGATGGTCAACAGCAATCATTTTTATCTCGTCTATGAAGTGTGTTTCCCATAACTGCGCAGTTACGGCTAACTCGTACACGTCATCGCGAGCTTTTAACTGGTCGCTTCGCACTTTGACCCAATCTTGCGTTGCAGCAATCGGTGGCACAGTTTGCGCATTAATTTTTAATCCCAGGGGACTTCGCCACAGAAGATCAGTCACAAATTCCCATGAGCCATCCTCGTTTGGCGATGCAAGAAAAGGGCATGACCCCTTTAAGATTTGTACTTCGGTAAAAACTTGATTTGGCGCCGGCTCAATCACTTCTTGCGGCACACCGTTTGGCCAGACAACGCGTATCGCATCTGCTGGCTGCCCGCCTAAACCAATATGCGTCATCGGTCCGGTGATTAAGTGTTTTTGGTACGTTCCACCCGAGCTCACTTCGACAAATCCACCAACAGCAAGTGCGTTGTTTCGTTGCCCGCCTTCAAGAATTGCTTCAAGAATAATTTTTTGATACTCGTTTTCTTTCGGTATTCCATCTTGGTGCCAAATCGCAAATTCAGTTCCGCTTGTTGCAATATCTAAATCGCCATCGAGGTCTGTGTCAACAATTTGCACAGTACCAATTGCTGGAATCGTTGCTGTCTTGCCATTAGCAAAAAATATCTCAAATGCTTCACCACCAACGATAATGTCTTGCCGTGTGTCGTTGTTTATATCTGCTGCAGCAATGTTCAACCCAAAGCCACCTATTTTTCTCATAGAAAAACGACCCGCGAGATTGTTTTCTGCGATCCAAGCAGACCCATTCGAAAGGTACGCAATGTCCATCCACCCATCGTTGTTGAAATCACCAACGGCAATGTCAGACAACACAACATTCGGCAACAGATTGTGTATGGCATTGATTTGTCCAGATCGCTCATTTTTCAAAAGGACAAGTTTTCCGCCTTCACCAATGCCAACTACATCAACTGCACCATCTTCATCTATATCAATGATGTGTGTGCTTCGTAATCGCGGAGAATTCAATTCAAGTACTGTAGCAGTTCCATCGCCGTTGTTTTGAAGGAGGAACGTCGTGTCTCTTGTGACAAGAACATCTAAGTCGCCATCTTGGTCTGCATCCCATGGCGTCAACGCGACAACTGCTTCGCTATTGTCTTCAAGAAGAACTGCTCCGTCTTCAATCGCTACTCCGCCTTTGGTGGTCCCATACAGCACGTCAGTTTTTCGATCGTTGTTCCAATCAATCGGAATTGCAGTAAACGCAAAAAAATCGTCTACTTCAACAACTTCGATTTGCTCAGGTGATTCAACAACAACTACCTGTTTTTTATTTGGCGGTTTGATTGACGAAGCATCTTTTGTAAACGAAACGGTTTTTGTTTTGGGCTTTGGGGCTTTTGGCAGTTTTGTATTCACAAAAGTACGGAGTGGATGACCAACGGTTCCCGGAGGCCCTGCAACTTCAAGCAATGAATGTTGCCATGCACGCGTTGGTTTTAGCACGTTGTCTAGCCCAATCACTTGCGCACGTGCAACTCGAGCTTTTTTATTATCGATTTGTACCAGAGCACCGTTGAACAAGCCTATCGCTTGTTCATCCTGAACTACACCTTGTTCTTGCAGGACGAGCAAGTTGTCTCGTGCGTCATTAAAACGTTCTGCTTTCAATAATTCCTTGATAAGCGCAAGTCGTGCAGTAATATTTTTAGGTAACGCTTCCACGATTACCTGCAAGTGTTCGGTGTTGTCATTGCGTGCCCATCGAAGTTGCATATTGGTAGGGTTCGCTTGG
>NZFX01000038.1 GCA_002689385.1 Phycisphaerae bacterium
AGTTCTTCTTCAGTGGTTGTCCTAGCAAAACTAAACCGGACTGCGCCCCACTCGCCATCGTCTGGCGTTCCAATAGCTTCGATAACTTTTGAGTTTTTAAACGCGCCACTCGAACACGCTGATCCCGAAGAAGCGCAAACACCTCGTTCGGACAACATTAGAAGGAGCAACTCTCCCTTTACGTTTGGAAAAGAAATTGAACTTGTAGTCCACGCTCTTTTTGCGCCAGATGAGTTTATGTGTGACTGCGGAAATGTTTCTTTGACCAATGTTTCAAATGCATCGCGTAGCGATTCCATTGTTTTAATATTTTCCTGGGTCGTCCATATCCTTGCTTCTCTTGCGGCAACACCAAAACCTAAAATTGCTGGCACATTTTCGGTCCCCCCTCTTCGGCCCCGCTCTTGTGGCCCACCAGTTACAAGCGGGGCAACAGTCAATCCCGCTCGAGCATACAAAGCACCAATGCCTTTGGGTCCATGAAATTTGTGCGAAGCAAAACTTAACAAGTCGACTGGGACTTCCGTTATATCGACAGGCATTTTTGCAACCCATTGCGTACCGTCGCTATGTACAAGCACATCGTGTGCATGGCAAAGTTCTACAATTTTTTCGATGGGCTCGATAACACCCGTTTCATTATTGCACCACATCAGAGAGACCAGTGCTATGTCAGCCGATCTGGCTTGAACTAATTCTTCAAGGTGCTTCATACAAAACACACCATTGTTATCATTACGCAGTCGTATCACTTCCATCCCGGAATCACACAAACCATCAATCATTTCGCCAACGGCAGCATGCTCTAACTGACTTGTAATTAAAAGATTTCTATCAGGACGTGCATCGCATGCTGTTTGAATGGCAACATTTGCCGCTTCAGTTCCGCCCGAAGTAAAAGTAATTTGCGCTGGCTTTGCTCCGATGAGTTTTGCCACTTCTTCCCTTGCTAAATCGACTTGCTGCCTCGCCTCTTGTCCAATCCTATGGATGCTTGATGGATTACCCCAGAGCGTTTTCATTGCTTGCATAACAGCGCTGTTCACTTCAGGTAGTGGTTGTGTTGTTGCATTATTATCAAGATAGATTCTATTCTGGGGCATTGGTAGGTATTGTAATCGTAATCAACCATGCAAAAATCCCAATAATTCCGCAAGCAAGAAAAATGTATTGCGGAGAGTCTCCAAACAACGGGCGAGTTACCCAGTACAGCAAAGACCCAATTGCCATAAACAAAAAAGAGAGGGCATTTGACGTTGCCAATACGCTTCCACGATGATTTGGCGATGGCAACATTTGCATAAGTGATTGTAAGGGAACCGCATATAAACCAGCAAACAAGCCTAAGGCGATAAGACACGCCAAAAGAATCCAATAATATATTGGTGCAAACCCAGCAATCAGCATAGACACAACCATTCCAAGCGCAGCGTATTTAGAAAATCGTAGTTGTATTGTCCCCTTCGATAAAAACCCTGCAAGCAAAGACCCCAGCCCAACAGAAATTCCGATTGATGCCAAAAGATATGAAACCTTCGTATCGTTCACTTTCAATACTGATCCAAGTTCAGTTACAAGCAACAGCACTATTGTCGCAAGTAAGTAAAAGAATGCCCATGCAACCGCGACCTTCATTAAAGGCGAACGGCACATTTCAATACTTGTTGAAATGTACGTTGTTAATGGATTTGCAGGTATCTCCATTGATGGATCCATAGAACGCAATCGTGGCAAGAAAACAATTGCAGCCAATCCTACGACAGCAACACCCGTAAGAACGATGCCTGGCAACCATGTTCCCAAGGTGCCAACTGACTGACTTTGCAAACTATCGCTCACAATACCCGCAGCCAACATGCCGGCAATAACAGCAACATTTGTGGTCATATTCAAAATACCATTTGCACGACTTACATGTTTATTCGGGACAATTTCGGGAATCATTCCATACTTGGCCGGACTAAAAAATGTTGATTGCGTCGCAAGTAAAAGCATTGAAACTGCTGCAAACCAAAAGTTCCCCGTAACAAAACCAAAACCAGCGGCAATCGCTAATGGTATTTCAACCCACTTCATTAACACAGATATAGACCGCTTTGAATAGCGATCAGCAATTGGTCCCGCCCACCCTGAAAAAACAATGAACGGAACAAACAGACAAAGCGCTATCAGCCCCTGCCCGCCCTCACCGAGCTTCCCCTCCCACATTCCACGGACCACTGCAAAACCAAGCAGCGTCTTCAAAATATTATCATTTGCCGCACCCATAAATTGGGCCACTAGCAGTGCACTAAGCCCGCGACGTGGTTGTAGTTGTTTTATGTACTTCACTTTGTGCACCATAACAGCAAATACGCAATTAAAAATAACGCGAACTCCGTTCATGTAGTTCGCGTTATTTGGTGAGTTTTTTTCGTACTAGCCCTTATTTAACCTCATCAGGTGCAGCGTCCTCTGCCTGTTTAGAGTCGGTAACTAGCGCAGTACCTTCTGCAACACCGCGAGCAATGAGCACCTTCTGTTTAATTTCTTCGAACATATCCGGATTTTCGGCAATATGCTTCTTCGAGTTTTCACGACCTTGGCCAAGTCGAACTTCACCATAACTAAACCAAGAACCACTCTTTTCCACGATGGTATCTTCGACTGCGAGGTCAAGAAGATCGCCAGTAATACTGATACCCTCATTAAACATAATGTCAAATTCAGCCGTGCGGAATGGTGAAGCTGTTTTATTCTTCACAACACGAGTACGGACACGGTTTCCGATTGCTATATCGCCATCTTTAATAGTACCGATGCGACGAATGTCTACACGAATGGATGAGTAGAACTTCAAAGCACGACCACCAGGTGTTGTTTCAGGGCTACCAAACATAACGCCAATCTTTTCACGAATTTGATTTATAAATATAACCATGCAATCACTCTTGGCAATTGCGCCCGTTAGTTTACGCATGGCTTGACTCATCAAGCGTGCTTGCAAACCAACATGCGTATCGCCCATCTCACCCTCTATCTCAGCTCGAGGGATAAGTGCAGCGACAGAGTCAACAACGACTACGTCGACGGCGTTTGAACGAACAAGCATTTCGCAAATTTCAAGTGCTTGCTCGCCTGTGTCAGGCTGTGATACAAGAAGTGCGTCGACATCAACGCCAAGTTTCTTCGCCCACATTGGATCAAGTGCATGCTCTGCATCAATAAACGCAGCGACGCCTCCCTTTTGTGCTTGCGCAACAACATTCAGCGCAAGGGTCGTTTTACCTGATGACTCGGGACCAAAGACTTCGATGATTCGACCTCGAGGCATCCCTCGGCCACCCAGAGCTAAGTCTAAACTTATTGCGCCTGTCGAAATTCGTGGAATTGCTGAAACCCCGTCTCCATTGAGCCGCATGATTGCACCAGAACCAAACGCTTTGTCTATTTGAGACAACGCGTTTTCGAGTGCTTGCACCTTTCCCTTATCTTCAATAGTAGATTTAGCCATTACTGGAGTCTTTGTTTTTGATTTCTTTTTTGTTGGTGTTTTTAAAGCCATAGCTTTCTTCGCCTTCCGTGGTTCAGTTGTGATGCGGGGCATCATTTGATGTTGTCGTTCTTCCGCTTTGTACAATACCGCCCTTTTTAGGCGCTTCTGTTGATGTAGCGGTTTTTTCTGATGATTCTGCGCTTTTTCTGTTTTTTGTTCCGTTGCTCGATAGTAGTCCCATATTTGTCTTATTCCTTCGCTGCCATATTTGTTAGGTTTACGGTAGGATGACAGAAACATCGGCATTGTCAACCGATGTTCGGTACTTATTTGGTATATTTCTTCAATATTCGTCTAAAAACGGGGTTGTACCTGACGGTATGTCGTCAGTTATGGGCTAACTGGACTCGACAAGCCCACCTTCCCAGTTCGGCGTGGGTGGAGTCCACTCGGATAATTTTGTGTTTGAAAACCACTCGATGGTCTTTTGAAGACCCTCGTTTAACGGAATGGTCGGCTGCCATCCAAGCGTGGATTTAGCAAGCGTAATATCAGGCTGGCGCTGCGTCGGATCATCTGCCGGCAGTGGTTTCATAACGAGTTTTGAATCTCCACCTGTAAGTTCAAGCACAAGGTTCGCTAACTCAAGCATCGTAAACTCACCTGGATTACCAAGGTTGATTGGGCCAGTTGCTTTGTCAGCATCCATCATCGCCAAAAATCCGTTAATCAAATCATCCACGTAACAAAAAGAGCGTGTTTGCATTCCATCACCAAAAATAGTGATTTCCTCGCCCGCTAACGCTTGGCGGATAAAATTGCTCACCACCCTGCCATCAAACGGATGCATTGAGGGGCCATAGGTGTTAAAAATTCGCGCGATGCGGATGTCCACGCCGTGCTTTCGATGATAATCAAACATTAATGTTTCAGCCACACGTTTGCCTTCGTCGTAGCAAGCGCGTAAACCAATGGGATTGACATTGCCTCGATACGATTCAGGTTGCGGATGCACATCGGGGTCGCCGTATACTTCACTCGTTGAAGCATGAAAAATTTTCGCCCCATTCGCCTTCGCCATTCCAAGCGTATGCATAGCGCCGAGCAAGTTCGTTTTTATCGTTTTTATTGGGTTGTGTTGGTAATGGCCAGGCGCTGCGGGGCAAGCCAAATTGTAAATTGCATCGACCTGCATCTCAATTGGATTTGTAATATCGTGCAACACAAATTCAAAGTTCGGCAGGTCAAGCATGTGCTCAATAGTCTCTTTTCTGCTTGTAAAGAGATTATCAAGGCATATAACGTGCTCGCCTCGGTCGAGTAATCGCTGGCAAAGGTGTGAACCAAGAAAACCAGCACCGCCTGTTACTAAAGTTCTTTGTGTCATAGCGCGCAGGATAATCGATGAAACATGTAAAGTGTAGCAATGCGCATAATCGTTGGAACAATGACTGGCACAAGCATGGACGGTGTAGACGCCGTTGCCGTTAGAATCGATGGCAAAGGATTGTCTATGTCCGCCTCGTTTATACGCATCGCTTCGAGTGATCTCGGCAACCTTACCCCAATGCTGCGCGAACTTGCAGTACGTGGTGGCAGTGAGGACGAATTGGGCTACGCCGCCAAAAAGCTCGGCATAATTACCACACAAACAATTCAGAAACTGCAACTTGAATCGATTGACTTGATTGCTTTGCATGGGCAAACAATTTTCCATGACCCACCAATAAGCGTGCAACTCATAAACCCACAACCAGTCCTAGATGCTTTTCCATGCGCGATACTTACCGACCCACGACAATCAGATTTACAACTCGGCGGGCAAGGTGCGCCAATAACACCGCTTGCAGATTGGATTATGTTTCGGCACGAAACAAAAAAAACAGCTGTTATAAATCTTGGTGGGTTTTGTAATGTCACAATATTGCCTGCAAATTGTGCGCCAAAACACGTTTTGGGTTTCGATGTGTGTTGCTGCAACTTGTTACTAAACGCAATAGCACGAGAGAGACTTAATACTGATTTTGATTTCAACGGCACCGTCGCTTCCCAAGGCCAAGTAGACAACGCCGTATGCAACATCCTTTTTGAATATCTTTCAGAACAGTCGCAAGCAGACCGATCACTTGGCACGAACGATGACCTTGGCCGGTTTGCACTAAAACTAGGAAAAGAACTGTCTACCCAAGACCTACTTGCTTCAGCGACCAAAGCAATTGGCTCGTGCATTGCTGGTTCGCATGATGCAGAGCGTGTACTTCTTGCAGGCGGAGGGGTGCACAACGAGCAACTCGTTTCGCACATTTCCACTGTGGAAACAATTGAGCCACTTGGAATTCCAGCTCAAGCACGCGAAGGCATGGCTATGGCGATCCTTGGCGCTGTTGCTAAAGACGGATTCTCAATCACACTGCCTCAAATTACAGGCCGTCTAAAAACCGACGAGGTCGTTGGCTGGGTTCAAGTAAGTCCGTAAAGTGGCTTTAATTTATTTTCAAGATGACGCATGAGCGGGTCAGCCGAAAGCGGTTTACCAGTCACGCGTTCACACAAATCAGCTGCTCTATATTGGCGACCGTGGCAATGAATGTTTTCATTCAACCAGGTTTTTAGTGCACCAAATTCACCACGAGCAAACTGTTCGTACATGTCTGGGATTTCTTCCATTGCTTTTTCAAAGAATTGCGCACAGTACAAATTGCCCAGTGTGTACGTTGGGAAATACCCCATCGATGTCATAGACCAATGTATGTCTTGCAGACAACCCTTCGTGTCGCTTGGCACATCAATGCCAAGATACTCTTGGTAGCGAGCGTTCCATGCATCCGGCAAGTCCGCAACTGCAAGCTCACCTTTCATCATCATTCGTTCAAGTTCGAAACGAATCATAATATGCATGTTGTATGTTGCTTCGTCCGCTTCAACACGGATAAAATCTGGCTTCACGATGTTCGCTCCACCATACACATCATCAAAACTAAGTGACGCTGTTGCATCGCCAAAGAATTCATTCATCTTTGGGTGAGACCATTTCCAGAACGCTTCACTTCGACCGACTTGATTTTCCCACATTCGGCTTTGGGATTCGTGAATACCAAGCGAAACTGCAGTCCCCATGGGCGTCCCAAGATGGTCGAACAAGAGGCCCTGTTCATAAATACCGTGGCCAACTTCGTGCATTGTTGAACCAATGGCATCGTTAACATTGTTCTCATGAAAACGAGTTGTCAAGCGAACGTCATTGCAATGTGTTCCGCTGCAAAACGGGTGTGTTGATTCATCGAGACGACCCGCATCAAAATCAAACCCAATCTGAGTTGCAATCGAACGAACAAATGCTTGCTGCTGATCAATCGGCAACGCAATTTCATTAAACGCGTTACTTGGTCTTGTGTCGCTTCCCATGATTTCATCGAGCAATGTTTGCAAACGATTGCGCAAAGGCGTGAACACTTCGCTTACAGATGCAGCGGTGCATCCGGGCTCGTAGTCTTCAGCAAGCGCATCCCATGGTTCGCCGCCTTCTGCCCAGCCGTAGCACTCTGCTTTACGTTGAAGAAGGTTTACTATTTTTTCAAGCCAAGGTTGAAAATCTTTAAAATTATTGTTTTTTCTTGCCTCTGCCCAAGCGCTTTGACCACGACTTGAAAGCATTGCTTCTTCTTCAACAAGTTTTGTAGGCAACTTTGTCGCGCGATCGTATCCATGGCGAATCTCACGGATATTTGCAGCCGTTTCGCTTGAAGCATCGCCGACTAAATCATTATCTTCTTCGCAAGCGTTGAGTAGATCATTAATTTTTATATCTGTGACCATTTCATGATGCAAGCGAGATGTCAATGAAATCTGATCTGAACGAAATGCGATACCTTTTTTAGGCATCATTACTTCTTGGTCCCAGTGGAGAAGCGAAATGGTCGTCCCAAGAGCATTCGCTTCTTTGGTGCTTTTGATCAACTGGTCGTATTGGATGGATGTTGAGAGTGTTGTCATACTGTGTTCCTTTTTTTGAACGTGCATCATAACGACAGCGAACCGCCAAATGGCGGTTCGCTGAGAGATTCATGCAATGGAAATAGTACTTATTTTGATTGCTCGACGAGATAGGCAACAACGAGTGCTGCTTCGTCATCAGAACGGGCTTTTGCAATGTCAAGTGCAGTAGCGCCGCTTGCATCTTTCGCCTGAATGTCTGCGCCTGCTTCAACGAGGAGCTGTATCTTGTCAAGAGAAACATTGTTTGATGCAACACCAATATGCAATGGTGTAGCATGGTCTTTATCGATGGCAGTCACGCTTGCGCCTGCATCGATAAGTAATTTCAAGCTTTCAGTTTTACCAGTGCGAACTGCGTGCATAAGCGGTGAACGCTTTTCTGCAGCATCGACAACATTGACATCTGCATCCGCTTCCAAAAGAATTGCGACTGATTTTGAGTCGCCAAACCCTGCAGCCCATACAAGCGGTGTGTACCCGAGTACGCTGTCAACTGTGTTTGCATCAGCACCTGCATCGATGAGCGCTTGCACACCTGCTGGTGAACCAAAACCTGACGCCCAAGAAAGTGGTGTACCGCCTAAGCGATCGCGCGCTTGGATATCTGCGCCCGCATCAAGCAAAAGGTAAATAGTTGCTGGGTCTTTTGAGCGAGCAGCGTGCATAAGTGGCGTTCGGCTTACTCTGTCTACACGCTCAAGCTGGGCTCCTAACTCTAAAAGTTTCGAAGCTGTTTCAGCATCGCCTGCTTCAGCTGAAACACTCAGCAAAGCTATGCCTTCTTTATTCACTGCATCGTACTTTCCAAGGCCGTCAGCGATGTACTGAAGAACTTGGCTACCTCGGCCACTCGTGATATAACGAGCGAGTTGGTCGCCTGTAAGAGGACGCGTTGGATCCTTCGTTGGAAGGTTTCCATTTGCTCTTCGGTCTGAGATAATTTTATTCAGCTTCTGACGCTGTTCAGCAGTCAATCGTATATTCGTTGTGATTTCCTTACAGAGAGGGTGGTCTGTACGGATAGTCACTTTTGTTGTTTGCACCACATCCCAAAACGTGTCCCAGTCCATGAGAAGCTGCACTTCTGATGCTGGCTCTGTAGGTAAGTCCGCAATAGCAGGCAACATTGAAGTTACTGTAAACGGTTGGTCATCTAATGCCGTAAGCGTAACAAGCGTTGTACCCGATTCATCATTTATCTGAATTGGCTCTTTATCCAAGTTAATGTACGAAACTGTATTGGCTGTTACTGGCAAACGCAATGAAGGATAGCCTTCAATTGTGAATGTCACTGTTTTTGACATTTTTCGTGCACGGCCTTTGCCATCCATAGTCACACTAATTTCAGTTGAATCACCGGGCTGCAAAACAGTGCCATTTTTGAAGTCTGAGGTTGTGCAACCACAGCTGGCTTTAGCACGAGTGATTGTAACTGGCTTGTCACTTGTATTTTTCAATGCAACAGAACCGGAACCCGTTTCGCTTGTTGAGAATGTCCCCAAATCAAGTTCTGCAGGAATTGCAACGATCACTTGCTCAACTATCGCTGGTGGGTCTACAGTTACATCCGGTTTCAATGGTTGTTTTGTATCTTCCGTATCTGCATTACGCCCGCTAAGCGAACTATTCAATGCTTTTAGGGTATTTGCATCTAACTTTGTTACTGAAGCACTTTGCTTAGATTCGCCCTTACTAGATTTGCCATCTGCAGTTGTAAGCACTGGCTTGCTTGCTGCAACTGTAGCTGTCGCTTTTTCGGGAGCAACCGTATCTGAAACTGCCTCTGTTTTCGCTGATGCTTCACTTGGCTTTTCACAAGCTGCAAACAAGGTTGAAAGCGAAAAGAGCATCGCTAAAATAATGGTTTTGGGTAATTGATTCTTCATGTCTTAACTTCCGTACGGTCCTAAAAAGGGTTTCAAAAAATAGATGTAAAAAAAGGGGGAATCTGTATTGTAAACAAACACCACTTAAGAGCAAGCGGTGATAGGGTACAACGTGTTTGTTGGCTTAATATTGCTGTTTCTGCAGTGATACATATGCCTTTGACGGAATAATCGCCCTTTCTACGCCACTTGGAGACAGAAATGCCATTCTCGGACCTTCCAGAACATCTACTCATGCCCGCCCTGCGTCAATTCCAAGCTTGGCCTATGCAAAAGGACGGTAAGCAATTCGTCGCCCTGCGAGATCCATTTATGCTCACGAAAGAAACATTGGTCATACCACCCAATGTTTTTGCCGCGGTACAGCTCATCGATGGAGAATCAACACTTGATGAAATCATCGAAAAGACAAAAGCGAAGCCAGAACAGTTCATCGAGCTAGTCAACAAACTCGATAGTGTGGGCTTGCTTTGGGGGCCCACATCGAAAAAACTTGAAAAAGAGGCCGTGAAAAAACTACAAGGTGCTGGCGTGTTCCCGGTTCGTGCAAGCGGTACACTAGGTGAGACGTCAGAAGCGTGCAAAGAAAAAATCGATGCGTGGTTCGCCCAAACCGAAGATCCAGAATTCGAGAAACCTGTAAAGGCAATTGTTGCTCCTCATCTTGATTACGACAGGGGTTGGCCGAATTATGCTTCTGCGTACTACACTTGGAAAAGTACTGAAAAACCTGATCGCGTTGTCATCCTTGGAACAAATCACTTTGGGCACGGCGATGGTGTCGTGCTATCAACAATTGGTTTCACGACTCCATTGGGCATTTGCCCAATAGACGAAACCATAACAAAAAAACTGACCGACACTTTTGGTGTAGGTATTACTGCTGATTTTATAGACCACTCAGCTGAACACTCCATCGAACTGCATTTGCCTTGGATTCAGCACTGCTTCGGCGACGTGCCTGTTGTCGCAGCACTCATCCCAAGCCCAATGATTGAAATGATCGAGGATGACAACGAACGCACAAGTACAAAAGAATTCGTTGCGCATTTACGCAATGTTCTCGATGAAGTCGGGGGTACCACCCTCTTCGTGTCATCTGCTGATCTAAGCCACGTTGGACAACAATTTGGCGAGCCACGACCAGTCGATAATCAACGGAAATTTGATGTGGAACGCCACGACCGCGAAATGATGTACAAGTTCATCGAAAACGACGTTGACCAATTCGTGGAAGCTATGAAATGGAATAACAATGCAACACAGTGGTGCTCCATTGGCAACATGTCCGCCATCCTCGATTTGGTCAAACCCGAAGAAATTGAACTTATCGATTATCGCCAAGCTTGTGACCCAAAGGGTGTTGCACTCGTCTCTAGTTGCGCGATGGCACTGCTTTAATTTCAAATAAGTTGGAACCTAACATGCATCCGTTGCGAATAAGCTTGCAACCTTTCCCCCACATGGAGCCCGTTTGTTTTAGGACAACGGGTTCTTTTTTTGACAAATTCATTCCTCAGAGACATTTATTTGATGAATAAGCGACAATACGAACATGATTGCAGTCGTACAACGCGTTCTTAAAGCAAGCGTCACCGTGGAAGCTACCGAAAAAGCCAATGCTTACAAAGAAGCTATCAAGGCAGGACTTTGTGTTTTTCTTGGCGTTGAAGATGGAGATTCAGAAATACAAGCCAAATGGATCGCAAAAAAACTCGCACACCTTCGAATCTTTTCAGACAAGAATGACAAAATGAATTGCTCGGTGCAAGATATAGCTGGCGAAGTGTTACTCATAAGCCAATTCACCCTTGCTGGCGACTGCACCAAAGGCAATCGCCCAAGTTTTGTGCATGTAGCGCAGCCAGAAATAGCAGAGCCACTCGTCGAACAAGTAGGCATGCTTCTACTAAAAGAACACGCTATCAAAGTAAAAACAGGTATTTTTGGCGCAATGATGAAAATCGATCTAACGAACGATGGACCGGTTACACTCATCGTGCAACGAGATTAAGATGTAACTAATGGACATCCGCACAGCACAGCTTCATCTTGAAACAAGCAAGCTCATGGGAGTGGATTTTCTGCCTGTTGGCGAAGCTGCTCAAGTAAATGAAACTTCCGCGCAAGCACCCCCAACTGACAAACAATCGTTGCTCGATACACTCCAGCAAATCCACAAAACTACTTGCCCACACTGCACAGATGCGACTGCTCATACACAAACCGTCTTTGGTTTTGGCAATCCGAATGCTTCTCTTATGTTTATTGGTGAAGCGCCAGGTATTGAGGAAGATGCGCAAGGCGTTCCGTTTGTTGGACCGGCTGGGCAAAAACTCGACCAAATCATCGGTGCAATGGGGCTCCGTCGAGAAGATGTATATATAACTAATGTCTTAAAAAGCATGCCTCTGGACAATCGAACCCCCCTCCCAACTGAAGTAGAACAATGCGGAACTTTTCTAAAACAACAAATTGACATCATCGATCCAGAGGTAATCGTTGCCCTGGGTTCCCCCGCCACAAAGTACCTTTTAAATACCACACAAGGAATTTCTCGTTTGCGAGGAACATGGGGTGTGTATGAAAAATATCCCGTTTTACCCACCTTCCACCCAGCATATCTTTTGCGCAATTACACAACTCAAGTGCGGCAACAATGCTGGAGCGACATGCAACTAGTAATTGCGAGGTTAGGACTCTAAAAGGCATCTTGCAACCCTTTGTTTTGCAAGCATTTGAAACCCAACTCGTTTTTTGATAGAAAAAACAGGATTTTTTCCTTGATTTCTGAAAAAAATAAGTAACAATGCATCCATACAAAAGTCGGGACGATGGCGATGGATGCCGTTGTTTAAGTACCATTTCTCCCTTTCATCTCAGGACTACGAGATTCCAATGCAGATACCAGAAAAACTAGTAGAACAACCAACATATAGCATGGCGCTCTTCAGAGCCGCAATCCACCCCGAGTTCTTTGACATCGAAGACCGGATCGATGTGCAACACAATGGATATGATTTTGAAGCATGGCTTCTAAAAGGCTCACACGTACTCCGTTTTGAATACGAGGGCACTTGCGTTACCGAAGTCATTGCACCTGATACAGACGATTTGCCTGAACGTGGCCATGTAACTTCGCTTGTTTGTGCTGCCGAACGCGATCACGAGCAAGAGTTTGGCGACAGAATTACGCTCATCAATTCAATGCAAATTGAATTGTTACCAGAGCATCTGTTTGGTGACAGCTACGCTGAACTGATTGATTTTGCAGCAGAATCGAACGCTAAAATTATCGAGTACACCACTGAAGATGGCATCCAGGGTGTCAGCATTCTTGATGTACAGCGGTTTAGGGAAGAGTTGCACGTACAGTCATACCACCTGAATGCAAAACACGGTGTGGTACTTCGCACGCAATCGATTTTCGAAATCAAGCCAGAAGCAACAAACGCTTAAGCTGATTCTTCTGCTGAAGAATCGGCTTCGCAAAGACCTATGTTTTTCATACCTTGGCTGTCGCATGTTTTTCGCATGAGCAGATAGAGCATTGTGCTTCCACTAAAGAACGCACTCAGCACCCAGCCGATCATCAGGTCGCGAAGAATAGTTTCCCAAAGTTGAATCAGATATCCCGCAAACGATTCATACCAAGCTAAACCCACAACAGGAACTGTCTCGACCCGCAGTGCGCCAGCACCATGCATCGAATCGTTAAACGTGCCTATGCCAACGAGATTTGCAGTGAGATCTAGTGTCAATGTTGTAATCAATCGAACAAAAA
>NZFX01000039.1 GCA_002689385.1 Phycisphaerae bacterium
GCAAGATGAATATATGCCTGTTTTTAGCCGTAGTAACCACACAACTGTTCTTGCAACCCGCACAAGTAGAGCGTGTGCCAATTCTACGAGAAGGCACAAGGATCGCTGGTGCCACTGGCACCCTTGACAGAGAAAAACAAAACAATGCACTTGTCATGAAACTCGAGCGAGAAGACGCTGTCAATAGCGCGCTTATTCTCCTTCCAAACCAACGACTCGCCGAGATGGAAGCGGTTGCGGAGATTAATCCAGAAAATCGATTTCGGATTTCAGGTGACGTGTTCGCCTTTGGCGGTCGAAACTTTCTCCTTGTAAAAGAAGCGGTTTCGCTTCAAAAACATGCGCAACGAAACCACCCAACAGTTGTGCCGATTGATCCAAACAAGACCGCAGTTGAACGGGAAGATTTAGATGACTCAGTCGCGGACATCGTGCGAGAGTTAGAGGAAGCAACCGGTTCGCTTGTTCGAAGTATTCGCAACGCTGCTGATAATCCAATTGCAGGTGCACCCTCTCAAAGAGAGGGTGCTCGAATTACTGCTCGCCGTTGTCACCTTGTGCGAAACAACGACGGGGCTTGGATTGCTGTTTTTGTAAGCGATGCAACAGGGTTAAGCGACCCGCCTGTGACTGTACTTCCCGGGACAATATTCGAGTCACTTGTTAAGTCCGTCCGTGGTAAAAACCAAACGATTCCAGTTTTGTTAACCGGCGAACTGCTCGATTATCACGGTCACGGCTTCCTTGCGCTTCAAGATTGGCGGCCGGTACACAGCACAGACCATCTTCCGTAAATCAACGAACCACGGGATTGTTAATTAGTTGGGATGAGGGCGATTGAGTGGATGATCGGAGGATCCACCGGTTTCCCAGAGGCGGGGTCAGCGAGTGGTGTAGCTGCTATTGCTTGAATAACCTCGTCGCCTGAAACAGTTTCACCAAACGCACAATACTGACCGTCAAGTCGAGCGGTACCCTCGCGGGATAAACAGAGGAAAAACTGACAGCCCGCGGAATCTGGATCGCCGGCACGCGCCATTGAAATAACCCCAAAATCATGTGGCAGTTTGCTGTTTTCAATTGGCAACCAGTTTCCAGCACCACCCATACCCGTGCCGGTTGGGTCACCGCCTTGAATTACAAACGGGTGTCCCTTGCTTGAAAGTGGAACGATTCTATGAAATGTGGTGTTTTGATAGAGACCACCCTCTGCGAGCTCTTGAAAATTCCAAACTGTGTTTGGCGCTTCGTCGGGTCGAAGAGAAATTCGAATAACACCCTCACTTGTTTCAATAAGAGCGTCTTTTGCAACGTACACGCGCCACCCGCTCACAAACGAACCCTCCACACCATCTTCTTCTGCTTCGTTTTTCCAACCAACAATTTTTGTATATGACGTTTTACCATCAGATCGAAGCGCTTCTTCGACGATTGGCACTTCCCTTGACTCCATTGGCTGAATAACCAGCGGTTCGCCTATACGCTTGTCGCCAGAAAACATTTGCAACCAGACGGCTGACTCTATTTTTTTTATCTGTGGAATGCGACTAAGAATATTGTGCGTACCTCTTGTCACAAACACCGGTTTTGTTATTTGTGTTCCTTTGTGATCAACCAAGGCAACACTTGCAACATCCTTGCCTTCAGGAAGTGTCACTGTCACAACGATGCCATTGTGCATACCGTTATAGGTACGCATTGGAACTATGGGTTGTGGGGTCATTGCAACAATGAGTGCTAATATTGAAAACATGTGTTTTCCTTAAGAAGGTCTTAGAATTGAAAGAATTTGCTTTCGAGCAGCGCCCGCGTCCGCGGATCCGCCGCTGCGTTTCATTACTTCACCAATAAGACGGCCAATTGCCGCGTCCTTACCCTCACGAACATCTTCCGAAGCTTGCGGTTGCGCCTCAATGGATTCTCGTGCCCAGGCATCAAGCGCTCCTTCGTCATTTATTTGCAACAATCCTTCTGTTTCTGCGAGTGCTTCCGCTGTTTGGTCTGAAGTACATAGCTTTTCAAACAGCGTGTTGCCGGCGGAGGAACCAATACTGTTTTGTGCTCGAAGGGAAATAATACCTGCAAGTTGTTCTGGTGTAATGCCGAGGTCTTGAACACCGCATCCCTGCTCATTCGCAAACTTTGCGCCAGCGTTTAACAACCACTTTGCACTTTCACCGCCGTTGTTTGATATTGAAACACATAATTCAAAAAAGCGACACAGTGAAGGTTCGGCAATCAACGCGTCTGCATCTTTTAAAGAAAGACTGTATTCTTTTTTATACCTCGAACGTTTAGCTGATGGAAGTTCTGGAATAGTGCTGTTTACTTCGTCAATCCATTTTTGCGAAATTGTAAGTGGCACTAAGTCGGGGTCTGGAAAAAACCGGTAATCGTGCGCGTCTTCTTTTTCGCGCTGTAAGACGGTTTTCATTTTTTGGTCATCCCAGCCACGCGTGCTTTTTGCATTTGGGCCCATTTCAAGGCCATCTTTTTTCCACGCCTCTATTTGCCGAACTGCTTCATATTCAATCGCGCCGTGCAACGCTTTAAAAGAGTTGAGATTCTTTACTTCAACGATTGGCGTTGGGTGTTTAAGGCCGTCTTCTGTTGTAATAACAACATTGATGTTTGGTTCAAATCGCATATGGCCGCGCTGCATTATCCCCTCGGTCACCCCGAGAAAACGACAGATAGAACGTATTTCTTTTCCGTAAGCGACTGCTTCATCTGCAGTAGTCATGTCCGGTTCTGAAACAATTTCCAGAAGCGGTGTCCCTGCACGGTTTAAGTCCACAAGCGATCCATCGTATTGTGCGCCACCCGGGAGTTCGTGTCCAAGTTTCCCTGTGTCTTCTTCGAGATGTGCGCGAGTAATCCCTATTGGTTTTTTTGCGCCACCTACTTCAATTTCAACAACGCCGGCGAGGCAAAGCGGTTTGTCAAATTGGCTTATCTGGTACCCCTTTGGTAAGTCGGGATAATAATAGTTTTTTCGATCCCATTTTGTAAAGTTTGCAATAGTGCAATTCATCGCAAGTCCAACACGCATTGACATTGCAACTGCGCGCTTGTTTATAACTGGGAGTGAACCCGGAAGCGCCATAACAAGTGGGTTCACAAGCGTGTTTGGTTCCGCGTCGTATCGCTCTGGAAGCGCGCCGTTTGCGGCATTAGTAAACATCTTGCTTTCTGTGGCAAGTTCAACATGTATTTCCATACCTATCAAAAGTTGAGTCGAGGCAATATTCATGTAGACGAAACCTCAGAAATCCCTAGGTCTGCTGTTGTAAACAGTGATTCAAAACAAAACCCCGCACCCTCTACATTTTCCCTTGCACCTTCACAACGGTCAATGACCGCAATGATAGAAACAACTATTGCGCCTTGTTCCTCAATAGTTTTTGCTGCTTCCAAAACCTGACCGCCAGTTGTTGCTATATCTTCAACAATCACGACGTGGTCGTCTGGATTCAGCACACCTTCAAGCTGTTGTGATGTGCCGTATTCTTTCTTTTGGTTTCGAATAAAAATACACGGAAGGTTTGTTGCCATTGACGCGGTGGTTACAAGAGGTATTCCACCGAGCTCTGCTCCTGCGAGCAGTGTTGTTGGCGAATTGATTTTTTCGGCAAACATTTGACCCAGTGCAGAAAGTATGTCTGGTTTAGTTGTAAACAAATATTTATCAATGTACCACGTGCTTTTTCGACCACTACGAAGTGTAAAATCGCCGTGCAAGATGGCGGTTTCGGCAATGCGTTTTGCAAGTTCTTCTCTATTCATGTGTGGCATGATATCAGTGATGG
The DNA here is from genome assembly GCA_002689385.1 of Phycisphaerae bacterium. Taxonomy (GTDB): domain Bacteria; phylum Planctomycetota; class Phycisphaerae; order Phycisphaerales; family SM1A02. The sequence goes on from NZFX01000039.1 coordinate 3,810, forward strand.
AATCACCACGCCCAAGTGGGGTTATTCTTCGGTATCGTCTACCAAATAAGCGTCTTCAATGTATGACTTGACCCAAGTCGCTACTGTTTTAATATCCTCATCGTTCGAGTCAATTGCCTTTACAAGTGTTGGGTTTTGTAATGCTTCTGCGCCAATGCCGGCAGAAATCAATCGAATAATTTGTGACAGAGTTGTTGTTTTTCCTTCTGGTGACTGAAGCATTCCAGAAACTGCTTCAAGTGATTCGTCACCAGACATCGTCGATAAAACCCACGCTTGTGCCATCGGTCCAAGTGCAGGAAACTTAGTAAGAATAGTGGTCATGGCATCAGTCTTCAAATTATTTACCACTTCTTCTTCAGGCAATTCTGGTTCGCCAGTATCTGGTGGCGGAATCAATGGGGGGACAATTGTTACTTTGATTTCTGGGTCGACAACCCAGGTAAGCAACACCATCGCTGTTAAGTCTTGAATGGTATTCATTTTTTTAGCTTGCTTAATCGCAGACTCAAACCACTCGCCAGTAAGTCGAATGCCGTCAACCCGAATGCCTGCAACTTGGTCCGTTGAACCTAGCCACCCGGTTTCATACACGAGTGTAGTTTGCCCTTGGCTTGACCTTGTGTTACGGGCAGTAAAATTTACGATTGCGCGCAAACGAAGTGACGCGCCCCGCAAAGGAAAACTATTCAATAATCCGCCCGGCCAGTAGTGGCGCAAATCAACGAGAGTGTTCATGCTTTCCCCGGGTAAAAGTGACACCTCACTGTTGATTGGAAGCACGATCGGGGGTACTCCGCCAAATTTGACGCTTGGTATTTCAACGAGCGCCTCAATAAGGATAAATGGTTGAATTGGTCCGTTTTTTGCAATCGTCAAAGGAATCGTTGTGTTGTTTTTAATTTCAATGTCCGCGATAACTGGTTCGTACGGCTCGTACGTCATAGAGCGGGGAGTAATTTGTACATCAATAACGGGACGTGGATCTAGTACGTAGTTATTGACTGTGTCAAAAACACCCACCATGAGTTTTTGAAGTTTTGGAACTTCAGAACGAACATCAAATGTTGTTCCTATCAATTTTTCAAGTTGTTTTAATGACCACACGCCTAAAATTGAAGCACCATCTGTTTTTGCAATATGCAATAACTGCGTTGCAGCTTGTTGTTTGTTTCCAATTTGTAGGTTTGCAATCGCTGTGCCAACAAGTGCTGGTTTATCGTTTGGAATAGTAGACAAAACAGAAATTGCTTCTTCATAGTCTCCGCTTTTTAATGCTATCCAACCGTTTAGTCTTGTTTTTTCGGTCATATGAATAACTACACTTTCTTCAACTTCAGCGATGATTTCTTGTGCGCGTTCTGTTTCGTTGCTCAGCCAAAGCAAAATCCATGCGGCTTGGATTTTCATCTCTGCAACTTTAATTGTTGCTGCATCACCCTGTGTTTCATAAATACTCGCTAGGGTTAGGATTGAATCTACTGCAGATGTTAGTGCTTGATTTGCTTCTTTCGCAGAGCCTATTTCTGCATAAATAGCCGCACGAATCGTTGATAGTTTTGGTACTAATGGGGCGTGAATCCTTGCGATCTCTAGCGGAGTGAGTCTTGATTGTTGTGTCTTTGTTTGTTTTCTGTATTCAATGTCTACAGATGATTGGCGCCTTGTTAAAATACCAAGCGCGCTTGTGGGGTCGCCGTTTGCCCATTGGCTTAAAGCTATATCTGCAAGAAGGCCGTCTTTTATCTCGTCTTCAACACTTTCGCCCAACACAACGTTATACATTTGCGCGGCGTCTTTGTAATTACCATAGGACATGAGAAATTCTGCAAGTGAAACCTGTAGAGTAACATCCCTAATATTTGCAAGCATTGTTGAAGAAAGTAATTCTGCACGGGTGTATGCGTCTGCTGTTTCATCACCAAAGAATCCAGTTGCCATCGAAATTGCGTCAGGGTATGAAGGGTCTAATGCGACTGCTTCTGCAAGCCACCTTGCGAACTGTTCTATGTCGCCAAGTTTTCGTTGCAATTGTGATGCATCGAACGCTAACCTTGAAGCAACTCGCGAATCAAGCTGTGCACTGCGACCATCTGCCAATAGTTTTTCGTAGAGCACCATTCTTTGTTCAACAGTATTTGCTTTTTCAATAACACTTCGAAGCCGTGCAAGCTGCGCCATAGTGTCGTTGGGGGTTAGATGTATCAAACCTTGAATTGCAGCGAACTCTACGTCGGGCCTGTCGGCCATTTGCGCGACTTCAATTGCGTTGCGCCAAAGGGATACGTTTTTTGGATCAAGTTTTAGAGATTCTTGAATAAGCACCACTGCTGTTGCTATTGCTGTCGTCGTTAGCGGTTCCGACATGGTTGCCATCCTCGCCAAACGAACAAACTCTGTCGCAAGACGAGAAGCGGCGGCCACCTCTATCTCCTCGCTTTGGGCAGTTTGGGCGATAATTGGCTGTTCTGGGGGGATGAAAGCCAGTAACAATACTAAAATGGTGGGAATTCGCATGGAGTGTGATGATATTCCAATTAAGGAAGATGGTGGGGTGTATTAAAGGTGGATATACTTCTTGTTCTTAAGGGGGAAATTGTCTCGTGTAATCAAGTGTTTGATACACAGCGCAATTTGGCGTTTCTTTGTTTCACCAACAGTGATGAGGTTTTTCATGCGTAAAGTACATTTTTTTTCTCTCTGTCTCACATTGATGATCGTTGGCACCGTTCATGCCCAAGCTAGAAGTATCGACAAAATTGTTGATAAAAGTACGCTCGAGGATGAAGAAATAAAAAAAATCGAGGGCTATGCCGTGTATTGGACCGATGCACTGGCAACCAGTGATGGCGAAGAACTAAACAATGCAAGAAAAAAACTCGCTGAACCACTTGAGCCAGACGTCGAAATGTCGGTGTTTGCTCGATCTATTTATGGAGACGCGCTTAGAGAAAGTGCACAACAGTACTTATCAAACGACAGTACTAGTGAAATGTCTGCTGTCAACGCATTGCAGGTTATCTCGTTACTTGGAACGGACCAGGGGTGCTCTGTGCTACTAACGCACGCAAACAGTTTGAATGAAGACCGAGACGCACTCCGACTTTGGGCATCTATCGGTTTAAACAACTCGTTCCAGATTGGCCTGCTTGATGCTCGCCGGGTTTCGTCGATTGCAAAACTTGTCGCTGGGTTTATGACGCGTGAACAAGACTGGTACATACTCGCAAGACAGTTCGATACGATTTCGTCAATAAAAAACATGCCAGGACCCGACACCCAAGAACAAGAAGAACTTGAACAACTTTCTTTTCAACTTCAAGCAAACGCATTGGTCGATTTGTTAAACAGAATTCAAGAAGACGGACCAGGCCAAAAACTTGTCAAAGTACTACCTGTTGTCCTCCCTGCTTTGATGCTTGAGTTTGTCGAGCATGGTGTTGATGCTGGTGTGAAAGAAGATGCCAAAGAGTTAATCATGCCTTCGCTAATATCCTTTGTCGAGCACGCTTCGTCTTTGGATCCAACCTCGGAGCAAGGAGCCCCGCTCAACAAAATCTATGGGAATGCCGTGGGTAATGCTGCTCAGTTGATTAGTCTTTTATTGGGTGAAACAACTGAACCCGATGTCACTATCGGTGAGCTTTGGGGAAACAACAACATGCAAGCAATCCAAGAGCGGGTTGCCGCGTGGAATACATTGCTAAAGAATTAACAGATGTTTCGCCTGCTTGTTCCCGTTGCCTTTGTTGTTGCGGTTGTCGCTTGCGTCATTGGGCTTGATACAAAAAAACCGCGCGCTGATTTTGTCTTTATCAATAGTGGTGATGTTTTTACGCTTGATCCACAACGAATGAGTTGGTTGAGCGATATGCAGATAGCGTATTGCTTGTATGAAGGACTGGTTCGATGGAACACCGAAGATTTTTCCATTGAACCCGCCGGCGCCGAGGATTTTACGGTTTCTGAAGATGGACTCACGTACACTTTTTTCCTTCGAGAAGATGCAAGGTGGAGCAACGGTGCTCGCGTTACGGCGCAAGATTTTAGGTATGCGTGGATGCGATTGTTAACACCTGACACCTCGTCAGATTATTCAAACTTTTTTTATTCAATTCGAGGGGCAAGAGAGTTCTGGGATTGGAGAACCGAGCAACTCAAGAATAGTGTTGTTCATTCTTTGAGTTTCATAGAAGATGCCTTTAACTCTATGGTTGGAATACAGGTACTTAAAGACACAGTGCTACAGATAACACTTGATCGACCAGTCCCCTATTTTTTAGACCAAGTTGCACTTGCTGTCTGTAGCCCAGTGTATAGGCCAGCCGTTGAAGGGTGGGTTGTGGACAATGATAAGCAAGCTGTGTTGATAGAAAATGGGTGGTTTCATTTTGATGAAAACTCGATCATAAAAAAGAATTGGACTTCAGTTGATGAAACAACCGGAAGAATACAACAGCAATATTTCTGGGCTCGACCTGAATATATTGTGTGCAACGGTCCGTTTGTCTTAGAAAGCTGGCGATATAAACGAGATATGTGGATGGAGCGCAATCCGTTTTATCACTCGCCTGAAATCACGTCCATTGATTCAATCCATGGTATTACAGTCGCCGATTCGAACACCGCAGTCCTTGCGTTTGAGGGTGGGGAAGCAGATTGGCTAAGTAGTGTTAATGTTGATTATCAGTCTGACATGCTTCAACAAAAAAACAGTGGTGCTCGGACGAATATACATGCATTTCCCACGTTTGGGACTGATTTTTTTTCGTTTAACTGCAGGCCGGTTTTACAAAACGGCAAGAAGAATCCATTTACAAACCCTGCTGTTCGGCGGGCGCTTGTTCTTGCAACAGACAGAGAAGCAATCGTAAAACACGCTACTCGACTCAACGAACCAACAGTCACGAGTTTTGTACCACCGTTTTCAATCGTTGGCTATGGTGAGGTCGAGGGTTTGGGTTTTGACCCTGTACGTGCTGCCAACGAGTTACTACTTGCGGGTTGGGAAGACCGAAACGGTGATGGGGTTATTGAAGATAGCGATGGAAACCCATTTCCATCAATCGATCTGCTGTACACCACAAACACCCCAAGATATAAATGGGTTTCTCTTGAACTGCGTGACCAGTGGAAAAAACACCTTGGGGTGCATGTTGAGTTGCGTGGTACTGATAATAAGTTTTTTAGTGCTGATTTGCGAAGTGGAAACTTTATGATTGCTCGCGGTCGGTGGTACGGGGACTACGGAGACCCAACGACGTTCCTTGATGTGTTTCGTTCTGATAACGGCAACAATGACCGGGGATATGTGAACGAACGCATTGACGAGGAACTTGACAAGGCAGAACTTGAACGTAATCCCGAAAAACGAATGGCTATGCTTCGTTCTATAGAAGAAGAGTTGTTTACGGAGGAAGTGCCGATGCTTGTTATATGCCAGTTGTTGCAACTCTATATGTATGACCCAGAAAGAATTTTTGGTTTAACAGAACACCCACGACTCGTTCAACACCTTTGGCGTGTTATCGTTTCAGGTAACTAAACAATCTGTTTTGTTATCCCTAAGAGTGTTTATGTGGGTCGTGGGTCAAGGAATCGGTACATAACATCCACGGCAAGGTTGAATAACACAAGCAGGGTTGCGTAGACCAACACTATGCCCATAAGCACTGTGATGTCTTTTCCAAGTACCGCGTCAACAAAGTGTGTTCCTATCCCAGGGATAGCGAACACTTTTTCAATAACAAATGAACCAGTCATTGCCGCTGCTGTTGCTGGCCCTAAATAACTCACCACGGGTAAAAGAGCGTTTTTCATTGCGTGTTTCAACACGACAATGTGTTCAGGAAGCCCCTTCGCTCTCGCTGTTCGAATGTGGTCGCTTCGTAATTGTTCAATCATACCGGCACGTGTTAGTTGTGCGATGTAAGCGGAAAAAGGCAAACTTAGGGCTATCGAAGGTAACACAAGGTGACGCCATGTTCCCCAGCCACTAATTGGAAACCATTGAAGCCAAACCGAAAACACAATAAGCAAAACAACGCCAATAACAAAGGACGGAAAACTAATACCAATAAGTGCAATCGTAAACGAGAGCATGTCAATCCAAGAGCCTGGTCGAATTGCACCAAGTACCCCTGCGGTAAGGCCAATCAGGAGCGCAAGGAGTATCGAACACAGGCCGATCGTAATAGAAACAGGAAGTTGTGTAACAAGGATGTCGTTTACAGTCCAATTTTCATGGCGAAGACTTGGCCCCAAATTAAACACAGGGCCGATTCTGTCACCTGAAACCCAAGCCAAACCAGATGCTTTCCAAATATAGTCGCCATAAAACGCAAGTGGATCATCAAGGTTGTATTGGGCCTGCATTTGCTCCATTACCTCGGGGGGTGGTCGACGACCTTCTTTTTCTAGTGGATTTCCTGGAATTTGCCACGCTAGTAAAAATGTAATGGTGTACACCGCAAACAAAATAAGGGGAAGTTGAACAAGTCGCCACCCTATGAGTTTGGTTAGCGAGTTGGTTTGCATTTACGCTCCGTACGAAGCTGAATCACCGAGCTGTTCGGCGATTCGAATGAGTTGGTTATATTTTGCAGTCCTGTCGCTTCTACATGGTGCGCCAGTTTTAATCTGGCCGCAGTTTGTCGCAACTGATATATCGGCGATAGTTGTGTCTTCTGTCTCGCCGCTTCGGTGGCTAAGCACTACGGAATAATTATTTTCCTGCGCCATCGAAACCGCAGAAAATGTTTCTGTGAGCGTGCCTATTTGGTTTACTTTCACCAAAATAGAATTGGCGCACTCCTCTTGAATACCACGAGCTAAAAACTTTGGATTCGTAACAAAAAGATCATCACCAACGAGTTGTATTTTGTTACCAAGTTGTTTTGTAAGTGCTTGCCAACCAGACCAGTCCTCTTCGCCAAGGCCGTCTTCAATAGAGGAAATTGGATATCTGTTGCACCAATCCGCCCAAATGGAAATCATATCATCTGAAGAAATTACTTTTTCCGGATCACTGCTAAAGAAACAATATCCCTCTTTGCCCAGTTTTCGTGCCTCAGTTACAAGTTCGCTTGTGGCTGGGTCAAGTGCAACAAATATTTGTTCACCCCAAGAATACCCCGACCGGTCGACCGCCTCTTCGATAACCCGCAAGGCGTCCTCGTTGTCTGCAAGGTCGGGGGCGAATCCGCCTTCGTCGCCAACCGCCGTTGACATGTTTCGGCCATGTAATACGTCTTTTAACGTGTGGTAAATTTCAACAGCCGCTCGCAACCCATCGCCAAAAGTATCAAACCCTTTGGGCTGAATCATAAATTCTTGGAAATCGACTGTGTTGTCCGCATGCTTTCCACCATTAAGAATATTGAACATAGGAACAGGCAACACGGCTGCGTTTGGGTTCAAGTATGCATACAGCGGAAGCCCTGCTGAAGCAGCTGCTGCATGGGCTGTTGCCATCGAAACGCCAAGCAGTGCGTTTGCTCCAAGATTGCCCTTGTTTTCAGTGCCGTCCAGGGCAATCATTGTGGTATCCACGCCCTCTTGGTCCTGCGCATCCATGCCAATAACTGTTGATGCAATCGTGGTATTGATGTTGTTTACTGCTTTTGACACCCCTTTGCCAGACCATCCTTCGCCTCCATCACGCAATTCAACGGCTTCGTTTTCGCCCGTTGATGCACCGCTTGGCACAGCCGCTCTTCCAAAAGCACCATTCTCAAGATGCACATCACATTCGAGTGTTGGATTGCCCCGTGAGTCAAGTATTTCTCTTGCGTGTATCTTTGAAATTGTTGTTGCCATGTGAGAATCATACAATAGCGAGCATGAAACCAATAGAACTTGAAGAAGTAACGCGGACATTTCTCGATCAATTCGACGGCCCATGCCCAAGTTGTGGTTTCCGCCTTCAAAAAACACCGTCAAGCCGTTGCTCAGAATGTGGGTTTCGATTGTCGGTTGCACTTACAAAGCCACATAAATGCACTTCATGGAAGTTGTTTATGTTTGGATTGGTTGCTTCGTTTGGAGTATGTTTTGATCAATTGGGTTTGTTTTTTGCAGCAAGGGTTTATCAAGGAACGCCTATTGAGTGGAAATGGGTGTTACCAGAATTACTCGTCATTGCCGTGCTTCTTGGTTGTATCTATTGGTGGTGGAATCTAAAATCTTGGGCAAGCAGAAGGGGTCGAGTACTAAAGAATGTCATAGGTGGCACTGGGGTTCTTTTACCGATACTTGTCTTTAATGTTATTTTTTGGGTGTTTATTCTTACGTTTTAACTTGAAACTTTGGTGCTTGACCAGAAAGCACCGCAACAACATCTTTTACAACCCACCCCATGTTTATCGATGCTGTTTTTGTTTTACTAGCTACGTGTGGAAACAATGTTGCGTTTGGTGTGCCCAATAATGGATACCCTGCTGTGATTGGCTCAGGATCATGCACATCAAGGATGGCCCGTGCCGTTTTGTGTCGAGCAAGGTGTTCGTGCAGGGCGTATGCATCAACCATAAACCCGCGTGCGGCATTTATAAAGAGTGCATCGTTTTTCATCTGTGAAAAAAACTGTTTGTCGCACAAGTGTTTGTTTTCTGTTCGGCCATCTACATGTATAGAAACAATGTCTGATGAGGACAACACGTTGTGTAGAGGGGTTTGTTCACAGCCATAGGTATTTGTTTTTTTAAGCAAATCATGAAAAAAAACACGAAAACCAAGCGTTTTTGCAAGTTTACCAAGACGGCTTCCAATTTTTCCAAAACCAATAATTCCCAGTGTTGTTTCCGTAAATTCTTTTTGGGTCATCGAAGCGTCACGAAGTGCGCTCCATGTTTCTTGGTCAACCCCCGATGTAACGGGGTGTATATTTCTAAGTGTATCGAACATAGTTGTAAGCACAAACTCAACCACAGACTCAGTATTTGCGTTTGGTGTGTGTACTACTGCGATGTTTTTTTCTTTGCAATATTGCACATTAATGTTATCAACACCCACTCCAGCCCGACCCACAACTTGTAAACTAGTGGCCCGGTCCAACAATTCCCTGTCAACGTTTGTGTACGTGCGAATAACCAGCCCTGTTGCCTTTGGTAGTAGTTCTTTAAACCGAAGAGAGTCTTGTGGACAAACATGGAGCTCTGCTCGTTCTGCAAGCCAATCACTGCATTTTTGTGGAAGACTTTCTGTTTGAATAACAAGTGGCTTCATGGTCTTTTATGCATATGAATGCAAACCAGAAATTGTGAAGTTTATAATAATCCAGTTAAATAACATGACGCCGCACCCAATAAGTGCCAGCCACGCAGTCCAGAGACCCTTGTCTTTTACTTTCATCCTTGTGTGAATAAGCACCACAAAAATAAGGAACGTGTTGAGCGCAAACACTTCTTTTGGATCCCATCCCCAGGGTCTGCCCCATGAGTGATCTGCCCAAATGGCACCCATGACAATCCCTGTCCAAAGCAATATAAAAGAAAGTTCAACAAGGATCATTGTTGCGCCATCTAACACCGAACCAATATTGTTTGTTAGTGCTGGTTTATTGCCAGGACGCACCTCAACAAGGGATGCGACACCACCTGAGCGTGCGAAATCACTCACGCCGTCTTGCCCCTTAAACCTTTGCACCATTCGACGAATAAGATAGATACCAGCCGACACAGAAGCTACAAAAATTAAACAATAGGAAAAGATAATAAAGTTCACATGAATGTACAGCCAAACATCGTGCAGTACGGGCATTTTATTTGAAATATGTGGATTCAATTCAAGCGGATACAAGCGAACAGCCAAAAGAGCAACCATCGCCGCAATTGACGCGCCAATTGAAAAAATATAATTCATAGAAGACTTGCGCAAGAGGTATTCCATCATGAGACTAAATACGCCGCCCATCCAGGCCGCTGTTGTAATTGCCTCAAACATATTTGTATTGGGGTATCTTCCAGAAACATACCAGCGCCACACAACTGCGACGGTGTTTAACAATACAGCCAAAGTAAAAATAGATAGGCCCAGTTTTCCAATTCGGTTAAACCTATACACGAATGCCATAAGTAACAACACAGTGGAAACAAGATACACCAACCAAATAGATGTAAAATTGCCCATTCTAAAATAGAAACTCTCGAGTTGTAGCTTGTTTGATGTTGGGTAAATTCCACCGTTGTCGCCAAGTGCTGGCAACAAAGCAGAAAGTTTCTCTAACTCTGTGTTTACAGCACTTGCGTTTTCTGCCTTCCAGGCATCGCGCATCGCTGCCCAGGCATTTTCTATTTTTTCATCACCGACACTATCAAGTGTTGACCATTGCTCGTTGAATGAGCCGCTTGTGGGTGGAACAACTTTTAACACACCCCACAGTGTTTTTGGGTCACTTGCACCCACGCCGCTGTCAATGGTTTCAATGGGTGTTGCGAATCGTCGTACATCCTGTCGCATACGGCTCAGGAGTGCGCGAACTGATGGGTCCTGTAAAACCTCACGCGAGACAAGCCCTGTTTCCATAAATGCATCCATGCGGCCTTTGGTTGAAGGAATACTCGTGTCAAACTCGCCAATAATCGCGGCTCGAAGACCTTTGTGTTTCACAAATATTATTGCTTCGCCCATATAACGCTCTGGGCGAATCAGCATGTCAAAATATGTAAAGGTTGGACTTTGATTACTAAATAAACGAGGGCCCATTATATATGGCATAAATGATCGAGCAAATGTTTCAAACGATTTAACGCGCCCATTCGTGAACACGGCAACATTGTCACTCCATGGCGTCATATCCACCTGTTCTTCAAACGAGGCTGGGTCCGAAGCTTGAACGCTCATTGATATAAGTAAAACAAACAATGTAATTAAATGTTTCATTTTGAATCCTCTTTATACACGGCCTGTTGGCGCTTTCGTTTAATCATCGGCTTTACATAAAATGCCCAAATCATTCCCGTAACCGCAACACAACAACCAAAAAGCATCTGGAAAACACCGTGGCGATTTCCAACACCAAGGACTGTGTAATTCAATCCCTGTGATGCGCTATCAGGCGGGTCCCACTGTGATTGGAAAAACCAAAATTCACCGTAGGATTTTGGATCATTAACACTAACAGCCATTTCGGTTTCGGCCCCATCTAAAAACTTCACAACACTTCGCCAGTTTAAAATACTAGATGTTGATCCTGTGAATCCACCTAGGTGTGAATCCACCTCAAATCGCTCAAGTGCAACTGGAACCGGAAGCTTTGCACTCGCTCTTGAAAAAAGCATTTCAACAACCTTTCCGTCAGGCAACTGGACCATTGTTGGTTTGTATTGAAATCTTCGAACCTGTTCTTTGGTCGATTCAATTGGATAGTGGTGGTAGGGCAACCATGTAGAAGCCGTTCGGTTTTCCGATGGAATAACAACTCGAATCATGGAGTACATGTTGCTTGCACTTGGGTCTCGTTGCAATGGGGGAATAATCCTCGGGCGTGTATCTTGATATGCGTTTGATTCTACGCGATCAAGTGTAATTGTGACTTCTGGAGTAAGCAAAACAGGTTCGCCAATTGATAACTGTTTCGATTCTGGAACATCGCCTCTAATAGTTGTCAACATGACATACGAGTTATCGTCTAATCCACCCACGATAGTTATTGGTGCTGCGCCAACTTGATATGTGAACGCAATGTTGGTGTCAACAAATGTTGCAGTGGCGGTCTGGTCTTCTTCGTGCTTTGCACCCTCTATAACATCCCTGTTCATAGCTGGGTTGTCAAACACCCACCGCTCCCACGTTTGGTCGCCACGCTGTAACTCAACAATGGCCAATGACACAACCGTGCCGCCAATATTCAAATTGTTTTGAACAGAACTTATCTTACAAGAGTATTCTGAATCTCCAATCTGATTAAATTCATCTCCGCCCACAAGACTAATTTCATATTTTTCATCGTTAATAGTTGCGACTATTAATGGTGAAAGAGATTGTTGTATCGCTTCAAACTCTGCGTTGTTCTCAACCCAACGGAATGTCATAAGTGACGAATCTGCCGTGCTTGAGGATGGATCAAATGCAAACATTTCGACAGACTGCACCGCCTCTTCGCCCTTACGAAGCGTGACCCAAGCTGTTGGAAACAAATCGCTTCCGCCACCCATCACCTCTGTGCTTAAATAGGCATACCGAAGATAACTATCAACGAACACTTGCTGTTCTATTGGGTCGCCAGTGGATATTGGGTCAACAGACAAAGATAGTGGGCGTAATTCAGTCGCCCCTGAAGTCCAAACTTCATCGTAGTCCGCAATATAGTCATTGTATCGAGGCAGGTTATGAATAGGCCGCTCAATCCACTTAGTTAATGGAGTGCCGTCACGAGA
>NZFX01000040.1 GCA_002689385.1 Phycisphaerae bacterium
ATGAACCTCACTGACCTCATCCAAGAAAAAACTATTCGAGCACCACTCGAAGCAACAGATAAGCAAGGCGCGATCAGCGAACTTGTCGATTTGCTCTCAGATGAAGGTTGCATTACAAACTGTGAAATTATTAAACAGGCAGTCTGGGAACGCGAACTTCAACGAACTACAGGCATCGGCGAAGGACTCGCCATTCCACATGGTCGTTGTGATGAACTTGATAGCATGGTTATGGCAATGGGACGACCTTCAACACCGATTGATTTTGCAAGCCCTGACAAACGACCTGTCGAACTTATCATTTTGCTTGTTTCGCCCACAGACAATACATCTGACCACATCCAAGCACTCGGTAGGATTAGCCGCCTAATGGTCGATCGTTCATTCAGAGAATCTGCATACGCAACAGAAAACGCAAACGATTTGTTTGCACTGTTTCAAAACGCACTCGCCGAAACAACTGCCTAAATAAACGACCCGCTGGATTGTTTTTTACCGTTCGCCATGAATTTTCTCAGCTTCAGTTTGTGCATTTCGCGCAGCATCGTAATCGCCGGATGCATCGAGAGCTCTTGACAACAACATCCAAGGCGCTACAACTTTTGGAAACGAATTTGTCATTTGTTTCGAAAGAGCAATTGCGCTTTCAACATCGCCAAACTCAATTTCAAGCAACACTAACTGGATTTGCAATCGAATTGCGTCTGGATTATTCGTTACTGCTTCCTTCGATGCAGAAATTGCTTGCTCGTACATACCCTCACGCTTTAACCAGCCAACGTAATCTTCCCAGACGAGCTGCCATTGGCTATATTCTGAGAGGCGCGCTGTGTAAAACGAAACTAGTTCGTTTGCTTGCTTGTGGTATTGCATTGTTTGACCAAGCAACATCGTCACCCGCTCATCATCACCAACGTGATCTTCAATGCGCCAGAGCAACCTTTCTGCTTCGCGAAAGTCGCTGCTCTTTTCGTAAATTTTCGCCATCGCCATATCAACATTCGGGTTGCTTGATAAACCAATTCCGCCATCAGTGATCGGTCCTGATAATCTGTAATACCACAACGCACTCTCGACATCTTTATTGGCAAGTGCGGCGTTACCTAGATATGTGCATGTTCCCACCATTGCACTTTGCAACGTAAACAAGAAACACAGAAGCGCGGTAAGCAGAAAGACCATTCCTGCGGGCTTCATCGTTCCGTGAAATCGCAACTGTGTCTTATGAAAACTTGCGTTTGGTTTGGTAAGAACTTGGTACGCCTTCCAAACAATCCAAGTGCCTACAAGCGACATGCCAACTGCCATCAACATTGGTACTGAAGCATACAAACCACGGAAGGCGAAAAATCCTAGAAGGAAAAACGTTGACACAAAAATTTCTCCGCCGAAAGACAGGTCGTACGTTTTTTTCTTTGTTCTTTTTCCTAAAGCGGATGTACCAAAACTAATGGAGAGCGCCTCGTTTGGACAGGCATCGATACAATCCATAATTTTCATACACCCAGTGTCAATAACCATCCCGTACAAATCGACTTCTTCATGTACCCGTACGTTAGATGTACACGCAGCCGTGCACTTCCCGCATTTTTGGCAACTATCATTTACGCGAACACGCATTGGTGAGATTGCATCAAGAGGAGCAAAAAAACCGCCGTACGGGCAACCGTATGTGCAAAATCCTTTTGCGCCTAAAACATAGACCGTTGCAAAGCCGCAAATCAAAAGAAAGGGTATCGCCAAAAGTGGAGAGACAAAAGAACTCCAATAGTCTTCCGTCAATAAGTGTGTTGTTATCTCTGGCCAACGAAGATCTGGTTGTAACCAAGGCGCTAATGCAATTCGATAGAACAGCGGCCAGATATACATATACACCGCTAAACCTAACGGAAACCACATGAGCCAGCGTGCGCGAAACGGTTTTGGTCGAACACCGATCTTCCGCATCATCCAAAAACAAATATCCTGAAGCAACACAATGTGACAGCCCCATCCACAAAACCAGCGACCAAAAATAAACGTAGAAAGTAAGGCAAGAGCAAAGAAAATTGCACCTGCATTCACAACGCCATTTTTAACAAACTCCATACCCTCAGATGGTTCAATAGGTGTCAGCGTTTCTCCACCGAACCATCCAAACTTTTTGCTGAGTAGCCACACTGCAATGTGAACGAGAATCAATCCCTGTACTGCATACAGCACTACCCAACGCGGCTTGCTGTGCTTGCGCCTTTTTAGCACGGGCAGGGAAATATTTTCTTTGTTTTTTTCGTCCGTCACTATGATTACTGTAACGGTTAATTTGCCCTGGGTTAAATAATTCCCCTAATTATCCCTGGGATAATTTATCCTGCCAATAGGTCCAAAGGCAGACTGAGCTCAAGTACTTGCCGGATTTTGAGAAGCGCACGAATTTGTACTTGACGAACACGCTCTTTGGAAATTCCAAGCATGGTGCCAGCTTTTGCAAGAGTTAGTTTTGGTGGGTTTTGCCCAGCAAACAACCCAAACCGATACCTGAGTACATCTTTTTCGACCTCGGTCAATTGTGCATCTTCACTTCGCAGTGCTTCTCGTATTGCTTGCACGTATTCATCGCTGACAATTCCATCGTCATGGTTCGTATAAATTGGTTCTCGGCCAGGATCATATTCAAATGGAACATTGTCTTTATGTTTCATCTGCTTTCGACCGAATCGATTAAACGCAGTCGTCAATGCACGGCATGCATACGTTGAAAACTTGAACCCTAGTTCACAGTTAAAACGGTCAATTGCACGTAACAGGGCAACGTTACCCTCGGCAACAAGGTCCGCATATTCACCGGTTGCCCAGCTTCGTTTTGCCATTGCAAGCACAAGCGCTAAATTACATTCAACAATGTGGTCGCGGCACTCGAGAGAAACTTCGTGCCATCGAATAAGTGCGTCTATGTCTGTATCTTTTGGAGCTTTTGATTTGCTTATTTTATCTTGCAATGATTGCAATTTCATACGAGCAAAGTTGTATTGATGAAACAATACTACTTCCTCCTCACGAGTAAGTAAACGAACAATCGAACGCTTGGGAGGGGCCGCCCTGTCTATTGCTGGGCAATACCAAGAAACTGGAAGGCGAGGTATAGCGGTGGGTTTATCAAACACCAATTGTTCAGCATTTTTTTTCTCAAACACTGGAGATGGAATAACAATGACCGGCTCGGTAAGGGCTCGGTCAATTTGGACTCGTTCAATACTTGAACGACGACGTTTTGTTGAGCCAATTCGAGAAATGGCTTGTTTGGATTGCCTTTTTGGTGTTGGCATGATTCAGATGTAACCCCTTGCAAAAAAAGAAATGACCGCGAAAAAAACGCGCGGCACACCTACTACGCACTTGGTAGGGAAATGCGAATCAGTTTTTCGATTTTTTTTACTTTTCTGAAACTTTTTCAGCCAAACTGATGGTTATCGGAAAATAACCCGCATTTTTAGCTTACTCTGGCTCATCGCCAGAAAGGTCGTAAACCCAGCCTTCACTAGCACGATTCCAGTTAATAAGTTCACCATCATTGAAAAAGAGGCCAAGCTCCTTGATCGCAGCTTCAGAACTATCCGAACCGTGAATTAAGTTAAAGCTGTTTGAAACTCCATAATCGCCACGAATCGTGCCCGATGCTGCTTGGGAGCCAAATGTAGCGCCCATCATCGAACGGCATACTGCGATTGCGCCAACCCCTTCAAGAGCGAGTACAAGCACTGGTGAACTGGTCATAAAACTCACTAAGCCAGCGTAAAATGGTCGTTCTCGGTGGTCAGAGTAATGTGTTGCTGCTAATTCTTGCGATATTTGCATAAACTTTGCACCAACGACTTTGAGTCCTTTTTCTTCAAATCGAGTAATGATTTTGCCCATAAGGCCTCGTTGTACTGCGTCTGGTTTCAAGATGATTAATGTTTGTTCCATGCCCATTGTGTGGTATCCTTTGTTTGTCAAAAAGTGTGGGTAAGATTGGCAAGGATACCAAAAATGGCTCTTTTTCGCCCCCCTTGGACGAAAGATTCGGTATTCTGCAACCAATCGAGTACGGATACTCGGTTTTATGCGTGATTTCACGCCATGGAAGGCCCCTACTCTCAACACGCAATTATGCCAAATATCAATACACCTAAAAAGAAAAAAACGCGTTCAAATGCTACTGCTGAAACAATGGCATCAGGACAACGCGATATCTCCGTCAGTGAATTTTTTGCAAAGAACCGCCACTTGCTTGGGTTTGATAATCCACGCAAAGCGATGCTCACTGCAATCAAAGAAGCCGTTGATAACGCACTCGATGCATGCGAAGAAGCTGGGATATTGCCGCATATATATGTTCGCGTTTTGCAAATAAGCGAATCTCGCTTCAAACTTACCATTCGCGATAACGGCCCAGGCATCGTTCGTGAACAAATTGAAAATATCTTCGGGAAACTTTTGTACGGCTCAAAGTTTCATCGATTAAAAATGTCACGCGGACAGCAAGGCATCGGGATTTCTGCTGCAGGCATGTACGGATTGATGACCACGGGCAAACCACTTGTCATCATTACTAAAACAGGGAAGAAAAAAGTAGCGCACGAAGTTGTTCTAAAGATGGATACATCAAAAAACAGACCAACTGTTATAAGTGATAAAGAGCACCCAGACGACAACGCTATTTTTGCAGAAGGACACGGTACACAAGTCACCATTGAACTTGAAGGCAAATACCAAAAAGGCCGGCAGTCCATAGACGAATATCTAGAACAAACTGCAATTGCAAATCCGCATGCACGTGTTACCTATGTCACACCGACAAACGAAACTATTGAGTTTCCTCGTGCAATAGAAGAACTGCCCGAAGAACCGAAAGAAATTAAACCACATCCCAAAGGCATTGAGCTCGGCACGCTCATTCAGATGATCGAACGTACAGATCAGCGACAACTTGGCGGATTCCTAGCAAAAGATTTCTGTAGAGTTGGCGCTACGAAAGCCAGAGAAATCTGCAAGGGCGCCGGCATGACCGGTCAAACGTGGATCAAAACGGTCGGTCACGCGGAAGCAGAAAAACTCTACGATTCTATTCAAAAGACACGCATTATTGCACCAAACACCGATTGTCTTGTGCCAATTGGATCCAAGGCATTGCTAGCGGGTTTACTCAAAGAAGTCAAAGCAGAATTTTTTGCGGCATCCACAAGACCGCCAAATGTCTACCGTGGCAACCCATTTCAGATTGAAGTTGCAATTGGATACGGCGGTGGACTTGGTAGAGACGACAGTGCAAAAGTACTTCGTTTTGCAAACCGGGTTCCGCTTTTGTATTCGCAATCAAGTTGTTGTTCATTCAAAGCGGTAGCAGAAACTTCTTGGAAAAATTACGGATTGACCCAGCCACGCAATTCTATCCCCTCAGGTCCACTGGTTGTGATGGTGCACATGGTAAGTGTATGGGTACCTTTCACAAGTGAATCAAAAGAAGCGATTGCAGACTACGACGAAATTCGCAAGGAAATGAAACTTGCACTCCAAGAGTGCGGACGAAAACTTGGTACGTATCTCCGCCGACGCAAAAGAATGGCACGCGAATCAGAACGTCGCAGTGTATTCGAGCGATACATCGGCGAGATATCGAGATGTTGCAACTCGCTCATTGGAACCGATCCAGACAAGTTGTATAAAGCATTAATCCAACAAGCTAAGCGTCGTACTGATGAAGCTGATTCAAAACTCGATGACGAAGGCCAAGTCCTTGCTGATAACGGCCGACTCGGCAACGATGATGATGTCATTATCGTAGGCGAGTTGCAGGATATTCCTGACCAAGAAGACACCTTGTTTGGCAAGTCTACGAAGAAAAAGAAACAAAAGACCACGAAGAAAAAGAAAACGACTCGTAAGCGGGGCACAAAGTAATGGCTAAGAAAAAAACAACAAAGAAAACATCTAAAAAAATTGCTGCAAAAACAGGAAGCAAGAAAACGCCAAGGGTTGTTGATAAAAAACGCGATGCTGCAACTATCAAGAAGATTGAAACGCTCACAACATCTATCGTGAAAAATAGTTTGGCACAAAAAGAGCCTACGTTTGAAATACCGACTCGATCGGTGACAAACATGAAGTACAACAAGAAAAAACGCATTCTTGAAATGGGCACAAATACCCAAACAAGAAGCTTGTTTAATCTTGGACAGTCACGAAAGTTCATGCAGTCACTCTTGCTCGCCAAGGGTTGTAGAGACCTCATCCAAGCGGAGAAAACGCTTAGCTTGCGGGGAATGTACTACATGGGGTTACATACTATCCCTGGAACAAAAGAGAAAACGTTTAACGATCAGGGCGAATCCGATGGAATTTTAGAGGACCTTGAAGTTTCACTCGACGGATTGCGCGAAGAATTGCACGTGTTTGCAAAAAAACGCGGGACTATGGTCGGCAACATTACGGTTGTTGACAATGGCGACGAAATCAATTGCCGCAAGATGGGCTCAGGCGGATATGCTATTCCAAGTATTTGCGAACCAAACGTTATGCAGTTTAAAAAATGCGATGCTGAGTTTATCTTGCATGTCGAGAAAGACACGGTTTGGAGTCGATTCAACGAAGATCGTTTCTGGGAAAAACACAACTGTATTTTGACAGAGGGTTCAGGGCAGCCGCCAAGAGGTGTTCGCCGTATGTTGCACCGCATGCATAAGGAACTTGGTCTGCCCGTCTATTGTTTACTGGATTGCGATCCTTGGGGACACTATATTTACAGTGTTATCAAGCAGGGTTCAATTAACCTTGCATTTGAATCTGAGCGCATGGCAATTCCTGATGCGAAGTTTATGGGCATTCGTTCCAAAGATTACGAACGTCTTGACTTATCTGACGATGTCAAAATTGAATTGAACGATCGTGATATAACGCGTGCAAAACAAATTGCAGCGTACCCTTGGTTTGAAGGCAAGCGAGAGTGGCAACGTGAAATTAAAACGATGCTAAATAACGGTTTCAAGATGGAAGTGGAATCTTTAATTACGAAAGATATTTCTTACGTCACCGAAGAATATGTACCACAGCGCCTCAAAGAAGGCGATTTCTTGGATTAAATTGCTCAGACTGTCGCTTTCAAACGATACAAAAGATGCATTTCACACAGTTTTTTCAATAGGGCGTGACTGTCACATGAGTTACACTATTGCTGTTCAGCCAATGTGGAGTGACTATGTGTGTTACCGACAGTAAGAACGAAAGGAAGTCTACGAATGACACCATCAAACTCTGAAAACTTATCGTTACCAGAAAACCCTGTGAAGGTTCTTGTTGCTGATGACGAGTTACTCGTTGTGCAAGGCATCATCGGGTTGCTTAAGAACCTTGGCTTCGAAGTCATTGGACCTTGTAAAAACGGCGAAGAAGCAGTTGAAAAAGCTCGTGAAGAACGACCAGACATTGCATTACTTGATATTCAGATGCCGGTGATGGATGGAATGAAAGCAGCTCAAGTTATTTTTCATGAACACGACATTCCAGTTGTCATGCTTACTGCATATTCAGACGACACATTCCTGCGAAACAGTATTGCTGCCGGAGTGTTTGGATATCTTTTAAAACCAGCATCGAGTGACCAAATTAGCGCAGGGCTTTCAGTCGCCTGGCAACGATTCCTTGACCATGTTGATCAGCGAAGTCAAATTGTTGACTTAACACAACGGCTTGATGATCGAAAACTCATCGAACGTGCAAAATGGATTATCGTTAAGCGAAAAAATATCTCAGAGCCAGAAGCAATGAAATTGTTGCAAAAACAATCGCGAAGTTCCCGAAAATCCATTGCCAAAGTTGCTCGCGCTGTCATCGACAGCGATGGGTTACTGTAATAAACAATCCCGCGGGTCGTTTATTTGACACCAAGCACGTTCAGTGATTTTGGCGCACAAGCCAGTTTCATTTCTGTGGCCTTGCCAATGCCATCACCATCAAGTTGCCAGGGTGCTGGATTATTCGTGTGAATTGAAATAGTTTCGCCCGTTGCGTACACCACATCTGGATGGTGTAAGTGCGTGCCTCGGTGCATGAGCCGTATCCATTTAAACAAACTACGCCTACCCTTCAACGGAAAGAACACAACATCAAGTTTGCCATCTGCAATGTTTGCGTTTCTTGCTGGGTTTAACTCACGGGCGTATTGTTTACTGTTTGCAACAACTACCCAGCCAATGTTATTTTCGAGAATAGTTTCACCATTAACCACGATGGAAACTGTCGGCGGATTCCATTTAAGCAACTGTCTTATGCACGGCATGATGTATGAAAAGTGCGTGATGGAACTTCCACGATTTTCAGCAAGGTCAGTAACAACCGCCGCATCAAATCCAGTCGACGCCATCAAAAGCATAAACTCTCCGTTTGCTGTTGCAGTGTCAATTCCAATAGTTGCACCAGCCATCACCGAATCTAGAGCGCGTTCTGGTGTTGCATTGTTTGTGTTCATCGATTTCGCGAACAAGTTTTCGGTACCTGAACCCGCGTGGTACACGGGAATAGATGTGCTAACTAAAACAGTTGCAACTTGCCGAAGGGTGCCGTCACCGCCAACAACAATAACTGCATCTGGTTGACTTTCTAATTTTGGTTCTAACCACTTTCGTGGGTCGCCTGCTTGCGTTGCGATTATTTCAATGTCGCATGTTATTTTTACAAATTGTTCTGCAATAGCATACGCCATGTTGCATGCTTTACCGCGACCTGAAAATGGGTTGTAGCAAATGAACACTCGAATCATTTTATTGGCACACACACGGTAAAGTCGCTGCCTCGGCCAACTGTAGAGCTGACGTGAATATGTCCGCCGTGTTCTTGGGCGATGCGCATCGTCGTTGGCAACCCAAGTCCCGTACCTCCCTGCTTTGTTGAAACGTAGGGATGGAAAATTTCATCGATTCGATCTTCTTCAATTCCTTTGCCTGTATCGATGATATGCATGCACGCTTCGCTTGCGTGTACTTCTAAGCGAATCATTAGTTCCTTTTGCTCGCTTTCAGCCATCGCGTGCGTTGCATTAATAAGTAAATTCAAAACGGCTTGTTTTAACAGTGACGCATCGACGTTTGCTAAAACGGGCTGTTCTGGCAACTGCATCCGCAAAACAATTCCATCGCTCTCGCACTGTGGCTGATAAAAATCTTCAAGGTCTGAAAGCACTTCGCGCAAGTCTATTTTTTCGTGATGCAGTTTCATTCGACCTGCAAACTGTAGGAAGTCATCGAGAATACCTTTCAACCTATGCACTTCCCTTGAAAGCGAATCAAGACGTTTAATGATTTTTACTTTTTCTTTTTCCGGAGCATCAAGATGGTCGATGTCTTCCGCAAGTAGCTGCGCATTTAGTCCGACTGTCGAAAGTGGGTTCTTGATTTCGTGCGCAAGGCCCGAAGTCATGTTTCCGATTTCCGCCATGCGTTCCGATTTCTGCGCGCGTTTACGTGCTTCGTCTGTTCGCTTTGCGTCACGCTTGTGCCGCCAAAACGTATACGGCAAAACAGACACCGCCCCAAGAGCGGTGCCTGCAATAAGCCAAGTCCAAGAAAACATTATTTAGTTTTCCACGGTCTCTTTTTCAGCTTCTTGCGCTGCTTCTTTAAGCAATGCTTTCACTGAAAGTTTAATACGACCTGTGTCATCGACAGCGATGACTTTCACTTTAATTTTGTCGCCAACCTTACAAATGTTTTCTACCTTGTCGACAAAACCATCTGCAAGTTCAGAGATATGGCACATGCCATCTGTTCCAGGAGCAATTTCGATGAATGCGCCGAAGTCACGAGTTGAAACAACTTTGCCTTCGAAGACACTGCCGACTTTAATTTCAGCGGCGATTGCTTCAACAGCGGCTAAGCCAGCGTTTGCTGATTTAAGATCAACCGAACTAATAAAGACGATGCCATCATCATTGATGTCGATGTTTGCACCAGTGTCTTCAGTAATCTGACGGATAGTCTTGCCACCAGGACCGATGAGCTTGCCAATCTTTTCTGGATTAATCGTAATTGTAAGCATGCGTGGTGCGTAATCTGATAGCTCTTTGCGAGGACCATCGAGCACTGCTTCCATTTGATCAATAATATCACAGCGACCTTTTTTCGCCATTTCAAAAATTGTTTCGAGTTCTTCGAACCAAA
Source organism: Phycisphaerae bacterium (assembly GCA_002689385.1). Classification (GTDB taxonomy): domain Bacteria; phylum Planctomycetota; class Phycisphaerae; order Phycisphaerales; family SM1A02. Next base: position 10,170 of record NZFX01000040.1, read on the forward strand.
GTCCGCGCGCTTTCAGGTCGCATTGGACTCCAGTGATGCCTTCTTTCGTACCACAAACTTTAAAGTCCATATCGCCAAAGAAATCTTCTTCGCCGATGATGTCCATCACTCGAACAATTTTGCCTTCGTCGTTACTAAAACGGCCAACGCTGATACCAGCGCATGTGTTTTGAATTGGAACGCCTGCATCCATAAGAGCAAGACAACCACCACACACACTCGCCATAGATGACGAACCGTTTGATTCAGTAATGTCACTGACCAAACGAATTGTGTATGGGAATTCCTCTACATCAGGAAGAATACCCATTAATGAGCGCTCAGCAAGAGCACCATGGCCGATTTCCCGGCGCCCTGGACCCATGATACGGCCAGCTTCACCAACGGAGAACGGAGGGAAGTTGTAATGAAGATAAAACTTCTTCGCGTATTCTGGCATTAAGCCATCAACGATTTGTTCGTCTCGACCTGTACCAAGCGTACAAGTAACGAGTGATTGTGTTTCGCCGCGTTGGAACAATGCTGAACCGTGCGTGCGTGGGAAGTAATTTGAATCCATAACAAGATCGCGAATTTTATCGAACGAACGACCGTCAGCGCGGATGGACTCTTCAACAATAAGCTGGCGAGTGCATTTCTTTTCCAGTTTGCGGAATGCTTCTTTTGCTTGACGTTGTGTTTTTTCAGCAGCCAAGTGCTCGCTGTATGAAACGCCTTCTGGAACTGCAAAGTTGTTATCAATCATTTCGGTACGAAGTGCGTTAACAGCTTCGCTACGATCAGCTTTTCCAGGGATGCGACGTGCTTCGAGCATTTTTGTTTTCACAAGCTCGGTGACTTTCGCCATAACTTCGTCGCTTGGAAGTGAAAGATCACCAACGCGCTTTTCAGTGGTGCCCGCTTTTTCAGCGAGCTCGTTTTGGAGTTCTAAGATTGGCTTAATGCCTTCTTCGTATCCAAACTTAATTGCACCCATCACGGATTTTTCATCCACTTGCGCCGCACCAATTTCAATCATGTTCACGCCATCGCTGTGGCCTGAAAGCACAAGATCAAGATCGGAGTATTGCATTTGTGTATGCGTTGGGTTGAGAACGAATGTTTCGCCTTCATCAGTTACGATTCGTCCAACACGAACAGTTGCAACAGGGCCTTCAAACGGTGAATCGGTTAAGCAAAGTGCTGCGGATGCCGCAGTACACGCAAGCACGTCTGCATCGTTTTCGCCGTCGTGGCTCATCACCCATGCTTGGATTTGACATTCGTCGATGTATCCGTCTGGGAAGAGCGGACGAATTGGGCGGTCCATTAATCGCATCGTCAAAATTTCTTTTTCGTTTGGCGCGCCTTCGCGTTTGCGGAAGCCACCCGGGAATTTACCAGCAGCGCTTGTGCGTTCGCGGTAATCACATTGGAGTGGGAAAAAATCTAATCCAGGTCGTGGGTTTGCTCGCATGGCTGTACACATGACTACTGTGTCTGCGTACGAAGCGATTACACAACCGCTTGCTTGTTTTGCGACTTCACCGGTTTCAAATCGCATCATGCGATTTCCAATTTCCCGTTCGACAATTATTTTTGTACTCATTCTAAGTACTCCTCTTTGTAGTGCAGCATTCCAACATTTGTTTGCTAATGAGGAGACAGAAGACGAGACGCAGGCGTTTTCACGACCACTGGCTTGTCCACTGCCGCCACCCTATACAAACTGTCCGGGGTTCCGGAGGTTGGGCGACTGCGGTTAGGGGCTATCTTACTTACGTAGCCCTAGTTTCTTAATTGTTGCAAGATATGCTTCACGGTTCGTCCGTGAAAGGTACTTGAGCAACCTGTTTCGTTTACCAACCATCATGATAAGACCGCGACGTGAGTGTCGGTCGTGCTTATGTTCTTTGAGGTGCTCGTTTAATTCTGTAATTCGAGTCGTCAAAGATGCAATTTGTACCTCGGGTGAGCCACAATCGGTGTCATGTCGTTTAAAATCTGTAGTATCAATAGTCATTGTTGTCATTTTTTTCCTCAACTTATTTTGAATCGACTATTCTAGCAGAAACAATCCCTTTTTACTACCTCACTCTATAGATACAGATACCTCAACTATGACCATCAAAATACTTATCGCTGATAAACTCGCCCCAGAGGGCGCAACCTTCCTTAAAGCACAGCCAAACGTGGAAGTGATTGAAAATGCAGGGCTTATGGGCGATGAACTCGTACAAGCAGTGTCCGCTGTTGATGGCGTTATTGTGCGTTCTTCGGTCAAATTACCGGAAGAAATCCTTGATACATGCTTCAAAAACAACGATTGTCAGCTTAAAGGCATAGCTAGAGCTGGTGTTGGTGTGGATAACATCGATTTACCCACAGCGACTAAATACGGTGTTGCTGTGATGAATTCCGCCTCAGCATCCACAATTACGACGGCTGAGCACGCTTTTGCACTCATTATCTCACTTGCAAGAAATATCCCAAGTTCAAACGCTGTGTTCCGAAATGGCGGCTGGGATCGAGCAAATTTTGTCGGCGTACAACTTGCTGGGCGAACACTCGGCATTGTTGGCATGGGCCGAATCGGGCAAGCAATTGCTAGGCGAGCACTTGCCTTTGGCATGGAAGTCCTTGGTTTCGATCCATATATGAAAGAAACAACGGCACTTGACGGACACGTGCGCATGATGCCAACGTTTAATGACCTCATTAAACAAGTAGACATCGTGACATTCCACGTTCCGCGAACTGAAAAAACCTCAGGCATGCTCGGCAAAGAACAGTTTGCGATTTGTAAAGATGACTTGCTTGTTGTGAACACCGCGCGCGGTGGCATCGTCGATGAAGAAGCACTGGTCGAGGCGCTCGATGCCGGCAAGTGTGCTGGCGCCGGGATTGATGTGTATATGTCGGAGCCACCTGCTGAAGATCATCCGTTCCGTTCCCATCCAAAAGTGTTGTGCACGCCCCACCTTGGTGCGTCGACTGTTGAAGCGCAAGAAGCGGTTGCGGTAAATGCATGCGCTTCATTGCTTCGATACTTGCAAGGCGAAGGTTTAGACAGCGCGGTAAATGCGGGCGGTCTTGATCTTGAATTAAACAACAGACAACGCACATATGTCGAACTTGCACAGCGCATGATTACATTGCTTGGCACAGTTGCAACTCTTACAAACACGACGGAAGTAACCGTCGAGCTTCGCGGCGCTGCAACAGCGGGCAAAGCCGACACGATTGCACGGTACGCCCTTGTTGCGTTGTTGCAACAGTGTTGCGACGAACCAGTTTCGATTATTAATGTTTCGGCAATGGCGCGCGAACTTGGAGTGACTGCTTCGACGGTGGTTGGTGCGACTGATGCGATTGATTCATTAATTATCCGCACGAAAGGCGAACACGAACACGCGATTGAGGGTACGGTGCATGCAGATGGTTTACCGCGTGTAACGAACATCGAAGGTCGCCGGTTTGACATGGTACCCTGCGGCCACATGATTGCACTGTTTAACGATGACACGCCCGGCATGGTCGGCAAGGTTGGCGATGTGCTAGGAAGAGCAAAACTCAACATCGACGAAATGGTTATTGGTCACGGTGACAATGATGGCGTTGCGATGATGATCATCAAGACAAACACTGTGCCGACAGATGAGTTGCTCGAACAACTCGCCGCCATCGACGGCATTAGCAAAGTCGCTAGTGCTGAGATTTGATCCACAGAGACAGCCTAGTGACAGTCACATCCAATGACTCAATGAATTCCCAATCATACATTTGTTGCGCATGACAGTGGCTGTCACACAAACTGCGAAAGCCAATCGCCGATTTTAGTGACGCCTTCTTGGATTTGGCCTTCACTACAAGCAAACGAAAGGCGCATGTGCTCTGGACCACAACCGCCAAAGTCATCGCCAGGAACAACTGCTATTTTTGTTTCATCAAGCAACGCACCCGCAAATGTAACGGCATCAGTAACCTCGGTTCCTGCGGGACTTGTCTTGCCAAAGTAATACGAAATTTTTGGAAACGTGTAAAACGCACCAGTAGGTTGTGCGCATTCGACGTTGGGCCACTGTTGAATAAGTTCAAACATTAAAGCAGACCGTTTTGCAAAGACTTGGCGCATTTCTTCCACTTCGTCGTTCATTTGGAGCGCAACAGGAATAGTCGCATAACAAAAACTTGTAATCGAAGAGTTAATCTGACTTTGCAATGTATTCATCGCCTTTACTATTGGCTCGGGCGCACAAACGTATCCGATTCTCCAACCAGTCATCGCGAACGCTTTTGACAAACCGTTAATCGTAATGACCTGCCCTGCTATTTCTGGAATAGAACCCAGCGATAAATGTTCGATGTCGCTGTAAATTAAACGCTCGTAAATTTCATCGCTGAGAATGTAGACGCCTGGATGGCGCTCGAGCATTTTTGCCATTGCTCGCAACTCGTCTGGTGTGTACATCGTTCCACACGGATTGCTTGGCGTGTTGAGCATGATCGCTTTTGTGTTCGGTGTAATCGCTGCTTCAATTTCTTCGGGCGAACACTTGAAATCTGTTTCTACTGTTGTTAGCACTTCGACCATCGTGCCGCCAGCAAGTTCAATCATTGGCTTGTAACTTACCCACGCTGGAGTTGGCACAACCACTTCTTGATTTTTGCCCGCATCAAGAATCGACATCAACGCCAAATTGATCGACATTTTTGCGCCGGCGTTGATTGAAATGTTCGCTTGTGTGCAATCGATATTGTTTTCGATTCGCAACTTGCTTGCAATGGCTTCGCGCGCTTCTGGCGTTCCCGCGGATGGCATGTAATGCGTCACTCCCGAACGTAATGCTTCGATAGCTGCGGAACAAATTGTATCTGGAGTAGCAAAATCCGGCTCGCCAGCACCAAACGCAATAACTTTTTCGCCTGCTGCCTTGAGCTCTTTCACCTTCGCGCCGATAGCGAGTGTGATTGATGGCGGGATTGATTTTGCTCGATCAGATAGTTCCATAGGGGTTAGGATAGTAGATGTTTGCATACTCGGTAGAGTACAACAAGCACCCTTCTGATACCATGCCACCCATGCATTTTGAAGCACACCAACCGATTATTGACAGCCTCGAGGCGCGGATTTTAACGATCCGTGACTCGCTTTGACTACGACACCAAAGTAGCAAAAAGAGAGCAGTTACAAGAAGATATGAACGCAGCGGGATTTTGGGACAGCCAGACTGCAGCCCAAAAAGTCATCGACGAATACAAGGTGCTCAAAGCACAAACGAGCGATTTGGAAGAAGTCATTGCTGACTTTGATGATTCGGTTGTTGGCTATGAACTTGCCAAAGAAGCCGGCGACGATGAGTTGCTCGCTGAAGTAGATGGGCAACTTTTTCAAATGCAAAAACGCATGAACAAGGTTGAAACACAATCGCTCTTGAATGGCAAGCACGACTATCGAAACTGTTTCGTTTCAATTCAATCGCGCGATGGTGGCACTGAAGCTGACGACTGGGCTTCTATGCTCGATCGTATGTATAAAAACTACTGGGAAAACATGCACTTCAAAGTAGAAGAAGTCAGTACCACCCATGGCACCGAAGTTGGTATCAGTGAAGTAACGTACCTCATCAAGGGGCCGATGGCGTATGGCTATATGAGTTGTGAACGGGGAACACACCGACTTGCGCGAGTTTCTCCATTCAACGCACAAGGTAAACGACAAACAAGTTTTGCGACCGTTGATGTTATTCCAGAGTTTGATGAGCAAGACGTTGAGATTGATGAAAAAGAAGTAGACTTTACATTCTTTGCACGCTCCTCTGGTCCAGGCGGACAAAATGTAAACAAAGTTGCTTCGGCAGTGAGAATCGTACACAAACCAACCGGCATCATGGTCGTGAGTTCGACGCACAAAGCGGCGTTGCAAAATCGAAAACAAGCGTTGCGTATTTTGCAAGCAAAACTTGAGCAACTTGAAGAAGAACGACGGCAGGCAGAACTTGATCAAGCAACCGGCGGTGCAGTTGACCAAGGCTGGGGAACACAGATTCGTAGTTACGTGATTTATGACAATCGCGTTAAAGATCATCGAACGAATCACGAAAACGGTAACCCCCAAACAGTTTTGGATGGCGCGCTTGAAAGTTTTGTGGACGCTGAGTTAAAACGTCGACGGTCTGTGAAGAGTTAACGACTGGCCAAAATATAG
>NZFX01000041.1 GCA_002689385.1 Phycisphaerae bacterium
ACGCTGAACATTTCCTGCGTCATCAACACATACAATGGTTGTAGATGCAGACGCAATTACTTGTTCGTTACGAAGCAGTGTATACGTATGCTTGACACGAATGTTTGTAACTTCGTCAAGCGATGTTACAAGTGAAAGTGCATCGTCATACTTCGCGGAAGCTTTGTATTTGATTTGCAAATCAGTAACAGCAAGAAAGAGTTTTTGTTCCTCGAGTTCACGATAACTACTGCCTTGTTCGCGAAGCAATTCAGTTCTGCCCATTTCAAACCACACGGGATATACAGCGTGGTGCACAACACCCATTGGGTCACACTCGTTGTAACGAACTCGAATTGCTATATTGTTTTTCACCACTATTTTCCTATGCAAAACGAAGAAAATACTTCGCCAATAATTTCATCTGGAGTTACATGCCCCGTAACACCGCCGATTGCATTTAATGCATCACGCAATGCTGCTGCAACAAGTTCTGGAGTCTTCTCTTGCTGCATCGCTTGGAACAAGGATGCACTTGCTTCTTCTAAACAACTCGTATGCCTTGGCAATAATGCAAGTGCATCTTCGCTGGGCGCAGCGCAGCTAGTTAACATGCGTGCAATTAATGCCTGCAGTTCACCAATGCCTTCGCCCGTCATAGCATTGATAGCATTATCGTTTGATCCATTAAGATCTTTTTTTGTATGAACTACAAGGGTGTTAATTTTTACTGAAGGAAGCAACTCTCCAGGAGCTACGCACCACAAGACTAGAGTTGCTTGTTCAACTGCTCGTTTGGCCGAAGTTTGCATTGAAGTGTCAAGTTCATTTTCTGGGTTCTCAAATCCAGCAACATCAACAAGCATTATTTCCTTTTCATGTAAGCGAATTCGCTCTCGAATCACATCACGAGTTGTTCCTGCAATGTTAGAAACAACAACCCGTTTTGCTTTAACAAGACGATTGAATAATGTCGATTTTCCTGCATTTGGTTTTCCTGCAATTACAATCGTTGGTACACCAGCGAGTGTTTCCATTGCAATTTTTCCATCAAGAATATTTCTGATTTCTTTCTCACATGCGGTTACTGCAGAGTTGAGTTCGCTTTCACTTATTGCAATAACATCTTCTTCATCCGTGAAATCAATCCCGGCCTCCACGAGCGCAAGCACTCGAATAATTTCTTCAGCGATTGGTTCAGTGGCCTTTGCAAGTGCACCTTTTCGCAATAGAGAAGCTCCTGCAAGTTCCGCGTCATTGTTTGCTGAAATAGTTGCACAAACACCCTCAGCAGCGGAAAGGGATATATTTCCATGCAAAAAAGACCTTGCTGTAAACTCACCTGCTTCTGCAAAACGCCCACTTGTCGCCTTTATCAGCGCCTTTAATACAGAATGTATAAGAAACGGATTGTTTACTAACTGGATTTCGACGGTTTCTTGCCCCGTAAACGACCCATCTGCAGGGAAACCACCCACCATTACAGGCAAAATAGTTCCATGTATCCGGAGGTGCGCACGTTTAAAAACTCTCGAATCTACAGAAATGCCTAGGTTCTTTGCTCCATGCCAAGCATTTGGGCCAGAAGCTCGGACAAGTGCATGCGTGGACTTGCCCTGCCCAGAACTAAGAGCAACGATGGTTGTTTCATGATCCATCGTGTCCTGCTCTTAGTCTCGCTTCTTAAAGTTGCGCTTCTTTGCCTTATTTTGCACTTTTTTGCGGCGAGCATCCATAGCATCCGACCATGCGCGACCTTGCTTATCTTTTGTCTTTTTCGCCTTACCGATTGCGGGGCCAGCGGGCTTGGGTTCAATAGGCAACTCATCAATGTGCTTACGGATTCGGCGGCTTTCAAGAATACCAACGGCACTGGAAGTCAAAATGTAGAGCGTCAGCCCAGAAGGCGCAGAGTACAACATAATTGGGAACAACACGACCATCATCACGCGCATGATTTTTTGTTGCGATGCTTGTTCGGGTGTTGTCGCCATGCTTTGCGGGGACATATATTTTTGCTGTATGAAGAAAATAAGACCCATCATGATGGGGAGTAGGTTTATGCCTGTGATGTTCCACAATAAAAACTGTTTTGGTTCGTCAAACCTGCCAAAGAAGTGGTCGGCAGAGCTAAGGTCAGCGAGGAACGGCCAGTCACCAATCATTTGGAAGACACCAAAGAACGCAGGCTCTTGGCGGATGTCGAACATGAAATACAACAATGCGTAGAGTGCTATCCAGATTGGCATTTGCAAAAACATTGGTAAACATCCAAGCATTTGGAATGGGTTCACACCATATTTTTGCATGAGTGCCATTTGTTCAGATTGCACTCGCTTGGGGTCATCCGGATATTTCTTTTTTAGTATGTCGATTTCCGGCTTCAACTTTTGCATGACCTTGCCAAAGCGCTGCATATTAATTTGCGACTTCTTGGTGATTGGATGCAAGATGGTTCGAACAATAAGCACTAACAGAACAATTGCCAATCCCCAGTCGAAGACAACGTATTGATCCAGTGTTGTTAGAACAACTCCAAGAAAATCAGCAAGCCACTGGAATGTGCAAATGGCACACATCGATGACATTTGATACAGAACCATATTGCGCATGTTGAGTGCGATATACGGTTCGTTGTTGTCAAGCACAGAACGTTGCAGTGGCCCTGCATACACATTCATGGTTAAGTCATACGTTGCGCCACCTGCGACAACAGTGTCAGGGCTCCACAAGCCAGTCATGATAAATTCGTTTTCGCCGTTACCCTTGACACTTGAGGTAATAGATTCAATTTTATTTGTGATGACACGATTGCCTTTGCCTTTGTCATTAATGTTTGGCATGACTGCGAGCGAGAAGTATCGGTTGGTGGACGCAAACCAAGAAAGTTTTAGTCCGTCTTCTTGAGTTTCATCTGTTGGCCAGACGGTTAGGTTCTGATCTTTTGTAACGTCTGCAAACTCATATAAAAATTCGTTCGATTGAATTGGCGCCGCTTGGTTTGGATCATACGCATCGCCAAGCTCCCAACCGAAACGAAAGCGCCTTCTGTCCATATAACGCGATCGGTCTACTGTTAAACTCGATGGTCCGTACTGCAACCACTGCACAGTAAAATCCTGCCCCGTAAGGTTTTTGACAGATTGATCCAGATGCAAATCGTACCCATCGCCAAGCGACCAGGTGCGGTACAAAACCGCTATGGGATGGTTGTTTGCATCAACGACGTTGGCTTCAAACGAAACACTATTATTAGTGCTTGTGGTTTGCGCCCACACATTTGAATGCGCAAGAGAAAGTTTCTGGCCGTTGATTACAACTTGGTATGCACCGAGAACCGAAGCTGTATGGTCGTTAAAAATATCTGACGTCGCAAGAAGATACAGCTCTTCAGTCGAGGGTTGTTCCCCGCCGTTTTTCCTAAAATTATCCCAAGCAAGTTTTCCGTCTACAGTTTCGTAAATGTCTGAAAATCGAATAGATGCAATCCCCGCACCATCGCCAGAAAAGACAACCTCCATGTTCCAGTTTTCATAATCAGTTAAGGAGCCCAAAACAACAGGCGTGTTTATCACATCATTCGTTTGTAGATGCAATACTTCAAATGGCTTAAAGTTTTTATCAGCTACTTCCATTTGTTCAACTGGCGCTGGAGTAACTTTTGCTGGTTCAGTTGCAGAGTCGACACTCTTAGTCGTTCCATTTTCTTGAACAACTTTTAGTTTTGTTTCAGGAATAGTTTGATCAGTGAGGGACTTTGGCTTTTTGGGTCCAAAGATAAGTACAGACAAAACACTGCCTGCTAAAAAAACAACTAGTACTGGTATTAACCGCCGCCGTGCCTGAGGTGTCATATTGTCCTACTTTCCATAAAGGTCTTACCGACCTTCGCGAAGCCGATCGCCAAGCCAGTTGCTAAGATCGGGAATTGCATAAATTTTGTCGCGAACAGCTTCAATGTCATAATCGAGTCGAATGAAGTCGACTTTCTTCTTTTCGTTATCAAGAATCGCGTAACTGCTTCTAGGGTCAAGATCACGGGGTTGTCCCACAGATCCTGGATTAATAATTATGTGTTCTTCGTTCTCATAGTTGAACGTGTCGTCGATATCGTCTGGTGGATAAAAATCTGGCTCACTCGTAAATATTCCCGGCACATGCGTGTGCCCTGACATAGAGTGCTTGGGAATCCGATCAAAAATTTGTTTCATTTTTACAGGCGAGTTGATTGCGTCGTCTGGAAAAAGATATTCATTAATAGGGCGGCGCGGCGTTCCATGCACAGCGAGGAAATCATCCATCTGGACGCGAACTCGTAGACCGCCTAAAAATTCCCACCGTTTTGCAGCGACTTCTTTGTTTTGTTCAGCATCAAACTGCGCACGAGTCCAGTAAGCAGCTTGTTCTGCTGCAGCATTAAAGTTTGTCGGTTCGTAAAGTGCCCCGTAATCGTGGTTTCCCAACAGGCACCAATCGCATATTTCGGCAATCATATCTACACATTCTGCAGGATTTGGACCATACCCAAGGGTGTCGCCAAGGCAAACTATTCGATCAACCGAGCGGTCACCTATATCCTCAAGTACTGTTGTAAGTGCTTCGAGGTTTCCATGTATGTCACTAATTAATGCTGTTTTCACGGGGTTTTCTTTCCTGCAGAATCGCAAATGATACCGCAGACAGCACCTTTACGAAGGGTTACTAGGTCATCACTTCCTAACGACTTATGACGGATTATTTAAGTCATTACAGAGCAAAGAGTTGCAAGCATTACTCGCTGCGAGAGCACCTTTGATAAAATGCAATATTTGACCCAAATTGTCCCCCTACTAGGAAGGTATGTATTTTGTCTGCAGAACGTCATTTTGATTTACTTGTAATTGGCTCGGGCCCTGGCGGTTATGTCGGAGCAATTCGTGCGGCACAGCTTGGTTTGAAAGTTGCTTGCATCGACCGAGATAAGCTCGGTGGTGTCTGTTTGAATTGGGGTTGCATCCCATCAAAGGCATTGCTGCATGGCGCAGAAGTGTACGACGAAGCGGTGAACCACGGTAAGGAGTGGGGCATTAATGTCAACGATGTAACTGTTGACTGGGGCGCGTTCATTGGACGTAGCAGAAAAATCACTGGTCAATTAAACGGTGGGGTTGCTTACCTCTTTAAGAAAAACAATATTGAACACATCGAGGGTCATGCGCATATTGTTTCTGGGAACAATGGCGTAACTCCCTGTACAGTTGAAGTTCGAACACCAGCAGGCGATTATTACAATGGTAACGGTGGTGATGTTGTAGAGACGGTTACCGCAGAGCGCGTACTTATTGCTACAGGTGCGAAACCAAGAGACCTGCCATTTGCACCTTGCGATGGAAATACAATTTTGAATTCCTACCACGCGATGACACTTGAAGAACGTCCAGAATCGTTAGTGATTATTGGTTCAGGTGCTATTGGAATGGAGTTTGCTTATGTGTACAACGCGTTTGGTACAAAGGTAACGATTATTGAAATGCTCGACCGTATTGTTCCAGTAGAAGACGTTGATATCAGTAAACTTGCTGAACGTGCATTTAAAAAACAGGGCATGAAAATTCACACAAACGTTGCGGTTAACTCAGTTGAAACAGGAGACAACGGAGTAACAGTTTCGTTTTCTAACGTGAACGATGAAACTAAGAAAGACAGTGTTACTGGCGAAAAAGTTTTAGTTGCAATTGGCGTTGGACCACGATGTGATGGTCTTTTTGACGATTCGCTTGGTATTGAACTAGATCGAGGGTTTATAAAAACAGACGCAAAAGAGGTTGAAGAACCAACGTATAAAACAAGTGTTGCTGGTATCTATGCAATCGGCGACATCATTGGACCGCCACTGCTTGCGCATGTTGCATCAGAAGAAGGGGTAGCTTGTGTGGAACGTATTGCAGGGCATCACACGTTTGGTGTTGATTACAAATCAATTCCTGGCTGCACGTACACGAATCCACAAATTGCTTCTATCGGAATGAACGAACAACAAGTGAAAGACTCGGGCATCGAGTACATCAAAGGCGAGTATTCGCTTAAAGCGCACGGTAAAGCGATAGCTGTAGGTGATGCAAATGGAATCGTTAAAATTATTGCGAGTAAGCCGTACGGTGAAATTTTAGGTGCACATATTATTGGGCATGATGCAAGTGAACTCATCGCTGAAATCGGTTTAGCAATTCGACTTGAAGCAACTATTGAAGATATTGTTTCAACAATGCATGCACACCCAACAATGGCAGAGTCAATTCACGAAGCGGCGCTTGGTACAGAAAATAGAATGATTCACAATTGAGTTACATATATAAAGAAACTAAGTTAGATAACGGACTTCGAATATGTGGCGAAAGTTCAGACGCTGCCGTGACGGCGGGCATGGGCTTCTTTGTGAAGACGGGTGCGCGCGATGAAACGGCGAAGCTTATGGGAGTGAGCCACTTTCTTGAGCATATGATGTTCAAAGGTACGGAAACACTTTCAGCGGAAGAAGTAGACCTTGCCTTCGACAATATTGGTGCAGAGCACAACGCATTTACTTCTGGCGAAATGACAGCCTACTGGGGAGCGGGTCTTCCAGAGGTTCTTGGCGATATTCACACAACACTCGCCGATATTTTGCGCCCCTCCCTTCGGCAAACAGATTTTGACAATGAAAAAAAGGTGATTATCGAAGAAATCGCCATGTATGACGACCAACCGTTTTGGGTCTTGTATGAAAGTGCAATGGAGCAGTATTACGGTAAAAGTCCACTTGGTCACCGCGTCCTGGGCACGCCTGAAACAATTAATGCAATGCAGCGTGACGAGTTGGCGGGGTACTTTACAGATAGATACAGTGCAGACAATACAATTGTCGTGCTTGCTGGGAAATACGATTTCGATGTGATGGTGGAACAAATCGAATCATTGTGTGGTCACTGGCAACGCACCAACGCCACTCGCGATTACAGCGAAGTAGTTCGACATGGCGGTACGTTTGAAAAGCATATTCCGGAATTGCAACAGCACTACCATTTGATGATGATGCCGAGTGTCTCTTATCAAGATAAACATAGACATGCAGCGTCTGCACTCGCAGCAATCCTTGGTGGAGGAGACGGTTCAAGGTTGCACTGGGCGTTGGTTGACACTGGTCTTGCTGAAGCATCCGCAGCATCGGTTGATGCGAATGATAAATACGGCGAACAACTAACGTATGCTGTTTGTGATCCTGCGAATTCTGAAGAAGTCGCGGAGATTATGCGACGTGAAATGGTAAGTATTGCGGGCTCGCTTACTGATGTAGATTTAGCAAAAGTGAAAGCGAAAGCAGCAACGGGTGCAGCGGTTTCAAGCGAAAGACCAGCTGGTCGGATGCAACGGCTAGGAAGTATGTTGACGACAAGCGGTGAATATGTTTCACTTGAAGATGAACTAGCTTCTATTGAATCGTTAACAATTAAAGATTTGCAAGATGTAGCAGAAGCGTATCCATGGGTTCCATTACTCGAAGCATCAACAAAGCACGCGTAACATGGCGACTCTTTCTGACACAGCTATTTGCTTACGTTGCTGGGATTTTTCAGAGACAAGTCAAACGGTAAGTTTGTTAACAAAAGAACACGGGATGATTCGCGGTCTTGCAAAGGGATCCAAAAGGGACAACGGTTCATTTTCGGGAGGTTTTGATCCGCTAACCAAAGGCGCAATAGTCGCACGAATAAAAACAAACAGTGACCTTGCAACGTTAACCGAATGGCAACTCGAACATGTTTGGTGGACTACTCGCAATAACCTTGAAGTAAACAAAAGTGCCATTTACATGGTTGACCTTGTTGGCCGAATGTTGACAGACCAAGACCCACACACAAATGTATATGACTCACTTCTAGAAGCATTAACTCGAATGGAAGATGGTCACGATGTAGACTGGCCTTTGCTTCGTTTTCAATGGTCGCTTCTCGTTGAAACGGGGTATCAGCCCACGCTTGAAACGGTAAGTGAACACGAAGCGGTTGTTGCGTTTAGTTCAAAAACGGGGGGCGTTGTTGAAGACACGGGTGAGATTGACAGAGTGCGCGTTCGAAAAGAGACCGTCAACGTGCTACGAATGTTACAAGAGGGGAGTTCAATGCAGGCAACAGAGCCAGAAGCTCTGCGAAGAGCAAATCGTTTGCTTGCGTATTACCTCCGCGACATCATCGGCAAAGAATCCGCTGCTATGCGTTGGATGTGGAATTAATTGTTTTTTGGCTAGTGAAACTACAATTCGTCCAAACAATCTGTGGAGTCGTTTTTGTTAAATGAAAGAGCCGAGTATATGTTCTTAGGTAAGAAAACACCCTGCGCTCGTTTTCCGAATATCACAGTAAATGGCAAATGCCGTGCATAGTTCTGTCCACGGGCAACTATTACCGACTCTCCAGAAGGGGCGTTTTTTGTGGAATCAATAAACAATCCGCGGGATTGTTTATACTGCACGTGTGACGAGAATTATTTCATTATTGAATCAAAAGGGCGGTGTAGGTAAAACAACAACAACAGTGAACCTTGCGGCAGCTATTGCTGCAGAGAAAAATAGTTCTGGCAAGTTCAACAAAGTGCTCGTCATCGACCTCGACCCGCAAACGCATCTTGGTTTGCATTTTGGCATTGATGAATCTGCCACCTCAGGCGCATCGGTGTACGACTTGCTCATGGATGAATCGGTAACAGCAAAAGATGCAATAGTAAAAGCACGGAAAAACATCGATCTTATTACAAGTGAAGTTGACCTCGCCGCAGCTGAATCGGAACTCGCATCAAAAACAGACAGGCACGATTTGCTCGCGAAAAAACTCGGGCCAATGCTCAGTTTATATGAGTACATTTTGATCGACTGTCCCCCAAGCTTAGGCCTGCTTACTCTCAATGCACTTGCTGCATCCAAAGAACTTATTGTGCCAATGCAAACGCACTTCCTTGCACTCCAAGGCGTGAGCCGTTTGTTTGAAACAGTACAAATGCTTGTTGGTGGGATTAATCCCGAACTCGGCGTGACGGGGATTGTCCTTTGTATGCACGAAAAAAATACAAAACTTGCACGCGAGGTCGTAGATGATTTGCAAGGTTTCTTCGACGCATCCCGCGAAAGCGATGTTCCATGGAAAAACTGCATTATCTTCGATCCTCCGATTCGAAGGAACGTTAAACTCGCTGAAGCGCCAAGTTTTGGACAAACTATTTTTGATTACGAACCAGAATGCGCTGGCGCGAGAGATTACGCAAAACTCGCAGCAAGTGTTATATCAGTTTTCGAAACAAAAACTGTTAAAGTGGTTGTTGAAGCACCCTCGCTGAAAAGTCGCGACATTGCAGCAGCAGACTCTCTCAATGAACCAATCTGATCGTGCAGTTACTCTCTCGCGAGAAGCATGTACTTTTTGGTTTTTGTGGGTAACGATTGCCACGCATGTCTCGTTTGGCGAGCCCACAGACGTAGAACCGTTTTTTACTTTACCTGACAAATTGATGCATTTTGTTTCGTTTGGGGTGCTCGCTTTTTTGTTTGCACAGACACGTTTAGTAACATCGATGCGAAATTGCTGGCTGCTCATGGCAGTGTGGTGTTTTTTTGATGAGTTTACACAACACGCATTTCCAAATTTTCGCGAGTTTAGCACGCATGACGTGCTTGCTGGGCAGTTAGGTATCGCTTCCTTTATGGC
>NZFX01000042.1 GCA_002689385.1 Phycisphaerae bacterium
CATCAAACCTTGATGTTTCTGTCGGGGTTGGAACGATATTTAGCGTACTTCGTCTTGAAGACGGTGGCACACGAGAAGAGGCTGTTTTGCAGGCGGGAACTAAGCAGGTGGCGGCGGGGTATGTTCTGTATGGTTCTTCAACAGTCTTAGTGTTAACAACGGGTAATGGCGTAGATATGTTTGTGTTAGACCAAGCAATCGGATCGTTCGTATTGGTTTCAAAAAACATCACCATTCCAACCGGGAATAAAACATATTCAACAAACGAGGCGTACACGGATAGGTACAGCGAAAATATCCAGGGGTATCTACAGTGGGCACATAAAAATGAATATTCCAGTCGATACATCGGGTCCATGGTTGCGGATGTACATAGAATTTTGTTAAGCGGTGGGTCGTTTTTATATCCTCCAACAACAGATAAGCCTGATGGGAAACTTCGATTGATGTACGAAGCAAATCCAATGGCAATGATTATCGAACAGGCCGGCGGGAAAGCTGTCGCCCACGGAAAAAGGATTTTAGATATTGTGCCCACTGGGCTTCATCAACGAACCAGTGTCATCCTTGGGTCAAATGACCAAGTCGATGCAATTTTAGAACATACAAAATGATTACTACTGTAAATACTGCTGTTTCCCTTCCAAAAAACTCAAACCAGGCCCTTGGCATTGGTGAATTTGCTGTCAATTTTATGTCGGGCTCTATTGGTAAACCAGCACAAGAGGTTCTTGACCGTACCGCGCTGTTTTTTACAGACGCGGTACTGTGCGGCCTTTCGGCTGTTGCAGTAAAGACCAACGCGCCGACAGTGCTGCGAACCGAAGCGCTTGAGTTTCCCACAGAAAATGGTGCGACCATTTTTGGTTCAACACAAATGGTTTCTCCAGAAAAAGCAATTCTCGCAAACTGCGCCGCTGTTCGAGAGTGGGATTCTAACGGAACGAACTTTGGGTACAACCCAGAATTAGGTCACACGGCTGGTGAGTTTGGACACAATGATTTTTATGGGGTGCCAATTGCGGCAGCACAGGTTATGGGCCTTGACGGAGCAGCCGCACTTCGTGGAATGGTGTTGCTTGATGAAATTCGAGGTCGCCTTGCTGAAGTGTTCAGTTTAAAAACTTACAAAATTGACCATGTTGTTCATGGCGCTATAGCTTCTGCTGCTGTGTATGGAGCAATGTGTGGTGCAACCGCAGAACAAATTGAGGCGGCAATTGGCATGTCGGTCGCGCACTACGTTCCGTGGCGTGCAATTCGTGCTGGAAAACAGCTCTCTGATTCAAAGGGGTCGTCAGCTGCAATCAGTACTGAAGTTGCCGTTGTTTCCATGAAGCGCGCCATGCGAGGTTTCATGGGACCACGTGACATTTTTAGAAACCCAGAATCGGTCTTTCGATATTTTGAACAAACGTGTGGTGATTCCCCATTTGACTTAAATCTCTCACATAGTGGGTGTGATTTCGCTGTCATGGGAATGCATTTTAAAATTGGCTTATATGAACACCAATCAGCTGGTGCATTGCAGGGATTGTTAAACCTTATTCAAGAACACCCCGAGATTGCGAGTAACCCAAAGCAGATTGCAGACATTAAAATTACTGCCTACGAACCCGCGTTTGGGATTATCGGCGACCCGGCCAAGCGGGATCCAAAAACCCGACAGTCTGCTGATCATTCGATGGTGTACATCGTTTCGACCATGCTTCGAAAAGCAAGTGAAATTATCAAAACCAGTGGGATCGATTTTTTTACAAACTCAAACGACGATGTTTGGAAGCAAATAATGTTGACTCCGTATGATTTTGATATCGATGCGATTAACAACGAAACAACACGGTCGATTATGAAAACTATCTTCTTTGAACATGGTGGAGAAACATATGACGCAAAATATCCTGATGGGATTCCAACGTCTGTTCATATTGTTATGAAAGATGGATCATCCTTCGACAGTGGTTTTATTATGTACCCAAGTGGGCACGCAAGGAACACCTCTTGTGACCTTGAAGATATTTTGCAGGCTAAGTTTGCAATGCATGGAAAAATAGCAATGGATAACCCAGAAGACTTAATAGGAACTTGTTCTTCTGTTGGGGAATTAAGTGTTGATGGTGTTCAAAATATCTGGAATATTGAAATTGCAGATAGGCCAATATATAAAGATTGAATAACGCACAGCTGTGTGTATTAATCAAATAAGTGGACAAGGAGTTCGACCACTCCCTTGCCCTGGGTCGCTACTGTTTCAAATATTTTTCGACCAGAAGCAATATCGAGCAACTCTCGAACAAGTGCACTTTCACCGTCGTAGTCTGCTTTGTTAACAACGAATGTGTCTGCTATTTCTAAGATGCCCGCCTTGTCCATTTGAACAGAATCGCCCATTCCGGGAACAAGCACCACAACCGTTGTGTCAACTACGTCACGAATACCCACATCGTTTTGGCCTGCGCCAACTGTTTCAATAAACACATTATCGAAGCCCGCTCCGCCGACGAGGTCAAGTATTTCAGGTAATGATGTGTAGTCTTCGCCAACCCTCGCCAGGCTTCTGTAAAAAACATTTTCATCCACGGTATTAAAGTCAACACGCAAACGATCACCTAAAAGCGCACCGCCCGAAATTGTTGACATGGGGTCGTACGCAATAATTGCCATTTTTTCACCACGGCGAACACATTCTGCGGCCATGGATGCGGATAAAGTTGATTTTCCGGCGCCAGGAGAGCCAGTGAGTCCCACTACTTTTTTGGGTCGTCGTTTTGGCCCTGTTGATTGCACACCACCTTCAACCAAGCTTATGTTTCTTGATAATTCTGCCAGCGTAAAACCTGAATTTGTTATTTCTGTGTGTTTTGTTGTTGCAGATTTTACCGCATCAACAATATTAAGCATTGTTGTACCAGTGTGGTACACACCCCGAACGCCGCAGTCGTGCATGGGTTTAATGTCTTCTTGTGGAATTATGCCACCTATATCAACAATCAAATCTGGTCGTCCAACATTTTTTAGTTCACCCATGAGTCGAGGAACAAGCACAAGGTGCGAGTTGCTCATCATGGAGCACGCAATCATATCTGCGTCTTCGTCGCGAGCGGAGATTGCAAGTGATCTTGGGGTTTGCCAAAGACCAGAATAAATAACATGTATGCCGCTGTCGCGAAGTGCCCGAGCAATGAGCTTAACGCCCCGGTCGTGGCCATCTAGGCCCATTTTTCCAAGTAAGACTCGGGGTCTGTGTGGAAGATCGGCGCATCGGTCGATTTTTTCAAGTTCAGTGGTGGGTGTTGATGTTGGTGAGGCCATGAGACGTCTAATTATACCACCCATGGCAAACGTTAGAACTGGACGAATACACACGCCACAGAGCGAAATTGATATCGTACGCATCTAATGTCTATACCCATTCAACAGCGCATCGCTGAAGCATTAAAAGTCGCCTTTGGAACTGTGCTCTCTATCTCTCCCGACTCTGTAGACCCGGTCATTCGGCGAGCTCAAAAGGCAGAAATTGCAGATTTTCAAGCAAATGGAGCAATGGCCTTGGCTAAAAAGCACGGCCAAAACCCAAAAGAACTCGCGGAGCTGGTTGTGGGGGTTGTTGATTTTGAAAACTTTGCTGATTGCCCCACCGTGGCTGGCCCGGGTTTTATCAATATTACAATAAAAAACGAAACGCTAAGCGCGCTCGTTGAGGCAATGGACACACATGCGCTGGGTGTTGTTCTTGATGAAGATCCGCATGCTGTCGCAATTGATTTGTGTGGGGTGAATGTTGCTAAACAACTACACGTTGGGCACCTGCGCGCGACTATTATTGGTGACTCCATTGCCCGGATGTATGAGCGGGTGGGCCGGAAGGTGTTTAGGGAAAACCATCTTGGCGATTGGGGATTACCAATTGCAATGGTGCTCGAACAACTTCTTGCTTCTGGCGCTGACCTAGACACTCTTTCAATACTCGATTTAAATTCTGCATACAAAAATGCAAAGCTTATTGCAAAAGATGAGCTGCGTGGAGAAAAAACAGCGAGGGCAATGCAAGCGGGGCCGCACCGACTTATCGAAATTGAGGAACAAAACATTGGTGCGATTGATGCCCAAAATAAAGCGAAGAAAGTGCTAAACGCACTTCAACAGGGCGATGGGCAACTTTTGCAAGATTGGCAAAAGTTGATTGACTGCACAATGGCGTCTGTATACCAGGCGCTCGATTTACTCAATGTAAAAATTGGTCCAGAAAACAACCGGGGTGAGTCTTTTTATAGAGACCGGCTGGGCGGAGTTGTTGCTTCGTTTGTTGCTAAAAACCTTGCAGAAGAAGACAACGGGGCGACTGTTGTTCGTTTTGATGACCGCGACCGACCAATGTTGATACAAAAATCTGACGGTGGTTTTTTATATGCAACCACTGACCTTGCAGCAATACAGTTTAGAACACAAGAGCTTAAGGCAAGCCATGTAATCTATGTGGTTGATTCACGACAACGAGATCACTTTAAAGATTTGTTTGATGGGGCTAAACTTATTGGCTGGGACAAAACTCCCGACGGAAACGATTCGGTGTTAGCACACGTACCGTTTGGGCAAGTCCTTGGTGAAGATAAAAAACCACTAAAAACAAGGAGTGGCTCAAGCGTAACGCTTTCTTCATTGCTAGAAGAAGCAATCGACCGGGGTACAAGCGAAGTTACAAAGCGGTCGAAAGACCCGGCCTCGCCTACACATGGAATGTGTGTGGATGATTTACATACCATTGGAAGACAAATCGGGATTGGTGCTGTTAAATATGCAGACCTTTCAAATGACTTGATTCGTGATTATGTGTTTGATATTGATCGCATGGTTGCGTTTGAGGGAAACACCGGACCGTATATTCAATATGCGTGTGCTCGTATTTCGTCACTCATACGAAAGGGAAATCTACAAAAAGATGCCCCTGTTACTATCGCCGAACCACAAGAACGCGCGCTTGCGTTAAAACTGCTTCAATATAACGGTGTTTTACAAGATGCCATTGCGTATTTAGAGCCGCATAGACTTTGCACTTGGTTATATGAGTTAACAGAGGCATTCAGCACATTCTACCAATCTTGTCCCGTGTTGAAAAATGAAGATGAAACCATTAAACAATCTAGACTTCGACTTGCTGACCTTACTAGAAGAGTTGTTGTCGATGGTCTCGACTTACTTGGAATTGAATCCCCAGAGAAAATGTAAACTGTAAATAAAATTTACCAAGGTACACAAAAACATGAAATGCAAATCAATTATTTTTTATATCGGCGCAGTGTTGTTGCTTGGCGCTATTGGTGCCTCGGTCACCTTGGCTGGAACAAAGCTTGGTCTTTTTGATTTTATTCCCGGCTGCGCAGAGGGTAGTGGGTGCGACCTGATCACCAATGGTCCGTGGGGCGTGGTGCCTTGGCTAAACATACCGGTTTCTTTCGTTGGTCTTGCTTGGTTTAGTGCCTTGTTTATTGGTTGGGTTTTTGGTGGGAGTGGTGTAAAAAAATACAGGTGTATGGTGTTAATTGGTGTCCTGGCTTCATTTGGTTTTATTGGAATAATGATAGCTATTGGAAGTTTTTGTAAATGGTGTGCACTTGCGCATGTTTGCAACATATTGTTTTGGGTTATTTGTTTACGTTGTGGTGCGTCTTCTTGTTGCAAGGACGTGTGTACCCAGAAAACCTCTCGTAGCAATGCTGTGCCATGGGTGTGTTTTATATGTTTTGTAGTGTTTCTTCAAACATTTATTCTTATCGGAAACTCGATTAAAGAAGAAAACAAACAAAAAAGTGATGAAAACATTAAAAAAATGGGCTCTGGAGAAGTTGAAACATCAACCCTTAAACTCTTGGGGGGTGGCCATAGAATTGGATCTGTTAACGCACCCATTCAGGTTGTTATGTTTACTGATTACCAGTGCCCAGACTGTAAGCGAATTGAGGGGCAACTTGCGAGTATTATGAAAACAAGAAGCGATGTGTCTGTTGTTGTAAAACACTTCCCACTCAACTTCGATTGCAACGACACTATTGGAAAGTTTAAGCTTCATGGCAATGCTTGTTGGGCAGCGCGGGCGGCAGAGGCGGCGGCAATAGTTGGTGGGCAAGAAGCGTGGGAAAAAATGCACGCGTGGTTATTTTCGCAAAAAGGATCATTTACAGATAAGGACTTTGCTGGAAGCTTAACGGCGCTTGGATTTAACGCACAAGAAGTTATCAACGTCATGATGGGTGATGAAACACTCCAAACGGTTCGAGAGAACTGTGTTGATGGTAAGGCCCTTGGTGTGTATTTTACTCCAATGGTATTTATCAATGGGGTTGAATATCTTTGGTATTACGGTGGTGGGGACACATTACAAAACATTATTAATGTTGTTGCAAGAAACATAGAGGATGGTCGAAGTAACAAAGTGGCTCCACCAACAGCAAAAAGAAAGCTTGTTGAAGACTGGCGCAGAGGAAAAAGGCGAGTGTTGCCGGGCGCTGAAACGCTTTCGTGGATAGGTGGTGGCGACATTGAATTTGTTGTTTGGGGTGATTACCAAGCGGGGCTCTCTAAAGAAATTGACGAAGAAATCAAAAAAACAATAAAGGCAAATCCAGGCAAAATTTCATACACGTTTAGGCATTTTCCTGTGGATGAAACTTGCAACGCTGGAGTTTCTTCAATGCCAACTAAATATGAGGGGTCTTGTTTATTGGCAAAACTTGTCGTAGCAGCAGATGCGCTTGGTGGCGATGACGCCCGGTGGAACATGCACAACTGGCTCATGAGCCAGGGTGGAGTTATTCCGCTTGATGTTGCTCAACGCAAAGCTGCAGAATTTACCGGTGTCGACAACGCAACGCTTCAGGCTGTGTTGGGTGGGATTGATGTAAACAACCAAATGCGAATGGATATATTGGCTAAAAATAATGTGTGGCGAAAATCTATTCCTGTTCTTATGGTGGATGATCGGTTTGTTCCGCGGTGGAGGGGTGATGGTGTCACCGCTCAAGAGCTTTTCTCGCAAATACTTCAAGTGGTAGAGGAAGAGTCTACTGCGACAAAGCCCGATTCAGAATAATGTTTGTTTATTTTCTTGTTTCGCCGTGCTCTTGAACAAGTGTAAATATTTTTCCTGTTCGCGCATATGGTGTTTCAAAACCACATACAAGCAATTCTCCGTCTGGGGTTTCACTAAAAGATGATATAGACAGGGGAGTAGCTTTTGCAATTTTAATAGATGTAGCTGACTCGACTTCTTTGCTTTGAGTGGTAAGCGCCCATGTTCTTCTGCTTAAATAATCTGCATATATATATTTTCCCACAAGATGTGGGATTTGTTTGCCCCTGTACACATACCCACCAGTAATGGAACCGCCCATTCTTCTTCCGTATTCAAAAACCGGAGGGGTTGTGTTTTCTTGTGTTTCGTTGCCCATAAATTGGTGTGTGCCTTCGCGGATATTCCACCCATAGTTTTTTCCTTTTTCTACGACATCTATTTCTTCCCATTTATTCTGCCCAACATCACCTACCCAGAGTTTGCCTGTTTCTCTATCAAAACTCATGCGCCACGGGTTTCGAAGTCCTGTTGCCCACAGCTCGCCCCTTGCTGAGTCGTCGGTAGCGAATGGGTTATCTTCTGGTATTGAATAAGCCAAACTATCTGTTGAGTGACTGGATAATGGTTGATCGGATGTGTGTTGGGTTGAATTTTCTTGGGCTTTGGGGTCAATGCGTATTATTGATCCAAGAAGCGTTTTTTTATTTTGCCCATTTTTGTGTGGGTCGTTTGATGCGCCGCCGTCGCCAATACCCAAATATATATAACCGTCTGGGCCAAACAACACCGTGCCGCCATTGTGGTTTCCCCATGGTTGA
>NZFX01000043.1 GCA_002689385.1 Phycisphaerae bacterium
AGAAGTAGAAATTTCGGATGAACTAACTTCCGCCATAAACGACTTTTGTTTAGAAGCAAGTTGCACTGGTGGTTCGATGCTCGAAAAATATATTTTTGCACGCGTGCTAGGTGGAATAATGAATGAGGCAATGTGGGCCGTCACTGAAGGTGTTGCAAACGCGAAAGATATCGACACGGCAATGAAGTTGGGCACCAACTATCCACAAGGACCGCTTGAATGGGCTGAAAACATTGGTATCAATAAGGTGCAACGTCTGCTTTGCGCGTTGAATGAGACCGTCGCGGACAACCGATTTGCTTCCCCACCATTTGGCACAGTTTCAGCAAACGAAACAGTACAATAGAGGGTATGAATAGACGAGTAGCCATTGTTTCTGCCGTTCGTACCCCAATTGGGCGATACGGTGGCGGATTAAGTTCCATCCGACCAGATGATTTAGCCGCAATCGCTATAAAAGCGGCTGTTGAAAAATCTGGCATCGACCCAAGCACCATCGACGAGGTATACTTGGGCGCGGCAAACCAAGCAGGTGAAGACAACAGGAATGTAGCGAGGATGTCCGCATTGCTTGCAGGGCTTCCCGAAACAATTCCCGGCTCAACAGTAAATCGGCTTTGCGCTTCTGGCTTAGAAGCGATTAATGTTGCCGCTCGAATGATCGAAGGAAACTGTGGAGACATCATGGTCGCAGGCGGTGTTGAATCCATGAGCCGAGCACCATTTGTTATGGCAAAGGGGCAAACAGCATTTGACCGTAGATTTCAAATGCACGACACGACAATCGGCTGGCGTTTTACAAATCCAAAACTTTCTGAGCTCTACCACCCCTACTCAATGGGCGAAACGGCAGAGAACATTGCAAAAAAATGGAGCATCTCTCGCGAAGACCAAGATGCGTTTGCATGGAACAGCCAACAGAAATGGAAGGTTGCAAAAGACGATGGAAAATGGGACGATGAAATTATTCCCGTCATTGTTCCACAACGCAAAGGTGATCCAATAATCGTTGACACCGATGAACACCCACGCCCTGAAGTTGCGCTTGAAAAACTTGCAACACTTCGCCCTGCATTTTCTAAAGAAGAAGGCGCAACGGTCACGGCAGGAAACAGCTCGGGCGTGAATGACGGCGCCGCAGCAGTCATTTTAGTTGAAGAAACCCTTGCTAAACAATTAAATCTAAATATTTTAGGATACGTTGGTGCAAGCGCTTCTGCAGGTGTTGACCCCGCAATCATGGGAACGGGCCCAATACATGCGACAGAAAAACTTTTCCAACGGACAGGTTTAACCGTACAAGATATTGATTTATTTGAGTTAAACGAAGCATTCGCAGTGCAGTCACTTGCGTGCATTCAAGAAATAGGTATTGACCCAGCAATTGTCAACGTAAACGGTGGCGCAATTGCACTTGGACACCCTCTTGGGTGCAGTGGCGCTCGGCTTGTTGTGACATTAATTCATGAGTTACGAAGACAGAATAAAAAGCGTGGAGTCGCTACACTCTGTGTTGGCGTAGGCCAGGGCTTGGCAACGCTTATCGAAGGAGAGACCAAATGAGTGCAAGCGCAAACGTTGAAGTAAACATAAATGACTGTGCGAAAGCGGATCCAGAAAAGCTCGCAGCATTTGAAAAACATGTCGCCGAAGGTGGGCTTATCGAACCAAATGACTGGATGCCAGAAGCATACCGATCGCTTATGTTGCGAATGGCTGAGCACCACGCCAATAGTGAAATAGTCGGAGCACTTCCTGAGGGCGAATGGATTACTAAAGCGCCAAGTTTGCTACGTAAACTTGCGCTCACCGCAAAAGTACAAGACGAAGTCGGGCACGGGCAAATGCTGTACGAAGTAGCCCAAGACTTAGGCAAAACGAGAAACGCAATGCTTCGTGACTTGATCACGGGCGTGACGAAATACCACAATTGTTTTAACTACCCCTGCCCTACCTGGGCTGATATCTGCATGATTGCATGGCTCATTGATGGTGCCGCAATTCTTAACCAAGGCACGCTTGCGCATGGTTCCTTTGGCCCATACATCCGCACGATGCGGCGCATCAATATGGAAGAAGCATTCCACTTTAAGCACGGCGAAGACATGGTGCTCACCTTAATGAGTGGGACTGATAAACAAAAACAAATGGCACAAGAAGCATTCGACCGATGGTGGGACCCTTCCCTTGCATTTTTTGGACCCAATGATAGGCCCGATGAACGTGAACGCCCTGCAATGAAGTGGCGTATGAAAACAGCAACAAACGATGAGCTTCGCCAAAAGTTTGTAAATCGCTTCGCACCAGCAGCAATGGCGACTGGTCTGGTCATTAATGTTTGCAAAAAAGACGCAGATGGCTTGGTTGTTTCAAAGAAGCCTGACCCACTTTTAAAACATAACGAAGAAACAGGAAACTGGGACTTTACCCAACCAGACTGGGATGAGTTTATTAAGGTCATTCGTGGCAACGGCCCTTGCAACAAAGATCGACTTGCGTTGCGGCGATTCTCATACGAACAAGGCGAATGGGTAAGACGTGCAATTCTAGATGGTGCAACAGATGCACCCTGCAATAACTAAGGGTTATTATGTTATCCAAAGCAAGAACAAATGTGCCTCTAGCAACAGGCGAGTTACAAACCAGTGAAGTAGATGCATTTCCAGTTTGGGAAGTGTTCACCCAGAAAAAAGAAGGCGATGCTCATTTGCACGCCGGTTCACTTAGCGCGCCCGATGCTTCGTTCGCACAGCAATTTGCAAGAGAGCATTACGGTCAAGACCAAGAGTGCGTGAGCATGTGGGTGGGATTACGCAATACCTTTATTGCCAAAGACGGCGAAAGTGAAACGTATGAGGTCTTCGTTCGGTGGAAAGCTGGCGGTCGACATGAACACGTGGGCAAGGTTGAAGCAGGAAACGGAGCGGAAGCAAAAAACAAATGCACCGAACAATTTGCCCGCGAAAAAGAGTTCTACACAATATGGACTGCTCCGATTTCGAAACTCACAAAAATTGATGGTGCAACCGATATGATCTGGCGCGAAACAACCGACCAGGGCTACCGACTTCCCCGCGGATATAGCCGAATCGTCCGACAAAAATGGGATGCGCTTCGTGCAGAACAAGCAGTCAACGCATATCAGGAAGAAGATTTGAAGGAGACATTCTAATGAGCGAACTTAACAAACAATTCCATGAACCTCTATTGAATGTTTTACGTTGCGTAGCAGATGATAAACTGTTTCTTGGCCATCGAAACAGTGACTGGACAGGCATTGCGCCCATCCTTGAAGCCGATATCGCCTTCTCGTCACTTGCTCAAGATGACATAGCGCACGCCAGCGCATTCTATGAGTTAATGAACACGATTAGTGGCGAAGACCCAGACCAAATCGCATTCGGTCGTACGGCTGATGCCTACCGATGCGCCGATATCGTGACCAAGAGTGATGACTTTAACTGGGCGAATGCAATCGCACGGCAATTTTATTGCAACCTGTATGATTACCACCGACTTCTACGACTAAGCAACTGCACATGGGCACCACTTGCAACGCTTGCAAAAAGAATTTGCGCCGAACAAACTGTACACGTTGACCACGTTGGATCTTGGATCGACCATCTTGGAAACGGTAATGATGATTCTAAACAACGACTGCAAACCGCCCTTGATGACTATGCGCCATACGCCTCTATGCTTTCTGAAAAACCTGACGGTATCGACACCTTGTTCGAAGGTGGTATCCTCATTGATGAGGGTTGCTTGTTTACGCAATGGAAAGAGCATGTCGACACCGTTTTAGGAACCGCCGGAATGAAGGCGCACATTGACATACCGTCTGCACGCGGTGGTCGAACTGGAAATCACGATGATGATTTTGCGCTTTCTCTCACTGAACTACAAGAAGTCTTTTCGACTGATCCCCTCGCTGCTTGGTAAACCATGGTCGCGAAGTCAGACATTTTTACCGTTTTGCAAATGATTCCAGATCCTGAGATGCCTATCAGCATCACAGACCTTGGTCTAATCGAACGTGTGAACATCACAGACTCAAAGGTTTATGTTGAACTACTTCCAACTTTTATTGGTTGCTTTGCACTTCCAGCAATCGCAAAAGAGATCAAGCAAAAATTGGGTGAGGTCGAAGGTGTAGACGAAGTTACTGTTGAGCTCATTAACAATCCGCCTTGGTCTACTGATCGAATCACCGATGCAGGGCGCGCCTCACTTGCTAAACATGGCATCTCTGTTCCAGACGGATCCTCACCTTGTTGCAGTGGTACAAAAACCGATACAGTTGAACTCAGAACTTCAGCAATTCCCTGCCCATGGTGCAATTCACGCGAAACAACGCTCACAAGCCCTTTTGGCCCAACGCGGTGCAAAACTATCCACTTTTGTAACGCCTGCAGGCAACCATTTGAACGGATGAAGAAGCTGTAGAACCTTGTCTGCTATAATGTGGGGTCATGGCAGCCCAAAACCCAGAAAAGCAAAAAACCACTTCAAGCGAAGAGGTTGTATCACCAAATACCCCTTCTGCAATGGATACTTCGCGGATTGATCTTGGGCATATTGAAGTACTTCAAATCCTCAACGAATATGGCGAAGTTGACAAGGGACTCGAACCAGATTTTAGCAACGAGCGACTTCTTGAAGTGTACAGAGCAATGGTCTTAGCGCGCGCATTCGATAAGCGAATGATGACGATGCAACGGCAAGGTCGAATGGGCACATTCGCACCAAACATTGGGCAAGAAGCGTGCATCATCGGTCAAGTAACTTCACTTAGAGAAGACGATTGGTTTGCACCCTCCTACCGTTCCTTCGGCGCGCAAATTATGCGTGGCTGGCCAATGGAACACCTCATGCGTTTGTGGGCTGGATTCCATGATGGTTTTCCCCCACCGAATAATGTAAATGACCTTCCTTTTTCCATTGTGATTGGTTCGCATGTGTTGCCAGCTGTTGGCATCGGCATAGGAATGAAATACAAAAAGAAAAACAATTGCGTCGTTGTCAATTATGGTGATGGAGCAAGTTCGCAAGGCGCAGTCAGCGAGGCGTTAAACTTTGCAGCAGTCTACCAAGCACCTGTTGTATTCATTTGCGAAAACAACGGCTGGGCTATCTCAACACCAACGCATAAGCAAACTGCGAATGAAGTCCTTGCGTCCCACGGTGTAGCACACGGCATGCTAAGCATCCGCGTTGATGGAAACGATATCCTTGCAATGATGTGCGCGACAAAAGAAGCAACTGACAGAGCGCGCGCCGGTGAAGGTCCTACGTTCATCGAAGCAGTTACATTCCGAATGAGTTTGCACACGACTGCAGATGACCCAACTGTCTACCGAAATGATGAAGAAGTCAAAGTCTGGGAAGCACGGTGCCCAATGGCTCGATTCGAGACATACCTCAAAAACAAAGGCGTGCTCGATACTGATTCCATTAAGCAAACGCTTGCTTCCTGCGAAGAAGAAGTAATCAAAGCACGTGACACTTTTTACGAAATGCCACCTGCTGACCCAACTGAAATTTTTGAACACCTTTACGAAACATTCCCTATGGAACTCCAGAAGCAACGTGCTGAATATATGCAGCGACTAAGGCAAAAAGGGGTTGGTGAATGAGCAAGTTGACTATGGTCGAAGCCGTAAACCTTGCACTAATGCAAGAAATGGAACGTGACAAAAACGTTTGTATGCTTGGTGAAGACATCGGCGTGAACGGTGGTGTTTTTCGAGCGACAAAAGACTTACAAAAAGAACACGGCGAAGAACGCGTGATGGATACACCCCTTGCAGAGTGCGGAATTGTAGGCACTGCTGTTGGCATGGCAGTGTATGGCATACGTCCAGTCGTTGAAATTCAGTTTTCTGGTTTTACTATGCAAGCGTTCGACCAAATTGAACAAAACATGGCACGTATTCGAAATCGAACGCGCGGCAAATACACTGTGCCAATGGTCCTTCGTACTCCTTACGGTGGCGGTATCCGTGCAGTTGAACACCACAGCGAATCGCGCGAAGCATACTGGGTACACACGCCCGGCTTAAAAGTGGTTATTCCTTCGGGTCCACGAAACGCACGTGCATTACTCGCTGCGTCCATTCGTGATGATGATCCAATCATTTTTTACGAACCAAAAGCAGTCTACAGAGCATTCCGAGAAGAGGTGCCTGACGAACCGGAAGTTATGGAACTTGGCAAAGCAGAAATTGTCCACGCAGGCAAAGACCTTACACTCATTTCCTACGGCGCGATGATGCGGCCATGTAAAGAGGCGGTGCAGGACTTAGCTGAAGACCACAACATCAATGTCGAACTTATTGACCTCTTAACTATCTCGCCGATGGATACCGAAACACTTTGTGCATCAGTACAAAAAACCGGTCGCTGCGTCATCGTGCACGAAGGACAACGGACCTGCGGTATCGCTTCTGAGATTATTGCTCGGTTAAACGAGCACGCATTCGAGTACCTCGAAGCACCAGTTAAACGGATAACTGGTTTTGATGTTCCCTTTCCATATTTCCAAGTCGAAGAACATTTCCTTCCTGAGAGTGAAGAAATTGTTCTTGCAGTTAAAGAAACGCTTGCGTGGGAATAATGGATTTTAAACTTCCAGATTTAGGTGAAGGTGTACACGAAGGTCAAATCCTCGCAGTCCATGTAAAAGAAGGTCAATCTATAACAGAAGATGCACCCTTGCTTGAGGTTGAAACTGACAAGGCCGCTGTTGACATTCCATGTCCATGCACGGGCATAGTCTCCACTGTGCACATTCAAGAAAAACAACTTGTCCACGTCGGCGATGTGATGATTACCTTTGAAACTAAGGAAGCACGAGGAACGAATACTCCTATCACAACGACCCCAGAAAAGTCAACAACGAGGACAGCAACAGCCCCGTTTGTTTCAGAAAATTCATCGAAGGTTCGCTCATCACCAAGCGTACGGAAGTTTGCCAGACAACAAGGCGTTGCAATCTCTACTGTAGTTGGCACTGGTGCTGGTGGAAGAGTCACTCGACAGGATGTTGAAAATGCGCAATCGCCAAGTGTTACCTCTGGCGTAGTCATCGCGTCTTCTGTGATGACCGCTGCTCCAATCAATCAAGGTACACAACCAACACTTAAAGTTGAAACAGAAATCGAAGGCGTACAAGAGCAAACTGAGTTTGGTATTGTTGTCCGCCAACCAATGTCGCAAGCGCGCAAAGCAATTTCAAGGGCAATGGCACACGCTTGGGAAACGATCCCGCACGTCACTGACTGCAACGATGCCGATATCACTGAAATTGACAAGATGCGTAAAGCGTTCAAAGACCCAGACCAACCAGATTTAAAATTAACTCTTTTACCGTTTGTGTTAAAGGCAATTTGCCGTTCGTTGAAAAAGTACCCAATTTTAAACGCGGCAATCTGCCAAGAAACTGGCGATGTTCTGTTTAGACAATTCGTCAACATCGCAATCGGCATTGACTCTGAACGTGGGTTAATTGCCCCAGTTATACACAACGCTGACACGATGAGTGTTGGAGAAATTTCCGCACATCTCGAGCAGATTACCCTCAATGCACGAAGCGCGAGCTTTTCAATCGCTGACACAAAAGGGGCAACATACACTGTTTCAAATGCAGGAGCTGTAGGGCGAACGCGTTACTCAACCCCAATCATTCAACAAAACACTGTTGCGTGTCTTGCCGTTGGACGTGCTCGGCTTATGCCTTGGGTCGTCGATGGAGATATTATCCCTCGGTTAATTCTTCCACTAAGTCATTCAATTGATCACCGATTAATTGATGGTGGCCGTGAAATACCATTCATCGAACATCTCATCAATGACCTTGAACATCCAATGCGATTTGCGGTGTAACGATGGTTGTTGGTCAATTCAGCCAAGATGTAGATATTCTCGTCATCGGCGGAGGTCCTGCTGGATATACCGCGGCTTTTCGTTGCGCTGAACTTGGCAAAACTGTGGCGATTGTTGATCTACATGAACAACTAGGCGGTGAATGTTTACACCATGCGTGCATTCCCTCAAAGGGAAATCTGCTTGGGGCGGATTTAACTTCTGCGGTTGCTACCTTAAGCAAAGGCCTTGCGCAACGTTGCGCATCACTCGGTATCGAACGACTCTACGGTGTTGCGCATTTTGAAAACAAAAAAACAGCACAAATAACCGGCGAAGTTGTTTCAGTAGTGAAGTTTCGAAAAGCGATTATCGCAAGTGGTTCGATGCGACGAGTCCATGATGGTTTTTCAAACGCTATCCAAGTTGAAGAAGTGTATTCAACGAAGATTGAAAATAAAAATATTCTTGTGGTCGGGAACACGCCAAGTGCAGTGGAATCTGCAACTTTTTTAAAGACAAACAATACGGTAACTATTTGGGCTGATGGTGAAATTCTTCCAAAATTCGACAAACAACTTGTCAAACTCATAAAACGCGGTCTTACTTTGTGCAAAGAAAAACCAAATGCAGAACAGTATGACATGGTTGTCCTTGCAACGCATCGCCTTCCGCATACACATTCACTGCAATTAGAAAATGCAACGGTCGAGGTAATCGATGATTTCATTGGAACTGACGGTACGTGTGCGACGAGTAATCCAAAAATATACGCCGTTGGCGAATGCGCTGGGTGCGAGCACAGCGCTGCTCTTGCTATAGCGCAGGGCAGAGTTGCGGGCGAATCAGCATGTGGACTAGTTTCGCATCTCGATTCGGCATTTATACCGCAAGTTGCTTGGGTAAACCCTGAAATTGCTCAAGTTGGCTCATTCGATGATGAAACCGTCGCTATTCGCTGGGGAAATAGCGGGCTTGCTGTTGCGCTTGGTCAACAAAACGGAATCACCTTGCTTGGGTATGAAAAAGAATCGCAAGCAATTACAGGCGTAGGCATTGTTGGATCCGGTGCTACTGAGATGATTTCCGAAGGTGTGCTCGCCCTTGAAATGGGCGCAACTTTATACGATCTCGCTACAACCATTCGCCCTCACCCTACGCGCAGCGAGTTACTTTCCGAAGCCGCCCGCTCCGCCCTCGCCAAATAAACGACCCCCGGGTCGTTTACTGCTTGTGTTTTGGTGCGTGATCGGTGTATGGAACGCGTTTTCTATCCGCTTCGACTTCAGTTAGTGGTTCACACTCGATGCACGTTTCGTTGTGCCGATCCGCTAAATGTTGGTAGATTCGGGTGCCTTCGCTTTTCCAGCCAATCGCTTGTTCGTCAAGTTCCTTGATCACTTTTGCAGGGCATCCGGCTACCACCACATTTGGTGGGACTTCTGTCCCTGCTTTGACAAATGCCATCGCCGCGACAAAACTATTCTCTCCGATGATTGCGTTATCCATGACAACTGCATTCATGCCGACCATAGCGTTCTTTTTAATAATACAACCATGCAACACTGCACCATGGCCAATATGACCATCCTCTTCAATGATAGTATCGTCGCCAGGAAAACTATGCACCACACATGTATCTTGCAAATTGCTCCCCGCTTTCATAATCA
Source organism: Phycisphaerae bacterium (assembly GCA_002689385.1). Lineage (GTDB taxonomy): Bacteria > Planctomycetota > Phycisphaerae > Phycisphaerales > SM1A02. The sequence continues at coordinate 9,534 of NZFX01000043.1, forward strand.
ATCGACCGATGTCCCCACGAAGAACTGCGCAAGGCCCCACTAAACAGTTTGCCCCAATAATGACATCCCCAATCAACACCGCAGTTGGGTGCACATATGCAGTTGGATCAACGACTGGACGAATGCCTTCAAATTCATAAATCGGCATGTGCTACGCCTCCACTTTCGCTGGTTCGGCAACAAATGTTCTGCACTGCACAATATTGAATCTTCCAACGACAAACGCCATATCGGAAAGTGTCGCATTGCCAGAGGGGTTCACACCACTTACATGGAAGTCACTAAATGCTGCAGACTGATTGACCCAAATATTCCCTGTCAAATTGCAGGATACAGGAACGCCTGCAAGTGTCATTGCGTCAACAGCTTTTTCGGTTACTTCGTTGTTCGTCGAATATAGCCCGCAACTGATTGCACCATGTTCTTTTGCAACTGTGGCTGCAAGTTCAATTGATTGTTCGGTTGAATCTGTTGCGATGATGTACACGAGCGGCCCGAACATTTCTTGCTCAAACACTTCTTTTTGCGAAGCTTCAAGCTTTATAATTTTCACAGAACGCGTTCTTGCACCGTCAAACATTGCATGCTCGATCGAACTTCCCTCTCGTAACACTTCACCATCCGAGGCATCGATTCGCTCTGCAGTTGCTTCGTTTTGAATCGCACCAAGAACTTCGTTCGCACGGCCCTGGTCGCTCAACATCCAATCGACGCCTTTGACAATTGCAGATGAAACATCGTCAAACGACATTAGACCATCTGCTGTTTCGATACCATCACGAGGAATGAAAATGTTTTGCGGGGTTGTACACATTTGGCCCGAATACAAGCACAAGCTAAACGCGAGGTTTCCTGAAACCGCTTTCATTTGTTCGACGCTATCAATAATGATACTGTTTACTCCTGCTTTCTCTGTGTAGACGACTGCGTTGCCTGCATTCGCTTCTACCCAATCACCAAACGCTGTACCCCCCGTGTAGTCAATGATGGCAACTTCTGGGCGCTCAACAAGTTCTGCTGTAACTGGATGCTCGGTGGTATCTGCCACAAGGGTGACGAGGTTTGCGTCAAAACCAGCTTCAATCAAAACGCTTTGGCAAATGTCTACGGTAATTGCAAGTGGTAGAATTGCACCCGGATGTGGTTTTACGATAACCGCGTTGCCAGTAACTAAACTTGCAAAGAGCCCCGGGTACGTGTTCCATGTTGGAAATGTTGAACAACCAATAACTAATCCGATTCCACGGGGGACTATCTTAAATGTTTTATCGAGTGTCACAAATTCATCGCGACCAACTTGTTTTTTCCATGTGGTTTCAGTTGGGCAATCTTTCATTGCTTTATATGCATACGCGATGGCTTCAAGCCCGCGGTCTTGCGCGTGTGGCCCACCTGCTTGGAACGCCATCATGAATCCCTGCCCGGTTGTATGCATGACTGCAAACGCCATTTCAAAACTGCGTTTGTTTAGGCGGTCGAGAATTTCCATTGCAATTCCAACACGCGTCTCAACCGAAGCATTGCGCCATGCTGGGCAAGCCCTTGAAATACCCTCTAATAATGCATTGCTATTCGCTTTTGGGTATTGCGCGTTGATCGGTACGCCATATGGTGAAACTTCCGACCCAATTGTGCCAGAGCACCCGCCTTGTTGAAGTGCAAACTCATTGCCGAGGTATCCCTCAAATGCGACTTGCCCATCTTTTTTGGCTGTTTCGCCGTATATTTTCCCGCTTGGTACTTCTGGATACGCTGAGTAAAAACCTCGATTTTGAATCGCTGAAAGCGCTTCTTTGAGTTTTAGTTCGTGTTTTGTCAATAGTGGATTGCTCATACACTCTATTGTACCGTTTTAAACGCAAAGGCCCTATAGGTCAAAGCAATCACTGGTCAACGCTCATAGTATTTAAATGACCTAGCTTGTGTTAGTTTTTTCGGTGAGCCAATAACCAGTCAATAATTTTGGGGCTGTAGGATTGATTAAATCGTGGGCTGTGCGAACCACCATGAATTGTCCAAAGTTCTGACATTTTTTTTGTTTCATCGTTCTTATAACACAACACCGTTGTGTCCTCACCATCAATACTGCTTACTAAATCAAATGTGCCAAGCTGCTCAGGAACTTGTGCACATGCATTAAACTTCGCCCACATTTCGACTGTTTCTCGCGCACTTGGATGTCGCTGCCCAGATCGAAAAACACCTCCATCGTATTTGATGATTTTATCCTCTGTGCCGTGTACTTGTAAAACATGCACTGGCTCTGTTGGTTTGTGATCTTCTGCAATCAAAAACATCGCGCCCGCTAAACTTTGCACAGATGCAATTTTATCAGCGTGCTCACACGCCATCCGAAGTGACATAAAGCCACCATTGGAATGTCCCAGAAAATGAATGCTCTTTGGGTCAACCGCGTACTTCTTTTCAATCAGTTCGATAAGCGATCGCAAATATCCGGAATCATCAACTGCTCCTGTTTCAAAATCGCAACACGCTTTCGTCGCATTCCAAAACCGCTGATCTCTTGTATTTTTTGTCCCATCTGGAATGCAAAAAATAAACTGCTTTTCATCTACCAAACGATTCATTCGCCAATACTTTTTAATGCTCTCGCTGCTCCCTGTGAATCCGTGCAACGCAACAATAAGTGGAAGCGGTTTTTCGCTATCGTATGAATTCGGAATGTAGAGCGATACATCGCCTCGCCCTGCATCTACAGTGGCCATAGTCTCACAAATCGCATTTTGCGATAAAGAAAACAGAAGAACAATGCCAATAAGCGTTTGTAAAATGTGTTTCATGTTTGCAGTTTACCGTATGATTCCCCTATGCAACGAACACGAGAAGATTTAGCGAATTTACAACCACATTACCCAGATATGATCAATGAAGTCATAGACGTCACCGATCACAGCCGAAACATGATTTTTAATATGACGGTGGATGAAGCGACTGAGATAGTTGCTTCTGGCGACCCAATAAAAATCGCTGCAATCGATGGTCATTTCGCCCTTATGGCACGTAATGGACACATCATTCGAATGGCGCGGTCATTGCAATTACCGTTGCGGTATTTCATCGTAAAAAAAGTTGCTGGACCTGCCCTTCTAGTTGCTGAACGAATCGACCAAATCAAAGAGTGGCTCGAGGCGCAAGGTTTCGGCGACCAGTTCCACCCTTCCTACACACGCATGGTCCCTGCACACCACCTCACTGAAATTGCGTTGGTGGGTTGCCCCGATCCAAATCCAGTATGCACACGTTTTTTTGATCCAGCAAGAAATGTACGTAAATCAAACTATGCAGAACGGTATATTCAAGAACTTTCGAGTGGAATTTCAAAATGGCTCGACACTATTCCAGAACATGAACCAATCGGCGTCATGTTCTCGGGCGGAATCGACTCTGGCGCAGTCTTCCTTGCAACACATCACGTCATGCAAACACGGGGCATGAATCTTGCTCGGCTCAAAGCGTTCACACTCACCGTTGATGGTAATGGCGAGGATGCAAAGCAAGCACATGATTTCTTGTCTCAACTTGACCTTGAACTTTTCCACGAAGTCATCGACGCACCCGGAAGTTGGGTGAATATGCAAGAGGCGGTTTCAGTCATCGAAGATTATAAACCACTTGACATTCAAGCCGGTGCAATGACACTTGCACTTTGCCGTGGCATTCGAGAACAATATCCAGACTTTGCCTATCTCATTGACGGTGATGGTGGCGATGAAAACATGAAGGATTATCCAATTGAGGAAAATCCTGAGCTCACCATCAAAAGTGTGTTAAGCAATCAAATGCTGTACCAAGAAGGATGGGGTGTTGATGCAATTAAACACTCACTTACTTTTAGTGGTGGTTTAAGCCGTGCATGCACGCGTGGCTATGCACCAATGCAAAAATATGGGTTTAAGGGTTTTAGCCCATTCATGTTAACGAACGTCATCGAAGTTGCGGAAGGCATTCCCTTCATCGAACTCACTGGATGGGATCATGAAAAACTGTACGCGCTCAAAGGTGATGTAGTCGCAAGAGGCATCAAAGCAATCACCGGACAGCATATGCCTGTCTTTGAAAAACGAAGGTTCCAAGACGGCGCTGCGAAGGAACGGGCGTTTGGTAACTCACCCGCGCCCTATCGAAAAGCATTTCACAGTGCATTTGACTGTTAAAAATACGCTCGACGAATCAATCGCATACGGCGTTTTCTCTGAACCGGAGTTAACGCGAGCGGGCGTGGTAGAGGACCATAACATTATTCTTACGACGAACAAGGAGTGTCCGTTTAAATGCACGATGTGCGACTTGTGGAAAAACACCCTGGATTACCGTGTTGAAAAAGGTACGGTTGCAAAGCAAGTCCGAAAAGCTCTAGATCAACTTCCAACAGCAAAACATTTGAAGTTGTATAACGCCGGAAGTTTTTTTGATAGACAATCGATACCAGAACAAGACACATTCGACATTGCGGATGATCTTCGGGTGCTCGGATACGAAACGCTTATCGTTGAAGCACACCCAAAACTCATTGGAACGCCATGTTTTGAGTTTGCAGACTATCTACAACCACAACTCGAAGTTGCAATGGGCTTAGAAACAGTAAACGAACAAGCACTACAAGAACTCAATAAAAATATGACGCTCGATGATTTTAAGCGCGCGACTGCATCGATGCTTGAGCACGATATATCAGTACGCGCATTTATTTTATTGCAAACACCATGGCAAAACGAAGAAGAAGGTGTGCACTGGGCAAAGGCTTCAATTGATTTTGCGCACGCTATTGGCGTGGAATGTTTGACAGTTATACCGCTACGAAAAAATGAACGCCTTGCTGTTGATTTTGTGCCATCGAGTACCCAGGCGCTTGATGAAGTCGTTGCGTACGGACTATCGAAAAATAATGGGCGCGTTTTTGGAGATACCTGGGATGCAGTATGACCTTGCAATTCTTGGCTCTGGTTTAGGTGGTTCTGTTACTGCTTTAATCGCAAAGCAAATGGGCATGAATCCCGTTTTGATTGAGAAGAACAGCCACCCACGATTTGCCATCGGTGAATCGTCCACGCCGCAAGCAGATATCGCGCTTGCAAGTATCGCTGAAACATACAACTTACCTCGGTTACAACCGCTCACTCGATATGGTTCGTGGAAGGAAACGTATCCAGAACTTAACTGTGGGCCAAAACGAGGCTTTACCTACATTCATCATCCAAACATAAACGACGAATTATTGGTCGCCGCAAGTCCAAACGGTTATGACTGCGACAGCCAGTGGTACCGCGCTGATCTTGATGCATTTTTAGTGGATGAAGTTAAAGATTTTGGAATTGATTATTTTGAAAACACAACTGTAGAACTTAAAGAGCAGGACGGTTGGCAGTTAAAAGCGGAAAATTTTTCGTGCGCGGCTAATTTTTTGATCGACGCAACTGGCGGCGCGAACCCGCTTGGCATCTCTCAAGATAGTTTAGACGCAAGAACAAACTCCCGCTGTATCTACTCGCATTTTACTGGGGTAACACCCTGGGGAGAATTACACGGTAAAAAGAATCACCCATACCCTTGCCATGACGCCGCACTGCATCATGTTTTTTCCGGAGGCTGGATGTATGTATTGCATTTTGATAACGGAATAAGTAGTGCTGGGTTTGTGCTTGATTGCAAGCAACGACCAAACGACACGTGGGAAACGTTGATGGATGAGCTACCATTTATCAAAGAACAATTCCAAAACGCTAAGCCAACCATGCCAATAGTCATGGCACCACGAATGCAACGGTGCGCAACACAAATGGTCGGCGATAATTGGGCTATGTTGCCGTACGCGGCGGCATTTTTAGACCCGCTGCATAGCGCAGGAAACGCGCAGACGCTTTGTGGAATTGAACGGTTGATGCCAATACTTGGGAAACCCGCAGAAGAACGCTCAGAGCTACTTAGGGAATATCAAGCAACGACATTACATGAAGTAGATGTGCTCGACAAGATTATTCACGGTTGCTACAAATGTTTTGATGATTTTACGTTGTTATCGAGTTATGCAATGCTCTACTTCGCTGGTGCGGACTTTGCTGAACGCCAACGTCGATCAGGTAAAACGGTTGGCTTTTTAACTAGCGGCGATTCTGCGTTTTGCGCTTTGATTGACCGTTTTTACAACCAAGTTCTTGCAGGAGCACTTGATGTTGATGCCCTCGCTAAGGAAATTACTCCATGGAATCTTGCCGGATTATGTGACCCGTCAAAGCATTATATGTACGATTACGCATAATGAAACTTATCCTATGCATACTGTGTTTCTTTGCGATTATTAGTTGCAATGGAAGCGAACCCGAAGATTATTCCGAAATCTCGCCCTCTATTCGAAATCGCAACCTTGCTCTTGCATATATAGATAGCGGGCTGATGAAAGAGGCCAATGAGAAACTTGCTTTACTCAAGCA
>NZFX01000044.1 GCA_002689385.1 Phycisphaerae bacterium
ACAAACTATTTTCTCATCTCATTAATCTACTGCGGGCAGATTAACTCCGTGGAGACGAGAACTTCAGCTGTTGTTTTATCGAGTACTTCTTGAAGTGTGACATTAGGAGAAAGTTCGGTGATTTCGAATAGTTGTTTTTCTTTGTTCATCTCCATGACACACAAGTCAGTGATAATCATGTCGATGCATCGAAGTCCTGTAAGCGGTAACGTGCAGGCAGGAATAAGTTTTGGGTCACCCTTGCGAGTGATGTGGTCCATGATGACGACAACTTTGTTGACACCAGCAACAAGATCCATCGCGCCTCCCATGCCTTTAATCATCTTTCCCGGAATCATCCAGTTTGCAATATCGCCTTGTTGCGAAATCTCCATCGCGCCAAGAATAGCGAGGTCGATATGTCCACCGCGAATCATTTCAAACGACTCTGCTGAAGAGAAGTAGCTTGCGCCTGGCACCGCGGTGACGGTTTGTTTGCCCGCGTTGATTAAATCAGCATCTACTTTGTCATCTGTGGGGAACTCGCCCATGCCGAGCAATCCGTTTTCAGATTGAAGCCACACCGTCATCCCATCTGGGACATAGTTGGCAACGAGTGTTGGCATCCCAATCCCTAAATTGACATAAAAGCCGTCTTTGAGTTCTTGAGCGGCACGCTTTGCAATTCCGTTTCGATCTAATGGCATAGCGGAGATAATACCACCTCTGGGTGTGCTAGAATACCGAGATGACTACAACACTTTCAAACCTAATAAATCACCCACTTGTTTGTGACGCTTCAGAAGCGACAGACAACCACTTTGTCTCCTATAACCCATCGACGGGAGAGCCGATCGCCGCTGTCCGCCGGCAGACAACGGAAGAATACAACGACCTTGTCGCTCGCTCCCAAGCGGTTTTTAAGGAATGGCGCATGCTGCCAGCACCCAAGCGCGGCGAAATTGTTCGCCGAATTGGCAATGCATTTCGTGAGTACGAGCAACAACTCGGTGAACTCGTCACGATGGAATGCGGGAAAATATTACCTGAAGGTATTGGCGAAGTTGTTGAATGCATTGACATCGCAGACTTCGCGGTAGGTCTGTCAAGACAACTCTACGGTTTGACAATTGCTTCCGAACGCCCTCGGCATGCAATGATGGAGCAGTGGCAACCAATCGGACCAGTTGGCATTATTTCAGCGTTTAACTTTCCTGTTGCAGTTTGGGCATGGAACTCTATGCTTGCGGCGGTTTGTGGTGACACAACCATTTGGAAACCAAGTGACATTACACCATTGACTGCAATTGCAATGATCAACGTTGCGCACGAAGTTATGCGAGACCAAGATATTTTTACTCCAGAAAATGGAGACCCGTGCGACGTGTTTGGTTTGATCATCGGCACCGTCGAAGAAGTTGGTGAGCCGATGATTCAAGACCGCCGTTTACCACTCATTAGTGCAACAGGTTCTTGTCGAATGGGTCGACGTGTTGGCGCAGTTGTCGGTGGCCGTCTTGGCCGATCACTCCTTGAACTCGGTGGCAACAACGCCATCATCATCATGGACGATGCCGATTTAGATATGGTTATTCGTGGAACATTGTTTGGTGCAGTTGGCACTGCGGGGCAACGGTGTACTTCAACTCGCCGCCTTCTATGCCACGAATCCGTGGTGGATCAAGTCACCGAAGGACTACTTAAAGCATACACACAAGTTTCCATTGGTGATCCACTTGAAGCAAGCACGTTGATGGGCCCACTTATTAACGAAGCGTCCGTTGAAACTATGCGTTCGTCAATTGAGCAAGCAAAAGCAGAAGGTTGCGAAATTCTATGCGGGGGCGTGGAAGGCATCGAGCGCTGGGCAGACCGTCCTGGTCACTTTGTTGAACCAACGATTGTTAAAGTACCCAAAGGCACCATGCCAGAAGTGGTGAAAGAAGAAACGTTTGCCCCAATTTTATACATCTTTACTGTGAGCGATTTAGATGAAGCGCTTGCAATGCACAACGACGTTGATCAAGGCCTAAGCAGTGCAATTTTTACGAACTCCATGCGTAATGCCGGTAGGTTCCTCTCAGCAGAGGGATCCGATTGTGGGATTGCCAATGTCAATATCGGCACAAGCGGTGCAGAAATTGGTGGTGCATTTGGCGGAGAAAAAGATACAGGTGGTGGCCGTGAATCTGGTTCCGATGCATGGAAGGCGTATATGCGACGTCAAACATGTACTTCGAATTGGAGTGACGAAATGCCACTCGCTCAAGGTATTGAATTCGGGTAATGCACTTAAAGCGCCCTGCGACGATCCATCTTCAGGAAGGGTTATTTATTCCTGAAGGTGTAGACTTAGAGGAAGTCGACCGTCGTTGGCAAAAACGCTGTTTGCAAAATCCGTCTTGTTTTGACGGCACCCTGTTGCATGTGCTTGGCGCGCAACGAAATGGATGCGGTGGAGCGAATGTGCATGTAATGCCCTGTTCATATCGTTTTTTCGCAGTACAAGATGCATTCTACAATTTGGGCATTCGACCCCTTGGCGTCAAAGGTATTACGCGTTTTGATTCTAAGATACTCTGGGGCAAAAGAAGCAACGCGGTTCATCACTATGCTGGGCAGTGGGAATGCGCACCTTCTGGGAGTGTTGAACCAGGTCATGCTCCAGAAGAAACCATCCAAAAAGAGTTGCTTGAAGAAACAGGTCTTTCAATTTCGGTTCCACCAATTGCAGTAGCATTGCTTTTCGATGAAGAAGCAAAAACATGGGAACTTATATATAGGCTGCATGTTAAAGGGTGTGATTGTGTGAGTAATGGTGAATATGTTGAATATAGTTGGAAGGCTAAAAACAATGTTCCTGGTGGTGTAACACCTATTTCACGGCTGATGCACGTTTACGCATAGCGCGTAACAGTTTTAACTTACCTAGTTTAACGGCGGTTTATTCTGCTGGTCTAAATTCCCAGTTTCTATTTGACGATAGGTAGTAACTGGCAGACGTATGCCAATGCACAAAAAACATAAGGATCATTTCTATGAATAAGCAAACAACACTAGTACTTAGTATGGCAATGGGCACACTGCTTATACCAACAATTGCCTCAGCAGATTTGCAGGGCATTTCACACGAGTCGTTCGATAGTGGACTTGGCATCGGGACAACGTATCGCATTTATGCAGATGTTGATGCTGGTGATCAAGTAGATGCAATTTTCGGCGATGCTGTTAATCCACTTTCGATTCAAACGAGCACAAGCTTTTACCAAAATCAATTTGGCGATTACGGCGCTCCAACAGAGTCTTTGTTTGGATTTTTTCCTTCGCTGGAGTACGACAGTTTTGTCACCATTGGCAAATTGAACGACACTGGAGATGCAATGCTTGACATCGGTATTGATTGGTCAACTTTTGAAGACAACGGTGGCGACATCTGGTCTGAAAACGGCACTTGGTTCGCAACGCCAGACGATGCGCAAGTGTACGAAGAAGATGGCCGTGTGCTTCTTGCTCAATTTACAACTGACGGCACTATCTCTGGTGAGTTAAACATTTTAGGTAAGAACGAAGATCTAACAAGTTGGCAATATTCAGCAGTGGCTCTGCCAGCGCCCGGCGCAATTGTATTACTTGGTCTTGCTGGGTACCTTCGAGTACGTCGCCGACATTAACTATTCTATAAAAGTGGAGTTACTTACTTTACTTCAAGATACTTTGAAACACTCTTCAAATCGTTTACGATTTGGGGAGTGATTTTCAATGTAAAGGAAGCACCGCGTTCAGCGCGGACTGTTCGAGTCGCTCGTGGACGATCAAACCAAACACGACCAGCGCGTATGGTGTACTTAATGTCTTTTTGCTTGCGACGGCGTTGGAGCATCGAATGGTCCTTCTTCACCTGCGGTTGCATCCACATCAAACGCTCAACGGTCTTGCGTGCTGCAGGACGTGTTAGCTCTTTGACAATGGTGAATGTCATTTCAGTATTTGGGACGATTGTGCTTGCTGTTTCTTTTGCCATCATGGACTCCGTTTCGAGCCGAGTATTGTAGCAATTAATACATAATTGGTAAAGCCCAACCCATAGACGAATTGCCAGAGATAAAGGTATAATTGTGTTTTAAGCACCCATTTTGAGGTGAAGAGCCCAATAATGCCAGATACAAAATCAAATCAAAAAACAGCGCTTTCAAATGTTTCAGTGCGTTTTTGTGGTGACAGTGGAGATGGGATGCAACTCACTGGGTCGCACTTTACAGACACAGTTGCACTTGCAGGTAATGACTTTGCAACAGCACCTGATTTTCCAGCAGAAATTCGTGCTCCAAAAGGGACAACTTTTGGAGTTTCTGGGTATCAAATACAGTTTTCAAGCCAAGAAATCCATACGCCTGGCGATTTAGTCAACGCGATGGTTGCTATGAACCCTGCTGGCTTTAAAACCAATCTGGAATATGTTGAAACTGGCGGAATAGTAATTGTTAATGATGACGAATTTAACAAAAGTAATTTTAAGAAATGTGGGTACGAAGAAGGCTACAACCCGCTTGATGATGAAGTGATTAACGCAAAGTACAAAATTTGCCGAGTTCCAATGTCGCGTTTGACTCGTGAGTCGCTTGTGAGTGAAGATTCTGACGTTTCAGTGAAAGATATTGACCGTTGTAGAAACATGTTTGCACTTGGAATTATCTCGTGGTTGTATTCTCGTGAAATCGATTCCACCATTGATAAGTTGCAAAACTATTTCGGGAAGTTAAAAAATAAACCAGAGATTGCAGAGTTAAATGAGAAGGCTATTAAAGCAGGATATTACTTTGGCGAGACAGCGGAGTTTTTCCCTTCGCAATACGAAGTATCGCCAGCAAAACTGCAAGCAGGTGAATATCGAAGAATTTCAGGCAACGAGGCAATCGTACTTGGTCTGGCTACGGCTGCTACAAAAGTAGCCAAGCCACTCGTATATGCGAGTTATCCAATCACGCCTGCTTCGGATGTGTTGCACGGCTTGGCGAGGCTGAAACAGTTTGGCATCCGGACCATGCAAGCCGAAGACGAAATAGCAGCGGTTATGGTTGCAATCGGGGCTTCGTTTGCAGGGCAAATAGGAGTGACTGGAACTTCGGGGCCAGGTCTTGCACTGAAATCAGAAGCAATTGGCTTGGCAGTCATGATGGAGCTTCCACTGATTGTGGTGAATGTTCAACGCGCAGGACCTGCTACAGGTATGCCAACTAAAACTGAACAGTCAGATTTATTACAAGCCATGTTCGGAAGACCTGGCGAGTGCCCCGTCATTGTTGTTGCAGCATCGAGCCCAGGTAATTGTTTCCATATGGCGATTGAAGCAGCACGTCTATCCCTAAGAGCAATGTGCCCAGTTGTTTTCTTATCAGAAGGCGGCCTAGGAAATGCAGCGGAGCCATGGCTTATTCCAGATATTGCAACTATTCCAAATATCGAGGTGAAGCACGCTGAAGCTACTGATGAAGAATTCCTTCCATACAAACGTGATGAAGAAACGGGTGGTCGACCGTGGGCTATTCCAGGAATGCCTGGCTTAGAGCACCGTGTGGGTGGTCTTGAAAAACAAGATGGCACAGGTGGAGTTTCGTACGATCATGAAAACCACGCACTAATGACAAAGTACCGTGCAGAGAAAATTGCAAAACTTCAAAATGTAATTCCCGATCTTGAAGTGGAAGGTGAAGGCGATACCCTCATCCTTGGCTGGGGTGGCACGCGGGGTAGTATTTTAGCTGCAGCAACTTTATTGCACGAACGTGGCATATCAGTTGCTACAGCGCATTTGCATTACATCAATCCTTTTCCAAAAAATATTGGGGATGTGTTAAGCAAGTACAAGAAAGTAATTATGCCTGAAATGAATTCCGGCCAGTTACGTATGCTTCTTCGTAGCCAATTCTTAGTTGATATCGAAGGTATTCAAAACTTATGCGGTCGTTCCTTCTTCGTGGAGGAGCTTGCTGATCAAATTCAAGCAATGTTGAAAGGGGGTGTAAAATGAACGAAGTAGCACTTCCAACATACAAACCGAAAGATTTTGCAAGTGATCAAGACGTTCGCTGGTGCCCCGGTTGTGGTGATTACGCCGTGCTCACTGCAATGAAAAAGATGGCAGCCAATCTTGGCGCAAAGAAAGAAGACTTCGTCTTTGTTTCTGGCATTGGTTGCGCAGCACGTTTTCCCTATTACATGGATACTTACGGTGCTCACACTGTACATGGTCGTTCGCCAGCATTCGCAACGGGAGTAAAAATTGCAAATCCAGATCTTGAAGTGTTTCTAATCTCTGGTGACGGAGATTTACTTTCAATCGGCGGTAACCATACCATGCATGCACTTCGTCGCAACATTGACATTAATATTGTATTACTCAATAACAAAATATATGGTTTGACTAAAGGCCAGTACTCGCCAACAAGTGAAGTAGGAAAAATCACGAAGTCCACTCCATTTGGATCACTCGATGAGCCAATTAACCCAATTACACTCGCGCTTGCAAGCGGAGGTTCATTTGTTGCTCGTTCACTTGATGTGGATGTGAAAGGTCTTACAACGCTCATCGATAGGGGGGCAAAGCATAAAGGCACATCCTTTATTGAGGTCTACCAAGATTGCAACGTGTTTAATCACCAAGCGTGGTTCTACGCGACACAAAAGGATACTCGGCCTGAGAATACAATTCTTCTCGAGCATGGGAAGCCGCTTATTTTTGGTGCTGAAAGCGACAAAGGTATTCGTAGAAATGGTGATGCAGTTGAAATTGTTACACTTGGAGATGAATTCAGTGAGGCAGACCTGCTTGTGCACGACGAATCTAACTTAGCACAAGCATTCTTGTTAAGCCAATTGTATTGTCCCGAATTCCCAGAACCAATCGGTGTATTTTATGTTGACGAATCACGCCCTTCATATGACGAACAATTGCATTCACAAGTAAATGCTGTAGTCGAAAAGAATGGTAAAGCAGATTTGCAAGCAATAATCACTGGTGCAAATACTTGGTCTGTTGAATAATTCGAATGGATAACCGAGTGGATGTCATCGTAATTGGCGGAGGTCATGCTGGCGTGGAAGCTGCTTGGGCAGCATCTTCTGCATTGCCAAAGGGCAAAATTGCTTTCGTTACTATGGACGCGTCAACAATTGGCGTCATGTCATGTAACCCTGCCATTGGCGGGCTTGGCAAAGGGCAAATAGTTCGCGAGATCGACGCTCTTGGTGGTGTGATGGCAAGGGCAATTGATGCTACAGGCATTATGTTTAAAATGTTAAACACGTCCAAAGGCCCCGCGGTTTGGGGACCTCGAGCTCAAGCGGACAAAGACGCATACCGTGATGAAGTGCAGCGGATGATTGCAACTCGCAATAATATTGAAATCATTGAAGCAACTGTTGAAGAGTTAATTGTTGAAGATGGCGTATTGCAGGGTGTGATGCTCGATGGTCCACTGTATGCAAAAGCAGTCGTTTTAACGACGGGAACATTTATGCGTGGGCTTATGCATACTGGTGATGAACAATCCAAAGGCGGCCGAGTTGGCGAGGGAACTGCAGATACTATTTCGAGCGCACTTACTAGTCTTGGGTTTGAACTTGGTCGACTTAAAACGGGGACGCCTGCGCGCCTCTCAAAGAAGAGTATTGACTGGGACAATTTGCCATCGCAACTTGGTGATGCAGAGCCGGTTCCATTTAGTGATCTTCCGCCTAAAACATTCCCAGTGTTATCGCAAGTAGATTGTCGAATCACGGCGACTACTCCAGAGATGCATCAACTAATTAAAGATAATTTAGATCGTGCCCCAATGTACAGCGGTGCAATTGATGCTGAGAGTGGACCAAGGTATTGCCCATCTATCGAAGACAAAGTTGTGCGTTTCGCTGAACGAGAGTCGCACCATGTGTTCCTTGAACCTGAGACAGTTGATGGCGATTCGGTGTACTGCAACGGCATAAGTACCTCGCTTCCTTCGGATATTCAAGAACAGATTATTCCGATGATGGCGGGCTGCAAAGACGCAATCATTCTTCAGATGGGGTACGCGGTCGAATACGATATCGTTCGTCCACATCAGATCAATGCAACCTGCGAAACAAAGTTAGTGCAGGGTCTTTTTCTTGCGGGGCAAATCAATGGTACAAGTGGGTACGAAGAAGCGGCAGGGCAGGGGTTGCTTGCTGGTTTGAATGCTGCGCGTAAGGTAAATGGCGAAGATGAAGTTACGCTTGGGCGTGACCAAGCTTATATCGGTGTCATGATGGATGACTTGGTAACAACGCTTCCACGCGAGCCGTATCGAATGTTTACAAGCAGGGCAGAACATCGTTTGTTACTTCGTGCGGATAATTCAGATGAACGGTTAACACCATTTGGCAGAGAATTAGGAATTGTGTGCGACGAACGCTGGGAAGTGTGGGAACAACGCAAACAAGAAATCTACACTATCAAAACAGAAATTGAAAAACGGAAACTTAGCCAGCTTGCAAAACGATCTGATACAACAATCAAGGAACTGCAAGCAAAACTTTCAGAGTTTGACTCTCGTCTTGTGCACCGAGTTGTTTCAGACATTCGGTACGCCGGATATATCGTTCGCCAGCAAGCCGAGATCAAAAGGCAAGCAAAAACTGAGGGAAGAAAAATTCCGACTGATTTGAACCCAAGCGAAATCAGCGGTCTTCGAAACGAAGCTGTTGACGTTCTCAAGGAATTTAAACCAGCGACCCTAGGGCAAGCATCTCGCCTTGCGGGCATTACACCTGCCGACATTACGCTTATTTCAATTGCCATTGGTCGCTTTAATTCCACTATTTAATTCTGTAGATAGTCGAATGAGAAACACCTACATGTATAAACAGGTAGGTGTTACTGGATAAGCGAGACAGGATTCGAACCTTACTTCTAAAAACCCTGCTGGTGATATTGAAAACGCAGGAAACAAACAATCTTCATTAGGCGGTGTATCAAAATCCGCATCACTTATTGATAAAAGTGAACAGGTGCTGCAATTGCTTGCTTTGTTGCAGGAACTTTCAAGTGAGGAAATCGAGTTATTGTTGAGGCTGGCAGATAAACTCAAGCAATTTGATGCATAATTATGATAATAAACGATAAAGACAAGAAAAGGAAACGGATATGACAGACGAAAAAAATAAGATGAATAATTTTGCTTATGCTTGCATACGATTCATTAGCTGGAGAAAAAGAAAGCAAACGAATCAAGAAATGGCAGACGAAACAAAAAAGATGAGTATTTCCTATATGTTTTTTTTGTCCTGTATTGTGGTACTTTATGTCCTAATCTGGTTCTTTAGATAAACTCAAGCAATTTGATGCATAATGCACAATTATGATAGTGAACGATAAAGACAAGAAAAGGAAACTGACATGACAGACGAAACAAATAAGAAGAATACGTTGATAGACGAGAACGATGACCAATCTGCTGAAGAGATTGAGGCTGATGACGGGGGTCTTAGTTCTATTGCCCTTTTCTCTATGTTTTTTTTGTCCTGTGCAGTGGTTCTTTCTATCCTAATCTGGTTCTTTAGATAAACTCAAGCAATATTGCGTGACGAAACAAGTGAAAAAATGACTTTTAAAAGAGCACTTCCTATTTTAGTTTGGTTTGCTGCTTATGCTGGAATTAGATATGTTTTTGAGGATTTATTAGGATACAAAAATGTACCTTACTTGCTCTGCGCATTTGCGATGCTATTTTTGGTCGAGGCAATCAGGTCAAAAAACAAGCAAGTGATATGCACGGTTATTGCTGTTGAGATTTTTATTGCAACTTTTTATGTTGAGATTGCTTGGCTGGAGTATGGAATGTGGGCGTTAGGCATCATCGCAATCATTATTGGAATGCGTGGTTGTAAATCTTGTGAATCTGATAAACAATAGTACTTCCTTAACACCCTCTGGGTATTGAAGGGGTGGTGGTGGTAGGATGCTGATATGAATGAGAAAATCAAAACACTTTGGAGTAAATCAATCTTTAGGTTTATCTGTTATGCGATATTTTCCTTCCTGTTGTTGGGTTTATTCAGTGCTGGTGTACTTTGGATTCTTGGGCCAATGGTGCTAGAGAATGTAGACATCATTTGAATTTAAACCCCTCTGCACCTCGCAGAGGTCTTGTTTTATATGGGGAATGTGCGTTCTTTCAATCTGATGCATAATGCACAGTGAAGGAACTAATACTATGACAGAAACAGGAACTATCTTTGCAATTCTTGGAGCATCTATTGGTGTTGCAGGTGGTGCGTATGGAACGTGGAGGAGTATTTGTAAAGCATCCACTATAGATGAACGCAGGTTTTTGGTTAAAGCATCTCTAATATTCTGGGTGTATGTTGTTGGGTTTGTTGCATTGATTTTGCTAATGGCATCTAATTGGAAATGGTTGCTATATGTTTTGTATATACCTATTCTGCTTGTCCTCATTTCTTGGTGTAACAAAAGAATTGCAAGCATTCGTGCAAACCACAATGCTGACAGTACATAGAATTGAACCCCCTGAACACCACAGATGACCCTTTAGATGGGAAAATGTGTGTTCCTTCAATTTGATGCATAATGAACAGTGAAGGAGCATCAGAAATGAAAAATGAAAAAGATGTTAGATGCGAGGACATTAATAATCAACTAGTTAAATTAAAGTCAACTATCAGAACTACTTTTGTTGGATTGATGGCATTGCAATTAGTAATATTTGTATTACTAATGAATGTTGTTCGAGATACATCCAAGAGAGATTATTCGAATTGGAAAACAGATTATCGCCTTGGTTATTATTCTGCGAATGAGCAAAAGATGATTGCTAATTTAGAAGACAAAATGCTTCTCGAATTAAGCAAAATCCAAAATCAAATTACAGAGTTGAAATCAAGTGACCTCATCTCGAGATAAATTAGAAACAGGAGCATTGCAATGCAAAACGAAGAACGCATTTTGAGCGAATCATCAAGAAGTCTGGCGTTGAGCCATGGGTAAAGTTATGGCAGAACCTACGCTCGTCCTGTGCTACAGAATTGGCAGAGAAGTATCCAGAACATGTTTTAACTAATTGGTTGGGGAACACTCCAAAGATTGCAAAAGAACATTACTTGCAAGTAACAGATGAGCATTGGAGACGCGCTGCTACTGGCGAAACAACGCGCGAAGAAAGTGCATCAAAATCCGCATCAGTACCCAGCGGTTTGGACATGAATCGTGCTGCACCGAGTTTTCGTAAAGAATCTGTAACTGTAGGCAGTGCAATGAGAAACACCTACATGCATAAGCAGGTAGGTGTTACTCGATGGGCGAGACAGGATTCGAACCTGTGAAGGCGTACGCCAGCAGATTTACAGTCTGCCCCCTTTGTCCACTTGGGTACTCGCCCTATTCACTTCAATATGGTATATTACCTTGCTCGTGGTCAAACAGCAAGCATTAGCAAGCCAAATGACTACAATGCCGCCGTAGCTCAACTGGTAGAGCGCTAGATTTGTAATCTTGAGGTTGCGGGTTCAAGTCCCACCGGCGGCTTTTCAAGACTTAGATAAAAAGCTAAGTCTTTTTTTATTTTAAGTACTATGTCTACAAACGACCCAAAACGAAAAACACGCGTGACGTGTGCCCCCAGTCTTGCACCTTATCTGAAGAAAGAGTTAGAGCAACTCGGTTTCGAAGCGCTTTCTATGGATAAGACCGGCGTAGAAACAGTAGCGTCCATGGAAGAATGCATGTTGCTCAACTTGCGCTTGCGAACGGCATTCCATGTCTTGCAACGTTTCGCCGATATCAATTGTCGCAATGCAGAAGAACTTTACAGCGAAGCAAAACGATTGCCATGGGATAGAGTAATTGACCCATCGGGATTTCTTTCGATTACATCGAACGTGCGCAACGAAACAATTACAAACTCCATGTTCCCAAACATGCGATTGAAAGATGCGATTTGCGACAAGCTTATATCGGTCGGTGGTAAACGGCCTGATTCCGGTTCAAGCACTGATGGCATGGTTGTGCATATGCACTGGGTGGACAACAAGGCGCGTATCTATTTGAATATGACGGGAAGAAAACTATCCGATCGTGGCTACCGCAAAATGCCATTTATGGCACCGATGCGTGAAACAATTGCGGCAGCGGTCTTAATGGAAATGAACTACGACGGCACTAAGCCGCTTGTTGTGCCAATGTGTGGATCAGGGACTATTGCAATCGAAGCGGCGCTCATCGCGAAGCAACGTGCGCCGGGTTTACTACGAAGTAACTACGCTTGTAATCATTGGCTGACCTCTGATAAAGATGCGTGGAGCCAACAGCGCGCTAGCGCGAAGAAACTTCTTGCTAAAAATGATCCCGCGCCGATTGTCGCAACGGACATTGAAGCAGATGCAATTGAGGCAACAAAGAAAAACGCAGTGACAGCGGGCGTCGACCACCTGATTGAGTTTCATGTTTGTGATTTTGCGCAAACACCGATGCCTGAAACTGTAGGCGATGTTGTTTTACATGGTGAGTATGGGATGCGGCTAGGTGAAGACGAAGACTTAGTATCAACGTACAAGCGAATCGGTGACTTTATGAAAACAGATTGTGCTGGTTGGGACGGGTATGTGTTTACTTCGGGTAAGCCGCTCATTGCTGCAATTCGTTTGAAAGTAGCAAAGCGTACCCCGTTTATCAATGCGGAGATTGATTGCCGACTGTTGCGCTATGAGTTGTACAAAGGCACAAAAGTTGCGGAAGCATTCAGGAACTAGTTGAACTTTCGGAGCACTGCCCAAAGCCAGACTCAAGAAATATTGTGCACACATTTAGCACTGTAATACCAAGGCCAACCCAACATGCAATCGAAGCAAGTGTGGGCAGTGGCCTTATTTTATCTAGCATCTTTAGATTCAAACTGGCCATCAAACAATAATAAGCTCGTTATCACAGAGATAAAACTCTAG
Organism: Phycisphaerae bacterium; assembly: GCA_002689385.1. GTDB lineage: Bacteria > Planctomycetota > Phycisphaerae > Phycisphaerales > SM1A02. Next base: position 12,955 of record NZFX01000044.1, read on the forward strand.
AGGACTTGGCCCGCTTTGGGGTAGGAACCAAGAATTTTGATTGATTTGCAGAAAGTGCTTGCGCGTTTGACGGCGGATTGAAGCCCCGCCGTATCGCGGTGCGCGTCTGCATCAATGTAAAACGTGTAATCCCAATTTGTTCGGCCACTTGGGCGTTTATCGATATGACTTAAATTAATGCCGTTATCACGGAATGCAGCGAGTACATCGACGAGTGCGCCCGGCTTGTGCTTTGTGGTGAACATAATGGTGGACTTGTCATCGGTTGATGGCAGTGCGGATTCTTTTGCAAGAATCAAAAAACGGGTGATATTATCTGGTCGGTCTTGGACGTTCTCAATAGCAATTTCTACACCGTACGTATGTGCTGCAAGTTCTGAACCAATCGCTGCCGTGTGCGGATCTTCTTTTGCAAGTTTGACTGCCTGCGCGCTGCTTGCAGTTTCAATAACTTCTACGTTTGAAAACATTGCGGTAAGCCATTTGCGACACTGAGAAATTACTTGAGGTTTCGATGCGATGCGTGTAATTTCTTTTGTTGTTCCATTACACAGCAAGCAGTGTTGAATATCAATAAGTGCTTCTGCATAAATCGTAATGTCGTGTTCTTGAAATGCGTCAAGTGTGTCCGTGATGGAGCCACTCGTAGAATTCTCATACGGCACTAATCCATAACTGCAATGTCCAGAGGCGACTTCTCGAAACACTCGTTCGATAGTTGGGACGCCGATACATTCCACGCTCGAACCAAAATGGCGAATTGCAGCAATGTGGCTGAAGGAACCACTTGGAGCAAGGTGCGCAATTTTTAGTGGTTGTTCGATTTGGAAACTGCCGGACATAAGCTCCCTGTAGATTGCTTCAATAGTTTTGTTTGAGAGGGGACCTTTGTTTTCTGCAAGAACTCGTTCAAGTACTGCTCGTTCGCGGTGGGGCGCATAAATGGGTGTATCAGTCCCTCGTTTGTGCTTGCCAACATTAACAACAACTCGTGCTCTTGCAGACAGTAACTCGATTAGCTTCTTGTCGAGTTCATCAATCTGCTGCCGCAGTTCATCAAGGTTATTTTGGTCTTCCATGTGGTTAGCATACCTTATTGAGTACGAATTCTGACATGATAAAAGACCACACAGAGCGTTGATGGGAGTCGTGGCTCTGTGCGGACGGGGGGATGGTGATGTTGGTTTGCGGGATTTCCGCTTAGAATCTTACGCTGATTGTTTCATTTCGGTCTCTTGGGCGTGCTTCTTTAGCTTGTTGATGCCACGATATTTCCAATTGTTTACGGTCGAGACTGGTACGCCAAGTGATGCGGAAGCTTCTTCGTAGCTTAGGCCTTCACAAATCACAAGTCGGACAGCATCACGCTCATGGCTTGGAAGCATTGCGAGCGCTTTAGTGATTTCAGTATTTGACCACTGTGCCTCATCGCTTTTTAGATTACGGAGGTCGCGGATTGCTTCTTCACGTTGTGATTCGATGTATCGATTTTTGCGCTGGTTTTTGTTGTACCGCCTTTTGATAAGGTTATCAGCGATTTTGATGAGGTAGCTCGAAGTGATCGTTTTTTCTTCAAGCGCATTGACTGTGAGGAGGCGTGTGAACACTTCTTGTGCGATGTCTTCAGCAGCACCAGGTGCGAGTGATTTTCGAGTGAAGCAGTAGACTCGCTTGTAGTAGGAGTCGAATAGTTCTAGTACTAGGTTTGCTCTTGTTGTAGTTACGGGCACGTCAGTCTCTCCTTGGTCAAGCGGTTTGCAACGATTCTTGGTTGCATAATCCGTGGCTTTTTCAAGACCCAAATTGCCAACACGGCATTTTGAGGACTCCATTTGTGCGCTGAATGGTCATCAGAGCGAGGAGTCAATGCCTCGTTCCCGGCTGGGTCGTGGAGGCACCTTCATGAGTTTCAATTGTCAAAGGCGAAAATCAGCTTTCTGATAAGAGCCACCCCCAACTATGCTTCATATTCGAGATTGTGAACCGTTTTGTTCTATTTTGTTCAAAAAAAGACGAAAAGTTTGTTCTCGATGTAGAATATGCCCTTTAAACGAATCTTTTTTGGAGACAACATACTAATGACACAGTCGAAAACACGTAAGAACGCAAAAAATCATGCTCACCATGCATCAAATCCAAGCCCGCAAGCATCAAAGAAAAGCAGTCCATTGCGAATCTTTGTGATGTATTTTGTGATTTTCGGAACGATTCTCGCCTTTGTCGGTTTGATGGGCGACGATTCCTTGCCGGGTTCTGATTTGTTTCTGTGGTTGCTTGTTGCGATGAACTTTGTTATCTCAAGTATCGCAACTGTTTCACACCTTAAGGGTGGCAAAACATCCAAAATCGACGAAATTTCGAAGAAGTGGTAATCAAATGGTTATGAACGCAGTTGTTCTTGGCGCAGGCATGATCGGCTCTGTTATCGCTGAAGACCTTGCAGAAAGTGGCTTTCAAGTCACAATTGCAGACCGGAGTGCCTCGGCACTTGGTCGAATTGCTGAACGCTCGAATGGGACTATTGCTATTCGTGAAGTTGATTGCAGTGACCAGGAAATACTTACATCGCTTGTTAGTGAAGCGGATGTCGTTTTCGGTGCCTTGCCAAGTTGGCTTGGTTTAGACGCTTTGCAAACTGTGATTAAAGCAGGCAAGCCATACTGTGACATTTCGTTCATGGCAGAAGACCCACGAAAATGGGGTGACCTTGCAAAAGAACATGGTGTTACATGCATTGTAGATTTCGGTGTTGCACCAGGCATGAGTCATCTGCTTTGTGCCCACGCAGTGCATCTTTTAGATTCATGCGACCGCCTCGACATTGTCGTGGGGGGCTTACCTATCGAACGCTCTTGGCCATGGGAATACAAAGCACCGTTTAGCCCGCGCGATGTTATTGAGGAATATATTCGGCCGGCAAGGCTTGTGGAACATGGACAGATTGTCACTCGCGAAGCGCTCAGTGAAGGTGTGCTCATGGACCTCCCAGGTGTAGGCACTTTGGAAGCATGTAACTCGGATGGATTGCGAACATTGTGTGACACGCTTGATGTGCCGTTCATGAAAGAGCGAACGTTGCGGTATCCTGGACACATTGAGTTAATGAAGGTACTTCGTGCGGGAGGGTTTTTTGCGAACAATTCAATTGAAGTGGGTGGTCAACAAATTCAACCAATTGACTTGACTGCAAAAATATTGATAGACGGCTGGAAGTATGAACAGGGCGAAGCGGACCTTACGGTTATGCGTGTTGAAGCTGAAGGAACACTCGGCGAAGAACGAGTGAAGTTGTTCTGGGATTTGCTCGATTATTATGATGCAGATAAAGACCAATCAAGCATGGCAAGGACTACCGCATTTCCTGCCGCTGCAATGGGGCGAATGCTTGCTGATAAAACGATTGGCATTCCTGGCGTGCATCCTCCTGAAACATTTGGCAATAATGAAACAGTAGTCAATCGCTTACTCGCAGATCTTGAAGCACGCGATATTCATTTTCAAAAAACAATTGAGTCTGTTCGATGACGAACATCGGCATTATTGGAGCGGGGATGATTGCGGATGTGCATGCTGAAACAGCAAAACGTATCGGAACTAATGTCGTTGCGGTGTTTGACCCAAGGTCAAAGCGCGCAGAAAATTTCGCAACAAAGCATGCTTGTGTTCACGAAGTTTCTGTTGAAGCACTTTTAGCAAGAGAAGATATAGACGGTGTTGTTGTTGCAGTTCCAAATGACCAACATGCGGAACTTGCAATCGCATCAATGGAGGCGGAGAAACACGTCCTCCTCGAAAAACCTATGGCGATGTCATTACAAGAGTGCAATGACATTCTTGCCGCACGGGATGCAACAGGCAAAGTTCTGCAGATGGGTTTTGTTTGTCGCTATTCACCAGCTGCGATAAAAGCAAAGAATATGATTGACCAAGGAGACATCGGCGAAATACAGCATGTGCAAGCAACGCTTCTTCGTCAACGGGGTATTCCGGGTTTAGGTGGATGGTTTACAACGAAAGCACGAAGTGGTGGTGGTTGTCTTATCGATATTGGCGTTCACTTGATTGATGTTGTAATGCACATTACTTCGAAGACTTCCCCCTCGCGCATGCGTGGCAAATGCACCCAACAATTTACAGAAAAAACGTATGCCTATGAAGAAATGTGGTCAACGCCAAAGGAGGGGGGCACTTTCGATGTCGAGGATCGTGTGCGAGCACTTCTTACAGATGAAAGCGGTACTACGTTTCAGTTTGATGTTGCGTGGGCAACGCATTTGCCGGACAAGACGGTCAAAGACGGACTTCTTATCGAAGGGTCTTTAGGTGCGCTGGTTGTTGATCTTTGGAATGATTCAATAACATTTGGCTATTCAGAGAATGGAACTCCCTCAACGAAAGTCATTGATGTTTCAGTTGTGGACGCATGGGAAGATGCATTTGATGGAGAGCACAAAGCATTTGTGCGTGCGATGGAGTCGGGAACGCTCGGTCATGATGCCGGATCTGGTGAAGACGGGCGCCTTGTTCAACGTATTGTTGAATCGGTATATGCATCCAATACAACTAGCCAAGAAGTGCCGGTTAAATAGGTAACACCAATGAAAAAAACGGCCGCAGATGCGACCGTTTTTTTATTGAATCAATATGCGTTTAGTTTTCTACATTTGCTTTATATTCGTTTAAGGTGTCGCGTATCGATGTATTCATCGAATCGTCGCCCATAAACTCGACAGCTTTTTCTTGCCATGCAATTGCTTTGTATTTTTTACCCATATCCCAGTAACATCGAGCAAGTGTGTCGAGAATCATTGGGTTTTCATTATCCATGAGTTGACTTGCGCGCGTTGCAACTTGCAAAGCAAAGTCAAGGTCACGAAGGTCTTCTGGTATATCGTCAACGATGCCCCAAGCCATAGTATTTAGCGCTTGCGCGTTGTCCCATAATTTTTTTGCCATTTTTTTAGCCCATGCATAGGCAGCTTTTTTATCTTTTTTGCCTTCGAGCAACGCTTTAAATTTCGCATCAGCCATTTGGTCATTATCGCCGTACTTTTCTGTAAAAATGTCAATTGCAGAAATCCATGCATCCCAGTCGCCGGATTCGCGGGCTGTTTGGTACACACTACCCATTTCTTGCATTGCAATTTCTTGCTCAGCTTCAACTCGGAACGCTGTTGCCGCAGCTTCAAGATCCCAAGTGCCTTGGATAACTTCCTTCAGTGGTTTGTCCATAGACATTGGGTGGCCAATCCATGCAACTTGACCATCGCCGTTGATGATAAACGCAGTTGGAATACCTCCTTGGTTTGATGCTTCCATAAAGACTCGCGATGTTGAGCGGTCTGGATCAACAGCAACGGTGTAACGCATCCGATCGTTGTTTAGTTTGTTGTCACTCTTGTTAGTTTTTGCAAGAAATTCTGTGACAATCTCAGGTGCCTTTTCGCTTGATACGCCAATGACTTTTAGTTTGTCCCCGTACTCTTCTTGGATGCCACTGAGGTGTGGCATGGAACTTACACAGGGGCCGCACCAAGTTGCCCAAAACTCCATTACGTAGACTTGTCCATCTTCGAATCCATCAATGGCATCACCCTTAACCCAGTGGTCAACAGTTACGGCAGGAGCTTTGTCGCCAATAAAGAGTGGTGTTGGCGCACCGAGTTCATCTTTTGATTCTTCCGCGAGCGCTGGTTTTTCAATCGGTACCATTGGCACAGCATCCGGATGATCTTGTGCAAAAGTAGAAGTTGCAAGACATGCAACGGCGGTAAAACTAAGTAGTGTTTGTAATTTCATTTTAGGGACTCCTTATCCTTTAAAAGTTCAATGCAAAGTGTAACGGTTTTACTCTGCAAGTGTTGCAAGCATAATGGTGGCTACGACGTCGTATGCCGCATGAGTTGCTGCAGCGATTCCGAAACCGCGACAAATGTAGAGGATGCCAAGATACACGCCTGCTACGCTGTAAAAGAAGAGCGTTAATGCAGAAAGAGAACCAGTGCTAGGCATATCATGATAAAGAGCAAAGAGCAGAGCTGAAGCAATAACTCCGATGGTCAGCCCAGTCAAATTGCTTTGTTTGAACAGATTGCAAATGACAGTATGCACAAGCGCAATTAATAGCATTCGAAACACAAGCTCTTCATACAGACCAGCCCCGATGCTGATTGCAATTTTATTGAATTCGCTGAGTTCCGCAATTGGAGATGGGTTAGATGCAACAACCATCCCACCGAGTACAGCACCAAACAATAAAAGCGGGATTGCATAGGCAATCGATTCGATAGTCATAAAAAATAAAACGCTCAGTTTTATGGTCCAGCGGTTACCGTCGAAGATATGCCAAAGAAAAAGTATTGTGATGATTGCAACGCCACCAAGCCAAAGCCCTTGGGTTGGCGGCATATCGAATGCCTCAAAGAAACGAACGAGGTGGTCGTGCGCTTTAATTTGAATCGTATTTCCAATGGACGAAAGTGCAAATTCATAAAATATAATGAACGGCAATAAAAAAACTAAAATGTACAGTGGTTGTCGAGACAGTTCACTGTATTGAAGTTTTGTCGTACTACCTTGTTTTGCAAAGCGAATTGGTTGCGCCATAGGTAGAATGATACAGCACTGCCGAAAGTGCCGAATTTATGTATATAGAATGAAGTACAGTTACGCTTGCTTTAAATCACGTAGCTGGCGAGAAAAACGACTCTTCCGACGAGCAGCAGTGTTCTTGTGCATTGTGCTTGTGCAAGAGACTTTGTCCATAAGCGAACAAAAGCTTTTGAACTCAGTTTCAGCCAACGAAACATCTTTCGCTGTAATCGCATCCAAGAAGGATTTTGATTGCGCTTTAATGCGTTTCTTTCGCCAGTGGTTTACAGCACGGCGTTTAGCGTTTTGTCGAACATCTTTTTTGGCTGATCGTGATTGTGGCACAGTTGTGTCTCCGAGTTTCTCTACATGCTCCAACAGAGGAGCGAACATGGAATTATCCCAAAATCCAGCAGGAAGTCAAGTCACTTATGGCACTTTGATGTAGCGATATCGTGCTTCCTGTGGTATTCTTCCAATTCTCAGGTGGAAAACACCCCGTTATGACTCAGCGGGTGTAGCTCAACTGGATAGAGCGTCGGTCTACGAAACCGAAGGTTACAGGTTCGAGTCCTGTCATCCGCGTTATTTTCACCCTATGCCCCGAAGCACTTGTTTTGGGGCATTTTTTTTGTTTACCCCACATTTCTTATGGTGTCTGATCCCTGGGGTCAGACACCCCAGTCGGAGGTTGCGATTTTTTTGAAAGGGCTACGGAATGTAGTAAATGTTTATGAGCCAGAAATCCCAAATTCGACAGTAACCACCACGCTAACATCTTTCATAATGGTGGATGTGTCATGTATGCCGTAACTTGAAACCCGTGTAGAGTTGGGTGTTGTGATTTGAATGACACCTTGTCGAATGTCTTTAATCGCAGAAACACTTCCACCAGCTTTGTTTGTCACTTCTTCTGCTCTTGTGCGAGCATTTTGTGCAGCGTTTGCCAAAATTTGAACTTTGACATCGCTTACGCCACTATATGTGTAGGAAGGAGTTCCACCGATGACAAAAATGCCATCTTTTAAGAGGTCAGTAACTTCACCTGCTGTTGCAGCAATTTTGCCCACTTCTGTCGTCGACACACCTATGTGCTGCGAAAGCTCGTATTCAATGACGTCTCTAGTTTTGTTTCCATCAAAGTCACGGTCGTAAAAAACAGTCGTTGAAATTGCGCCGCGTGTTATCTCATCGTTGAAAAAACCTTTGTCAGTTAAAAATGAATCGACCCGTTTCATCCCAATATCGAGAGTTTCGTGTGCGCTTTGAATGCTTTCGCCTGTGCCTTTGACAGTAATCCACCAATCCCCTTGATCGCTGCGTACTCGTTTTGTCGCTTTTCCTTTAACGATAATGGATTGTTGTGCAATTTCAGCGTTTGCGAACTTTGAACGGTAAGCATTTGAAGCCACGATGGTGCTTGTTACGATGGATGCGACGATGCCGACCGCGATGACTGCAGCGGAATTGAATGCCATGAGTTTGATACGATATTCTGCCATTGGGAATTTCCTTGTTTTGTATTTTTGGCTCGGAACTACTAACCAATCGCCATGGATGCCCCGGTATCTACATTTTGAGGGGTGTGGTATAATCTTCAGTTCCATAAAGGTATGCATTTTTTTATGATGAGCACAGAATTCCTAATCCAAACACGAGAGAATATTGACGAGATGAAAGACAACGCATTCCAATTGACACAAGCAGAGGCCCCAGGGAAGGAAGTGTTGCTTGGTTGGTTACGACAAATGCTTCTTATCCGTGAGTTTGAAGTCAGAACCATGCAGGCGTATCAGAATCGCCTTATCGGCGGTTTCTGCCACATTTATATTGGGCAAGAAGCTGTTGCAGTTGGTTCAATCGCGGCAGTTAATCCCGATGACCCTATCGTGTTAGCGTATCGCGACCATGGACATGCACTCGCGCGAGGGATGGATCCAAAATATTGTATGGCTGAAATGTTTGGGCGGATTGGTGGTTGCGCAAAAGGCAAGGGTGGGTCCATGCACATGTTTGATGCAGAGCACTATTTATACGGCGGGCATGGAATTGTCGGTGCACAAACTCCACTGGGAGCCGGTCTAGCTTTCGCAACCAAGTATGAAGACGAAGTTATTAAAGGTGGTAAATCGAGTCATGTTACGCTTTGTTATTTAGGTGACGGCGCATTGAATCAAGGATGTTTCTATGAGGCGATGAACTTGGCAAGCTTGCAAGATCTCCCCGTTATTTTTGTGCTTGAAAATAACCGCTACTCGATGGGAACCTCCATCGAACGGGGCACTTCAATGGCGCACGACTTGCGTGTGAAATCTGAAGCTCATGGTATTCATCACGCAATTGTCGATGGCAAGAACGTCATTGATTTATATAAAGATTTTAAATCGATTGCAGATTGGTGTAGAGAAGAATCGAGGCCCTTCTTCGTAGAGGCCGAAACGTATCGATACAAGGGGCACTCTATGTCGGATCCTCGAAAATATCGAACTAAAGATGAAGAGTTGGTTGAAGAATCAAATGACAGCATCGCCTCGCTTAAAAACTACCTTAGTGAGGAGTACGATGTGGCGAGCGATGCTCTTAAGCAAATAGCGCAGCAAGTCAAAGCGCAAGTGAAACAAGCAGTTGAGTGGGCGAATAATTCACCTGAAACACCCATGAATGAGCTCTACAAAGATGTATTTACCGATCACTGGGGACCATACGCTGGTACTTCAAAACCAGAAATGCTTGATGAAGGAGGTGCATGATGGCCGTAGCAACTGCTGAACGAGTTATAGAGTTTCGCGATGCGCTCAATGAAGCGATGAGCGAAGAAATGCGCAAAGACAACCGTGTGTACTTACTCGGCGAAGAAGTCGCTGAGTATAACGGTGCATATAAAGTATCTAAAGGCATGCTCGATGAGTTTGGTGCTCGCCGAGTTATTGACACGCCAATCAGTGAGAGCGGTTTTGCCGGTATGGCGATTGGCTCTGCAATGCGTGGCTTACGACCAATTGTGGAATTTATGAGTTGGTCATTTAGTCTTGTCGCTGCTGACCCAATTTTGAATAACGCTCCAAAAATGCTCTATATGTCTGGTGGCCAATTCGGTTGCCCAATAGTTTTTCGCGGGAATGACGGCGCAGGTGGCCAACTTGCTTCGACACATTCATGGTGTGTCGAATCAATGTACGCAAATGTGCCCGGTCTCAAAATGGCAATCCCTTACGATGCATACGATGCAAAAGGGCTCCTTAAAACAGCGATCCAAGATGACAACCCTGTATTCTTTTTAGAATCAGAACGCTTGCTTTCAACAACTGGGCATGTGCCAGTAGAAGAGTACACCATTCCGTTTGGCCAAGCGCTCACTAGGCGTTCGGGTACCGACTGCACCATTATTAGTTTTGGTCGACCTTTGCACTTCTGTCTTGAAGCGGCGGATGAACTTGCAAAAGAAGGTATCGAATGCGAAGTCATTGACGGACGAACTATTCGGCCGCTGGACATTGACTCGATGGTTGCATCCGTCAAGAAAACCAACGCATGTGTGGTTGTTGACCAGTCTTGGTCCTTCGCTTCAGTCGGTTCTGAGATAGCATCTCAAATTCATGCATGTTGTTTTGATGATCTTGACAACCATGTATTCCGGGTACACAGTGATGATGTGCCAACACCGTATGCGCACAATCTTGAGCAAGCATACTTGCCAAACTCACGAAAAATTTGCGAAGCAGTTCGCCAAGCAACATACAACGCGTAAATAGGAAACAGACTTTATGCCTATTGAGATAACAATGCCAAGGCTCTCTGACACAATGGAAGTTGGAACCATCTTGCATTGGCACGTCCAAGTTGGTGACGAAGTTTCCTCTGGTGACTTACTTGCTGACATTGAAACAGATAAGGCAACTATGGAGTTGCAATCATTTGACGACGGCCTTGTGGAATCCCTCACCGTAGCAGTCGGTGAACAAGTGGATGTCGGAACACTTATTGCGACACTCTTAGAAGAGGGTGCAGCGGCGTCTACTGAGTCATCGCCTGCTCCCGAAGAAAAACACGAAGCAAATACACAGCCAGCACAAAAGCCAATTGCCGGCGGTGCACGCGTGAGCCCTGTTGCTCGACGACTTGCTGAAGAACATCGTATTGACCTTAGTACTGTGCAGGGCAGCGGTCCATCTGGAAGAATTATAAAACGGGATATTTTGCAACTCGTTGCAACAACTTCTGAAACTACTTCTGCAGCGCAAACAACGCAAATCAGTGCGACCGAAGTGGTAGCAACGAGTGCGCCAGTTTCCCCAGCACAGCCAGTGAAGCAGGTACAAGCACTTGCGCCAACGTCGCCGTGGCAACAGGATCGAACAGAACCACTCTCAAATATGCGACAAATCATCGCAAAACGCTTAGTGGAATCGAAACAGACAATTCCTCATTATCAAGTCACGATGGATTTCGACATGGATCCATTGATTGAAATGCGCAAAACATTGAATGAACAACTAGCAAGCGCGAGCGTTAAGTTGTCGGTCAACGATTTTCTAGTCCGATGTTGCGCACTTGCGATGTCGACGAATCCTGCGTTTAACGCTTCGTTTGGTGGCGATTGCATTTTGTACCACGGTCCTGTGAATGTTGGAATTGCAATTGCTCTCCCAGAAGAACGAGGCGGTGGCTTGGTCGTAGCGACTATCCGAAATGCTGACCAAAAGAGTTTGCGAACGATTAGTCAAGAGTCTGCGTATCTTTCAAATAAAGCGCGCGAGACTGGCCTCGCTCCAGATGAAATGGGCGATACAACCTTTACAATTTCTAACCTAGGCATGTTTGGGGTTGATAACTTTACAGCGATCATCAACCCACCCAACAGTGCAATTCTTGCAGTTGGAGCGGCGATTGAAAAACCGGTTGTTCGTGGCGGCGAGCTCGCAGTCGGACGTGAGATGTCTGCAACACTAAGTTTAGACCACAGAGTCATCGACGGTGCAATGGCAGCGATGTACTTGAAAACACTTAAAGAACTGATTGAAAACCCCGCATCGCTTCTTGTTTAATGCGAAGGAGCCCATGATGGCAAGAAAACCACATTCAGAGCAACGACCCCAGATTTACGACGGTGATGGCGATGCACTTATGGAAGCAGACCGCCAAGCAAACCGGTTGGTGATTATGCCAGTCGGCGATCCACGGCAAGTTGAAACATCCAGAAAACGCATTCGTATTCAATGGGGTCAATTCCTCTTGAACGATATGTTGACAAGCAGATATCGAACACTTGTTTGTGGTGTTAACCCTGTTGATAACAGCCATGGTATTATCAGTTTGATTGCCGACGCACTTCCCGCAAGCCAATGGGATAATGAAAGCATTACAAAATACGCAAAGGGATACGCAGAACTTTCACCAGACAAGACCCTCGTTTTGAAATATGACATGGATGATGTCAAAGTGTTTGCACTGCTTCGGCCACTACATCGCGAAGAATTCACAATGGGTGATTTTAAGACTGGCTTTGAAAAAGTTGCGCAGATGCTCGAGGGTCGGCGCGATCGTATGCCAATGGCAAGCGTCAGTTTTCTTGGTGGGAAGTCAAATCGCTTGGTTGATGCTGATGGCAATGAGCCAAGTTTTGAAACGGTCATGCGAACGATGTATGAAGCGGGGTACCGTGGGGATGTTTATCCATCAGTTCGTATGTGGGAACTCGCGCCAACGGGCGTGTTTGCAACATATCCATTTCCTGATAGTTTAAAAGTGATGCGAGCTGGCGGTTCGTAAGTTCAGTCGATTGTAAACGGTCGTTCTGGACATTAACCCGCGAGGCGACGTACCGTGACTACGAAAGATGATGCCATACTTCGGAGCAATCCGTAACTTATACCCATCCAAAAGAAACCAGCTGCAATAGAACAAATACCCAAGGATATATTTGCAGGCCCTATTCCTCCTTTTATCAAATCAGGCAACGTCCGCTCGGGTGTTAAGATGGCAAATGAGTTATTTACGGGTGAAAGGGAAGCGAAAAGACCTCCAATAAAACCCATGTTGCTTGAAGGCACAAGGCAAATCCCAAGACCACCGGTGACGACAAAAACAAGAATCAGCGTTGAAACAATCGCACCTATTGAACCTTGAGATCGCATTGACCAAAGTAAACCAAGCGTCAAACAAAATGCAATGTAGGGAATAACAACAAAGGGTGTTAACAGTGCTGGAGCAAACAAAGCAACCGGTATGTCAATCGATGCGACACTACCCCCTCGCACGAACTCTTTGGTGCCAACAGTTGCGCTTGATGGTTCAATCAAAACAAGAATGCCTACAGCGATCATTGTGATACAGGGGACAAGGACCATTGGAAGCAAGTGCATGACAAGGCCACGGACTTTTCCATGTAAGTAAGTTGTAGGCGTTATTGAAGTTGTAAGAAGCAAATCGAGCGAGCCATCTTCTCGTTCTTTTGCAATGGTCGATGCTGAAACAGCAATTGAGGAGAACGTTACGATAAGTAACTCGCCACAGACTAATGCAAGAACTGAACCACGAAATTCTGAAGGAGTTATACCACCTGCTGCGTAAAGGGTTACCAAAACAATAAGTGCAAGGATGCAGATAGAGACAAAGCCCCAGCGGCTAAGTACGCCACCAAGATTCCGGTGCCTTGTGACCCGCTCCCGCCATGCAATTGGGTTTCCAGTTACAACTCGCGATTTGCGTTCGCTTCCATTTGCGGTAAATAACTGCTTTAACCAATTTGACTTGATTGGAGTTTGGCCTAATTTTCTGACTTGTAAAGAAGACCAAACAATCGCAATTGCACTGGAGCATGTTGTAAGCCAGCACCAGCCAGCCACGGGGTGCGTTGTAATCCAGCCCATAAGCCATGGGCGTGAACTCACTTCAGGTGTTACGTATTGAGAAGGCGAGAGCAACGCCTCAAGCACAAGGAATGGATTAAAAGGCGTCAGGAATGTCGTCCAAGTTGCATTGGAGCCAACCAAGACTGGCGTACGCAACTGACTGTCGATGGCGTACGTGGCAAGCAAGTACGCAATCGTGATGACGAAAAAACTGACGGCAGCTTTTCGCCCAGCGGTTCGAGTGACGCTCATTGTCACTGCCGCAGAAGCAATGAACAACGCGAGACAGAATGCTACGAGTTGAGTGTGTAGAATTGTGTCAAGCGCAACGCCGCCAAAGAATTGCGTGACGACCATAAGCGGCAATGCGCCTAGGAGCAATGCCATGATAAAGAACAGTCTTCCGAAAATATTTCCAAGAACTATTTGCAAAGGTGAAAGTGGAGTGGTGAGTAATATGTTCCAAGTTTTTGGGTTTGCTTCTTTAGTGATTGCGCCAGCCATAAAAATGGGCGTGAGTAAACAAATGAGTCCCATTTGCAAGACGCAAAGATACACAAACACGTTGGCACTTCCTGCAGCGAGTTCTCTCAGCGAGAACCGACCAGTTGCAGTTATTGCGAGCAGGCCGAAGAACAGAACACTTGAGAGAATAGCGAGGTAGCTTGCTCGTATGTACAAGTCACGTTTTCGTCTTGATGCAGTGCCAATCAACCGCAAACAAATGGGGTTGAGAACACTAAAACGTAAAAACCAGTGAAGAAATTGAGGCATAAGGGGTAATTCTATAAAACTGCTTGACGAGCGGGCTTTAACGTGGAATACTACTCGCTTACAGATGTTGCAGCGAAGCGTTTGGTGTAACAAAGAATTCTCGGTCAACCTAAAATTGGCCGATCGCCCCGGTTTTTTACGCCGGCAACCGCCTTTGAGGGGCATTCAGTGATGAATTGCGTGGTTGATAGATTGATTTAGTTATTTGAGCATTTTTATTTCACGCTCGACAAATCAGTGCTTATTCGTTCTCGTTTTTACGTGAGCTCTGCGATTGGTTTATATGATGGTTTGCTTTCTCGCCTTGTATAAAGGCTGCAGTGCATTTCTGCAGATACATCAATGATTACAAATATAGCCATTGGCATAGGCAGTCTTCTCGTAGGGGTAGCAGTTGGTTGGTTCTTGCTTCGCGCAATGACAGGTGGGACACTTCGCCTTGCCAAAAGAGAAGCCGAACAAGCAGTCTCTTCAGCCCAAAAGGAAGGCGAAGCACTTAAGCAAAAAATTGAACTTGATGCAGAACGGGATGCAAAGAAACGATTAAAAGAACTTGAATCAGAAGTACTCGATTCGCAAAAAGAGATTAAACAAGATCAAGCTCGACTTGTTAAGCGAGAAGAGGGGCTCGAAAAACTCATGAATCAGTTGACAGAGCGTCAAGAAAAACTCGATTCAATTCGTACGGATTTGGATGCACAAATGGCATCGCTCGAAAGTGATAAGAGTGCATTTGATGCGGAGCGTTCTACCTTGCGTAAGCGACTTGAAGAAGTTTCTGGCATGACAGCGCAGCAAGCAAAAGAAGTAATTCTCGAAGAGGTACGCCATGATGCAGAGCGAGATGCTAATGAATTGATGCAACAAATTATTGACGATGCAACTGAAAAAGCCCGCGGAAAAAGTCGCGAGATTACTTTGCAGGCAATACAGCGATACGCCGCTGAGCACGTTGCAGAAACCACCGTGCGTTCTGTTCGTATTCCTTCCGATGATATGAAGGGGCGCGTCATCGGCCGAGAAGGTCGTAACATACGAGCACTCGAACAAGCTACTGGTGTTGATATTTTGATTGATGACACACCGGGAATCATTTCTGTTTCCTGTTTCGATCCAATTCGCCGAGCGATCGCGGGTAAAGCGCTTGAAAAATTAGTTTCCGATGGCAAAGTGCACCCCTCACGAATTGAAGAAGTCGTCGAAACAATTAAAGAGGAAGTTCAGGAAACAATTGTTAAGAAGGGGAACGATGCAGTCATGGAAACAAACATTCGTGGACTGCACCCGAAAATTGTTGAAGCTGCTGGCAAGATGCATTACCGAACTAGTTACGGTCAGAATGTATTGCGTCACTCTGTTGAGGTTGGTTTCCTCTGCCAAGTGATTGCAGACGAATTGGGCCTTGATGGCGAACTCGCTCGACGTTGCGGTTTCCTTCACGATATCGGTAAGGCGATGGACCACGATATCGATGGTACGCATCCTCAAATAGGTATGGATTTCTGTCGCAAGTTTGGCGAAAAATCGGAAGCAGTTCTTAACGCTGTTGCGGGTCACCATGGTGATATCCCCGCTACTACACCCTATACGCCGATCGTTATGGCTGCGGATGCAATCAGTAGTGCACGACCTGGCGCACGGCGTGAGTCAATGGAAATGTATGTGAAACGGCTTGAGCAACTTGAGTCACTTGCTAAGGAGCAAAAGGGTGTTTCGGAATCGTATGCAATTCAAGCAGGGCGCGAAGTACGAGTGATTGTCGATGCTAAATCAATATCTGACGGCGAAGCATTTGCAATGTCGAAACGAATTGCTGCACGCATTGAAGAAGAAATGACATTCCCCGGTGAGATTAAAGTCACCGTTCTACGAGAAATTAGAGCCGAAGCTATCGCGCACTAAAAGCAAAAGGATTTACCAATGACAATTAAGGCATCAGAATTACGAAGAGGTCAGGCACTTATTTATGACGGAAAGTTGCAAGTGATAATTGGCACTGACCACGTAAAACCAGGAAAGGGCCCTGCGTACGTGCAAGCAAAAATGAAAGCGGTTGATACAGGTACGATTAAAGTCAACCGTTTTAACACCGCGGATAAAATCGAGGCAGTAAATATTGACCGTCGTCCAATGCAGTTTCTTTATGAGAACAGTGGGCAAGGTTTAGGCCCATGGGTTTTCATGGATAACGAAACGTATGACCAACTTGAAGTTGGAAGTGATGTGATTGAGAAGGACCAAAGCCAATGGCTCAAGGATGGTCTTGAAGTATTGATTCTAATCTACGATGGTCGATCACTCGGAATTGAATTGCCTGCTTCTGTTGAATTGGCAATTACAGAAACCACTGATCAGCCAAAAGCGGCGACTGCTACGAACCAGTTGAAGGAAGCAACAGTCGAAACGGGTGCTCGAGTTCGCGTTCCGCCTTTTATTGAAATCGGTCAAGTCGTAAAAATTAACACTGAGAGTGGCGATTACCTCGGGAAGGCGTAACTCTGCAAAAGCTCAGTGAAATCCGTTCCATGTTGCAAGCGTATGGCCTCTCGCCATTGCATCGTCTTGGGCAGAATTTTTTGCATGACCATAATATTCTAAATAAGCTCGTGGATGCTTCTGATGTTGAAGAGGGAGATGTCGTACTCGAAATTGGGCCGGGCACGGGTACGCTTACAGAAACGCTTTTAGAACGAGGTTGTACGGTAGTTGCTTGTGAACTGGATCGGGGGTTGACCGAACTCCTTACGGACCGACTAGGTGATTCAATCACGTTGATTCATGGTGATTGTCTTTCTAAGAAACGGCTCAACGAGGAAGTTACCGAAGTGTTGGGCGATCGAAAATGGAAACTCGTTGCTAATTTGCCTTACCAAATTGCAAGTCCTCTGATGATAGATTTACTTTCGAATCATCACAATTGCCAAGGACAATACGTGACGATTCAATACGAAGTGGGGCAGCGATTGATGTCAAAAGTGGACGGAGAAAACTGGGGTGTGCTTTCCATTCTTGCGCAACGCCTTGGGGAAATTTCTCTGATTGCGAAGGCGCCAAACACGTGCTTCTGGCCACAGCCCAAAATTACGAGTGCTTGTGTGAGTATGGTTCCAAAGACCGAAAAACCTTCTTCAGACAATGAGGGCTTTGCAAAGTTTGTAACGAGATTGTTTGCTAAACGAAGAAAACAACTGGGCTCTATTCTTGGGCGAGATTTGCCGTTGCCAGACGGCATCTCTGCTGAGGCACGCCCGTCTACGCTTACGATTGAGCAACTTGAATCCCTTTTTTTACTTTTCCCATTTTTAAAGTGAATGAGCCTAAGTGTTTTAAATGTAATGTGTTATAAAAGTGACGGTCACTTTGAGAAATGAAAAGTGATCGCGGGCCAAGATGAATCGGGTTTTTTTGGTGGGGAATTAGAATTTAAGCAGGCGGAAACGAAAGCCGTAGGTGGTTTCGTCTTGGATTTGATTTTGCGTTATTTGTGCGGTTAAATCAAATTCAGGATAGTGCCGAGTTGCTGTGAATCGTAGAGATTGCATGTCATCTGTATTGAAGTTCCACGTTGGAGTGAAGTTTAGCGAATATCGTTTGCTTAACTGATATTGCATACCGAGCGTGAGGAATTGGTCATTTGAATTTCCGATCTCTCTGTATTCAAGGTACGTTCGAACATCACGTCCGTGGTCTAATTCTGCTCCGATTGACCCTCTAGAAAGTGTGCCATCATCGAGTTCCCATGTTCCATTTCCAATAAATGCAATACTGTCGCTGTACTGCCACTTACCGTTGACGATTGCAGCGTCAGCAAGAGATGAGTACTCAGGTCGCCAGTTAAAAAATTGTGGATTATCGTACCGTTGCGTTGCATCATTACTGGCAAAAAGCAAAGCAGTGTCAATAGTTAGCCAGTCGACTTGGTACCAACGCCCCGGCCCGCCTCGCCATGTTTGCAATGTGTTTTTAACACCAGCGTACAGTGCCGTGCCTGTTGATAGGTTGTCAAGTTCTGCATCGTATTGCTGGACTGCACCGATGTCATCAAGGTCTGTATCACCATTCCACAGAGTGAGGTATGGTTCGATGACGTGGCGAAGCCGGTGAAGGTCAAGTAATTCGTTGTCTACATTGTTGTATATGCGGTTGAATTGCGTAGAAGCTCTAAAGCCAATGGTTCTGTACCAGTAATCTGTATTGGGATTGCTTCCAGCGTTCTCGTCATCAAGCCGCCAATTCATTTGCATGCTTGCAAAGGGAGCGAAGTGAATCCCGCCAAAGTTCAATGGCATTGAAACTTCATGCCTTGTGACGAATCGTGTTTGATAATCGTCACCTAATCCTTGTGCAGTAAGCACATCCGAAATAGCATCATTTCCACCAATTGCATCGCCATTGGGAAGTAGAAATGCATTTCGTCTAAGACCGTTACTATTCGGCGTTCCACTTTGAAAGACCATGCGTTCGCGAAGGAAGCGCGTTTCACTGGTCCAATTAATCATGTTTCTAAAAATAGAATCGCCATACCTTCGATAACCAACCTCAGGCATTTTATCGACGGTGTATTGTCGAGAAGCAAGCAGCCAACTGTTTGAGATGTAATCGTTCAAACTGTTTTTAGTGAGTACGGTAAACGCAGCATTTTCTTTTTGATACTTTGCATATATGCTCGTTTCGTATTCGGTGTGCTCTTTGAACTCCGGTTGTCGCCAAACGGACATGAACGTAGCATCAGTGATATAACTTAGTTGTGACTGCAGCGTCCAGTATGCACTGAGTTGTGTGTTGCTTGACCAAAATGCATAGCCCCTTTGGTGGTGTGGGACAGTCATGGTTCGGCCAGATGCAGTTTTTTGTTCGCCAGCATCTGCAAGGAAATACAAGTCGAGATCTGCCTGAGTTCCATCTTTGTTGTAGTCGGCCTCGAACCCAACTCCTACGCCTCGGTCGGCATAACCATCGAGTTGCAAGTCAAGCGATAGCCCACTTGGTTGGGGCTTGCCAAGTAACGTGAATAGGTCCCATGTTGTTTCCATGGTTTTACCGTAGCCATCTCTATACCCAACGACCAAGTTGTGAATTGGAATTTCTCCTGCTTCGCCAGCAAAGTAAGGCCAATAAAACACAGGAGTCCCACCCATACGGACGGTGTTGTGGCTTGATTGAATATATGCGTCACCATTTTCTTCTTGGGTGATGGCAAGTTTTGCTGAACCGATGGCGAGGTCTGGTGTTGCAAAAGAACTTGTCGATGCTTGTGCATCTTTTGCAACCCATTGGTTCGTTGAAATTTGTTGCATTTCTTTCGCACGAATGTAAATTGGA
>NZFX01000045.1 GCA_002689385.1 Phycisphaerae bacterium
GCTCGATTCTATTTTTGAAACACTTGCCCCTATAAAAGCATTGCCTGTTTTTGACCGTGGTGTGCATGCAAGCAATCCAATCGTTACCAAAGCGTTAATTAAGTGGTTTTCAGAAAACCAACACACCTTCCATGAACCGATTGTCGTCGAAGGTGGTGAAGCCGCGAAAAATGACATGCAAGTTGTTGACCAAGTGCTGTGCTCAATCAACGAGAACAACCTCTGTCGCCGCTCGTGTGTCTTGGTCATCGGTGGAGGCGCTGTGCTTGACGCAGTCGGGTACGCAACATCCATTGCACATCGAGGAATACCCATCGTCCGTATGCCATCAACCACCCTTGCTCAGTGCGATTCTGGGATAGGTGTAAAGAATGCCGTGAACTATTTCGGAAAGAAAAATTTCATCGGTGTATTCGACCCACCCTTTGCAGTTGTAAACGACTTTCGTCTTTTAGATTCGCTCAATGACCAACACTGGGTTTCGGGATTAAGCGAAGCCGTAAAAGTTGCTTTAGTTAAAGACGCAGATTTCTTTGATGAAATTGAATCGTATGCTCCGCAACTCGTTTCTCGAGATTCAGAAGCAATGGTCAAAGTGATAAAAAAATCTGCTCTGTTACATCTTAAACATATAACTGCAGGCGGAGATCCATTCGAACGACTTGATGCTCGTCCGCTCGACTTTGGCCACTGGGCAGCTCATAAATTAGAGCAGATGACTGGGCACTCGCTCGCGCATGGAGATGCTGTTTCGATTGGACTCGCCATCGATATTCGTTGCAGTGTCGGGCTTGGCTTGCTCAACGACAGTGTTGCCAACCGCGCAATCACACTTCTTCAATCACTTGGACTGCCCACTGCCCACTGCGACATGATGCAAGACGAACTCATTCACGGAATTGAAGAGTTCAGGCAACATCTTGGTGGGAATCTCACCCTGCTCATGCTCAAAGGCATCGCTGAGCCAATTGATGTGCATGCACTTGATGCACCAGTGGTTCGACAAGCCCTTAGTGAACTCATGTAGAATCTACATCTATGGCAAGCAACATGACAAAAGAAGCTATTGTTGATCGATACTTTCTAGAACACCGCGCAAAAGTGTTAGACATCGCTGCATTTCTTGACAGGGTCGATAGAACTGCCGATGGCGTTTCAGACTTTCGCATTGAAGCGTTACTCTCATGCATCAAAGAATTACAATCCGGCAAGGAGGGTCGAACTCAGCGCATCCTCAACTTGCTCAGCGACCAAACGACTGAACCAATTGAATTCGCAGGCATGAAAGGCGCAAGCGGTGCTGTTCCGCCAGTTTCGTAATGCCGTACATCGATCCACATATACACATGGTCTCTCGAACGACTGATGACTATCAGCGCATGGCGCAAGCTGGATGTGTTGCTATTACAGAGCCCGCGTTTTGGGCGGGTTTTGACCGGAGCAGCGCTCAGGGTTTCGTTGATTACTATCGGCAACTAACGGACACCGAACCAAAACGTGCTGCAACGTACGGGATCAACCACCATTGCTGGCTATGCATCAATCCAAAAGAAGCTGAAGATGTAGGATTTGCTCGCGAAGTTATTTCTATCATTCCAGACTTTCTTGATTGCGAAAATGTCCTTGGCATCGGCGAAATTGGTTTAAACAAAAACAGCAAGAATGAACTTATCATTCTCGAAGAGCAGCTTGCACTTGCGCAACGTTTAGATCAACTAGTTCTTGTGCACACTCCGCACCTTGAAGACAAGCTCAAGGGGACAAATCTCATCATGGATGCAATCGACAACACTTCGATTGACCCAGGCCGCGTATTAATCGACCATGTCGAAGAACACACCGTTCGGGCAGTGCTTGACCGAGGTTTCTGGGCAGGCATGACGTTATACCCTGACAGTAAATGTACACCGCAACGCGCTGCAGACATTATTGAGATACATGGCACTGATAGATTGTGGATAAACTCTGCTGGTGACTGGGGGCCAAGTGATCCACTTGCCGTGCCAAAATGTCGCGTTGAACTCGCAAGCCGTGGCCACTCACAGGCAATAATTAATACCATTTCGTATGACAACCCGCTTTCATTTCTCTCGCAAAGCGGAAAGTTTTCTGTCAAGTAATGCTTGGCTACTGCACCAATGTGCATAGTGGGGATTCTTTCATAGATGTCCTTGGAAATCTAAAAACGTATTCGTGCAAAGTTCAACAAAATGGGTCCGTCCAATTAGGCGTTGGTTTATGGCTTTCAGACTTGGCATCCCGAGAAGTTGATACTGCTTTGCTTAAAGACACATTAAAAGAATACAACTTGCACGCATTCACGTTCAATGGTTTTCCTTTTTCGAACTTTCACCAAGAGCGTGTGCGGCACAAAGTATACAAGCCAGACTGGTCACAAGACGATCGACTAGAATACACCGTACGTCTTGCAAAGATCCTTTCCTCTATTACTGACCAAGACGAAGCCGGTATTTCTACTCTGCCACTTGGTTGGAACAACGAGTCATTTACAAATGAAGAATGCGCGTTGCAACTGAACCGGTGCGTGGATGCGCTTGAAGAAATCGAACAACAAACAAGTAAATGCATTCATATCGATATCGAAACTGAGCCAGGTTGTCGATTGCAACGAAGCAGTGAACTCTGTGAGTTTTTTGCAACACATTTTAGGGACGACCAGCGAGCGAGGCGATATATTCGCGTATGCCATGACACCTGCCATGCCGCCATTATGCGAGAAAGTGCAGAGGATTGCGTCACACATTACAAAAACGCTGGCCTTGCAATCGGCAAAGTGCAACTTTCATCAGCTATTGAGTTCGAGTTGTCTGCAAAAACAAACACTTCTTTCATACGCGATGAACAAACGTATTTACACCAGACAACCATCGAAACTGAAGAGAACATTTTGTTTTTTGAACATTTTTCTGATGTCCCAAGCGCTGTGCAATCGGGCAATTGCAGAGTGCATTTCCACGTGCCAATTCACAAAAACAAGCTAGGCGAATTGCGCACAACACAGCACGACTTAATTGCGTCCATCCCTATTCTTCAGAAAGCCGGCGCAACCGACTGGGAGGTTGAAACGTATACCTGGAGCGTAACCCCCAAAGAACTACAAGAAGGCGAACTAGTTTCATCAATCACAAAGGAACTTGCATGGGCAAAGAAGCAAATCAGCCAATAAGCAAATCGGAAGCATGGCTTGGAATGATGCGAATCAGCAATGCGCCAACAGTTGCAAGTAACATTTTGGTCGGCACTGCTATTGCAATACAGATGCAAGGCAAGCACTTCACCTGGGATTTGAGCTTCAACATATTTTTCGCAATTTGTATTTTTGCGGTCTACTTTGCAGGCATGATTCTCAACGATGCATTTGACGCAAAGTACGACCAGCAACATCGTCCAAGTAGACCTATTCCATCTGGCGCAGTTTCAAGATACGCAGCATGGACAGTAGGAATAGCCATTCTTGGTGCTGTTTCTGTTTTTGGTTTCGGACACGGTGCCGCCAATGGACTCATCCTACTTGTTACAGCTGTTCTTCTGTATACTTTTTTTCATCGGTGGTTTATCACTGCAGTTGCATACATGGCACTTTGCCGCGGGCTTGTGTATCTCATAGTTGCAAATCCAACGCAGGGATCGAGCCTTTCATTAGTTTTGACATTCTGCATTGCGCTCGCGTTCTACACCGCAGTGCTTACATTCATTGGGCGATTTGAAAATAAGAAAAACATAAATCACGTTTGGGTTACTTGGTTGCTGCTGCTCCCCCCTTTTTATGTTGTGTTCACTCAACTACCAATCATATGGTTTGCACTCATACCACTTGTTTTCATGGTGTACTGGATCTGGCTCGCTTGGGTCGATTTCAAAGCAAACAAAAAAATGGATGGCATGCACCGAATACTTTCAGGGTTCTGCCTGGTCGACTGCGTTCTTGCATCAACGCTTGAACAATATGCAATCGCTGGATTATGTGCCGTTTGTTTCGTCATCACAGTCGGGTTTCACCGTAAAATCCTCGGTACATGAAACGCGTTGCTGTCATTAATGTTGTTGGTCTTACTGAAGCACATCTCGGTGAACACACGCCGAATATCACTGCGCTTGCCAATGCTTCTTCCATTACTTCATTGGAACCCCCACTCCCTGCTGTAACTTGCACTGTGCAAAGTTCAATGCTTACCGGCAACACGCCATCCGATCACGGCGTTGTTGCAAATGGGTGGCATGAACGAGAAACGAAAGAAACTTTTTTCTGGCGGCAATCAAACAAGTTAGTTGAGGGGGAAAAGATATGGGATGTGCTTCGTGCAAAAAACAACACGTTCTCTGTTACAAATATGTTCTGGTGGTTCAACATGTATTCCACAGCAGACATTGCTGTAACACCAAGACCTATCTACTGCGCAAATGGTCGAAAAATTCCAGACATCTGGACAACACCCAGTCCACTTCGAAAAACATTGGAAAACAAATTAGGTCCATTTCCGCTCTTTCACTTTTGGGGACCAATGGCGAGCATCAAATCGACGCAGTGGATTGTTAACGCAACCATAGAAGTTGACAAGACACACCAATCCACGCTTACGCTTGTGTACATACCACACCTTGATTATGCACTGCAAAAATTTGGTCCCAATCATCCAATCATCACAAAAGAGTTGCAAGCAGTTGATGTCGAAGTTGGGCGGCTCATAGACCATTTTCAACAGCAGGGTGTGCAGGTCTGTATTCTCAGTGAATACGGCATCGAAGAAGTCAACGGCGCAGTTGCCATAAACTGTGAACTTCGTGAACATGGTTGGCTTTCAGTGCGTGAGGAAGTTGGCAGAGAATACCTCGACGCTGGAGCAAGCGAATGTTTTGCGGTACCAGATCACCAAGTAGCACATGTGTATGTAAAAGATGACTCGACTATAAACAAGGTCGCAGAGGTTCTTCGGAATACTCCAGGCATTGAGTTTGTCTATGTTGGTGACGAGCGCGGTGAACTTGCACATGAGCGAAGTGGCGACATCGTCGTAGTTGCAAATCATGATAAATGGTTTTCACATGATTGGTGGACTGATGATGCAAAAGCGCCAGACTACCAAGCGACTGTCAACATTCATGCCAAGCCGGGCTATGATCCGCGTGAACTTTTCCTCGCCGATGGTTGGCGTGGTTCAAAAGTGAGAATTGCATGTAAAATACTGATGAAGAAGTTAGGCAGTAACACACTGCTCGATGTCATCTCGGTCGACACCTCTAAAGTAAAAGGTTCGCACGGAAGAACCCCACTGATGGGTGCGCAATCTCCGATCCTTATTGCACCTTTATGTGCAAAAAAAATGCCGAAATCTCTTCCGGCTGCGACACTTCACACTCTTTTGCAAGAGTGGATTAATTCGTAAAACTTGAATTCATACTCGTCATAACGAGTACGAGGTCCATCATGTCCACAACGCCATCAGTGTTTATATCACCCGTGTTGGGTTTTGGGCAGGCAATCATTTGGTCTTCGCAAGTTGTGTTTGGACCAAGCCAAGAACCACCCGCAGAAACACAAGATCGTTCATCCACAACCAAGCATCCAGTTCCTACGCAGCAAGCTCCCCGCTGTTTACCCTGTGCAAGCATGTATCCACCTGAACCTGAAATTGTGTCGTGTTCCATAATGAATGTGCAATCTTCATCAACAAGCATTGCACTTTTGTACGCACGATACACAGCATTACCACTGAAGAGTGCAACATTATCCTTAAAGACAGTCGCGACAAGGTTTCCACCGCTGTCGTAATCGTACACGCCACCGCCGTTGTAATCTGCGCGGTTGTGCGCAAACAAGCTATCGACAACTCGAACATCAGATCCAAAGTTATACATTCCACCACCGCCGTACGTGGCGCTATTGTGTGAAATTTCGCAATCAATAATTTCTGGGCGACCGCGCCCATTATAAAATCCACCACCGCGTTCAGATGTATTGTCTTTAATAATGCAGTTTCGTAATACGGTGTTCGATCGGTCGCCATTAAATACAGCACCGCCCTGGTATTTCGCTGTGTTGCTCACGATGATGCAATTCATAACTGTCGGGCTTGAATGCAAACATAACAAACCGCCACCAACTGCTTCTTGTTTTGAGTATAAATCTTCGTTGCCGGTTCCCCCAGTTATTGTAAATCCATCGAGCACGGTACTTGGGCCTTCGCCACTAATACACTTTACAACGCTATCATCCTGGTTCCAGCCATCAATGGTGGTTTGTGCCGCACCCTTTTCACTCTTGAGTGTAATAGCCTTACCCTTGAAATCGATCGCTTCGTCGTATCTTCCTGGTGCAACAAGCACGACATCATCGCCTTGGGCTAAATCAATAGCTTCCTGAATTGTTGCGACACGCTTTGGGACCAAAATAGTCTCCGCTTTTACAAATGCATTTGTGCAAAGAACCACAGCGAATGCTGAAACAACTGCTAACCGACTGGTTGAATTGGAGATATATGTTCTCATGCTCATTGGCTACTTGAGTAGCGTGCCCACCAAGGCAACATTGCATTGTACCATTGAAATGTAAGGGTTTATAAACAAAGTGCTTACGTAGGAGAGATTTCAAACTACGCCTTGTTAAAATAGGTACTCTGTATGTAAAAACACGGTTAACGGAACATAAGTACCGATTATAAGGTGCGTGCTTCTGTTATAGGACTTACGTTGTGTTGGTAGGATACTCCTCTCATGAATGACAAAACATTGCGAATACAGACCCTTCACGGTACGGCGCAAGAGGCATCTACGTTCGTTTTATCTCACTTTTTGACGCAAAACTTCACTGTATCATCAAAAAAAGATGGTTCTGAAGTAACAACCATTGATATTGAAGCGGAATTGCGGGTGCGAAGCATGTTGCTTGATGCATTTCCAGAAGATGGGTTTCTTGGAGAAGAACATGGTGAAATTAAAGGCACAAGTGGATATCGCTGGGTAGTTGATCCAATTGATGGCACTGCTTCATTCGCACGAGGCGTGCCGCTCTTTGGCACACTCATCGGGCTTGAACTCAACAGTAAACCGATCGCGGGTGTTGCTTCACTTCCCGCACTCGATGAAACCATTTCCGCCGTTCTGGGGGAAGGGATCATCTATCAAGGAAAAGCTGGTTCAAGCATGAGCACAACATCATCTCTACAAGAAGCGATGGTTTGTACTACTTCGTATGATTATTACAAACAAACAAACTCTGAACCGCTCTATCAAAAGCTCGTGCAGGCAAGTGGTATGACTCGCGGGTGGAGCGATTGCTATGGGTATATGTTGCTCTGCACTGGCCGAGTGGACGCAGTAGTTGAGCCCCTGCTTTTCCCGTGGGACATCATTCCCTGGCTTCCAATGATTCAAGAGTCAGGCGGAAAGTACACTGAATTTTTGCAGGGTGGAATAGCATCGAACTATAATCTGCACGACCCCTTATGTCATGCTTTATCATACACAACATGACACCATTACCAATTGAAGAAACTATACAAGCACTCGGTGGATGTGAACGCGCAACCGCAGGCGTGCGCCGAGTCGCAAACCGTTGGCAAATGTCTGATGGCGACGGTGAAACATTTAAAACATTCTGCGTAAAAAGTTTTGTGACAAGCGACGCAGACCGAGCGCGTCTTCTTGACCGTTACGAAAGTGCAATGGGTTCAATTGGTGGTCATTTGTACGAGATAGGAAGACACCTTCGAAGGTGGACCGATTTGCGTGGTGACGAAATGCCCGCAGTTGATAATGTCATGGCAATGTTCGACCCTTGTCCGGATTTGTCTGATCAATTTTATAAACAAAAAATTGCATTTATCGCGTTGTTAAATTTCGCGCGGCCAGACCTCGAAACGATGTTGCGTGCTGGTAAAGATTGGTCAACAGATGAATGGGCAGAAGCAAGAATCGGAAGGGCATTTGGGCCGCGCGTTCCTGCAGAAGTCAACGATCGTGCGCGTGAGCTTGAACATGAAGCGAATATGTTTGTAAGCGAATTCCACGTGCCCGTCGGCTGTATGGTGGATGTAAACGGGAAATCATGGTTCGAAAAAGACAGAAAACTTATCGCACACTGGTTGATTCGAGAAGAAATAAAAGCAGGGTATACGCAAGAAGGTGGCCTTGAAAAACAACGCGCACTATCATGGGTTATGGGTCGCCATATCGACGGAACACTTCCAAAACAAATCATGGATGAAACGTGCACGGGTAAATGGGATCCAAAATCGAACACCATCGATGATGGAGATGCCGGCGAATTACTCGGGCCCGTCCGTTATGAACAGTTAAACACGCAACGTTCTGTTGCAATTGATTACGACAATTACTACGACGAACACCCAACAGCCATTGCTCGGAAATTTGACCTAGAGCGAGAGATTCCTGAAGAAACTGTCGAGCAACTCATGATTGATTTGCTTGAAGCTCCTGTTCGAAAAGATATTGCCAAGTACATGTCGGACAAACTTGGGCGGCCACTCGAAGCATTCGATATTTATCTCGAAGACATTAGCGAGGGCGCAAGCTCTGCTGAGCTCGATGAAAAAGTTACCGCAATGTTCAAAGATGAAATTGAATTCCAAGCAAAAATACCTGAAGTATTACGCGGACTTGGATTCACGAATGAAGATGCTGAATTTCTTGGCACACGCGTGAATGTTGAAATTGCTCGTGGTGCTGGACATGCAATGCGCCCTGGCATTCCAGAGTACAACGCCTGGCTTCGTACAAATCGTTTAGACGACCGACTCGGTTGGGATGGCTTTGATACTGCTATGCACGAATTGGGGCACAACCTTGAACAACTCATTTCAACACATTTTGTACCAAGACCACTTCTTCGAAACGTGCCAAATACAGCATGTACTGAAGCATTCGCGTTTTTGTACCAAAACAAGGCGAAGGAAGTTGTTGGACTTCCAGAAGATGACGAGGCAAAAGCATTTGCCTTTGCTTCCGTCGAAGGGCTACTTGCGGCCTGCCAAATTGCTGGCCCCTCACTTGTTGAACTTTACACATGGCGATGGCTTTATAAAAACCCCGACGCAACCAATGAGCAACTTCGTGATAAAATGCTTTCAATTGCAGAAACAGTCTGGAACAGCTACTTCAAAGAATATTTTGGTGATGACCCGTATCACATTCTCGCTGCGTACCAACACATGATCGGATACCCTTTGTATTTACCTGACTATACCATTGGGCACGTCATCAGCCATCAAATCAAATCGCATATGCGGGGTAAAGACTTAGCAACCGAAACGAAACGCATCTGCTCCATAGGAAGACTAACTCCTGACCAATGGATGAAAAATGCTGTAGGTAGTCGCATTTCCGCGCAACAACTGATTAACGACGCCACCACAGGCCTCACCCACATTTAATCTACCCGCGGTAAATTAAATGCTCGCAAAAGAACTGTGCATTCGAGGTAGATTAATCCCAGACAAACGTAGGACCAGCATCGTCCAACTCTATTGTGTAGCCAAGGATTGCATCGCCTGCGTTATCACCCTGAAAGAGAAAGAGGTTGTCTCCAGATGCGCTCGTCCCTTCAACCCACTTAATTGAGTTATCCGAGTGCAGCACCCAACCACGCCAAACACCATCGTCATCGAGCGTTACTGAGTTTGTGTTTTCATCTCCATCTACTGGTCCGCGGTTTCCCATAATCGGAAATCGCCGTGCATTTACATTCCATCGCTTCTTTAACCGCTCACCCCACAATGGCATATGTGCATAGGACACGTTTGCAGTTTCAGACAAATCTACTGAGAAATCTGGATCCCAATCTTGCGATCGATAATCTATCTTTGCCTCTTCAACCCACCCACGATCGCCACGTGAAACAAGTTGTTCTGCTTTAGCTAAATTTTGCACAAGCATAGCTGACCAAAAATTTGCAGAGTTGTTGTCATAGACATCGTTTGATCTCGATAATACGCTTGGTGTTAAAAATTGATTGTGCTTGTTCGACATTGCGTCAATAGTGAGTGCTTGCCCGAGCAGTTGCAATTGGATTTGATCTTGCATTCCCCAAACTGATCCCTTTGCAGATTTTCCTTTCCCCCCTGTGACTGCTTTGTCTGCTGAAGACATATAAATTGACATCATCACGACAACGCATGCAAGCGAAAGTAAAATGCCAATGAGGGAAAAACCGGAATGTCGAGTAGAAGTACTCATGCTGAATGGGCCGGCCCGGATTCGAACCGGGGACCGAACGATTATGAGTCGTTAGCTCTAACCGCTGAGCTACCGGCCCTGTAGCTCATCATTTACAATGAACCAAGGTGGGCATGATACCCTCTCTAGCGTACAATGACCAACCTTGGCTCCGGTAGCTCAGCTGGATAGAGCAGCGGTCTTCTAAACCGCAGGTCGCAGGTTCGAGTCCTGCTCGGAGCGTTTTTAAGTGGGATAGCGCCAGTTGGCTCAGTCTACCTTGTGGTGATTCCGTAGGCATCTGCTAACATTTTTGCTAACAGTTCAGAATGGTCTTTCACTAGAAAGAACTATTGGTATGGCATCGATTTATAAGAGGAAAGATAGCACCAGCTGGATAGTGAGTTGGGTAGACAACAAGGGCGGGTAACAATAATATTTCTCTGCTAGCAGGGTGGGACCACGGGGGTAATCACAGCGACGAACCTATATATGAAATGAGCTCTTAGATTTTCTTGGTGGAACTTTTGGATTACTCGCACTCCCCCCAGTTGCCTATCACTATGAGTAAGTCGGATACATCAACGATGCCGTCGAAATTTAAGTCTGCAGAGGAGTCGGTTAGTCCCCACTGATCAATTATTGCAAGCAAGTCACTCACATCAACATATCCATCACCGTTGAAGTCGCCTGCGCAATTGCTTACGCATTCGATGATGCCATCCAGTGAGTACTGGGATGCGTAATCCCATATCCACTGAGGACCCTGTGAATAGCTGGAAGGGGGATCATGTCCACCTCCTTGACGGACGTAATGCTGATGGCTGTGGCAGCCTTCGCTTTCAGGCCAAGTGTATCGCGTTATATTGCCACCGAGGTTTTCAGAGATTGGAGTAGTCTGCGCTCCGTTTAGGCTGATGAAGTGATTGTTCTGTGTATTGGTTGAAATACTATAGGCGTTCCCGTTGTATGGAGCATAGAAATCGTTGGTACCCAGCAGATGAACACAGGCAATTGGTGTCGACCAGTTCACGTCGCTCAGCGTCCACTCCCACATGTTGGCAGCAACTGGCGCAATCACGGCAACTCGATCTGGGAGATAGGCGGCAAAGTCGTAGACGATGCTACCGCCAAGTGAATATCCACCCGCATATACGCGCTGAGTATCGATGTTGTATTCGGTAGCCATCGCATCGATCATGGCAGACATGAAGCCTACTTCGTCGACCCCACCATGGTAGTCACCCAAGCAGTCCCAGGAGTTTGGGCCAGATGTGCTGTCGATTGCCTGTGGATAGACGGCGATGAAACGATCAGAGTCGGCGAGTCCTCTAAAGTCGCATTCGAAGATTCCTCCGTTTGCAGTGCCACCTCCGCCGTGGAAGAAGAACATGGCAGGCATGTATTCTGCAGGATTGTATTTGACTGGCAGATAGACCAGATACGATCGATTGACGCCATCGACATTAATATTCTTATTGACAAGTTGCTGAGCTTGCGCGGAGGTGCTGCAGACAGCAAGGAAAAGAGCAGATATTAGAATAAGGAAGCAGTATTTCATGAGGCGCTTTCGAGTTTAAAGATGATAGTTAAAATAGGCAAAAGAAAAATGTATCTCTGTGTAAATGTTCGCAATTCCATTATGCGCTGTTGCCTCAAAAAAACAAACTAATTCCACTATATAAAATATCTTTAATGCACTACATGCTCAGCTGAATCATTCGACGGCGTGGGTGATCAGGTCATCCAGTTGGCAATGTTGCAATGCACCTTCATGCGTTGCTTCGAGTATGACATGGGGCGCGTAGCCATTGACCAGTGCTTCATGCCACCGCGGAGCACAGAGGCACCAGCGATCGCCCTCCTTGAGTCCCGGAAATCCGTACTGGGGCATTGGAGTTGAAAGATCATTGCCACAAGCACGTGAAAACTCAAGAAACGAATCCGTCACCATGATGCAGACCGTGTGTGAGCCTTGATCATCTGGGCCTGTTTCACAGCAGCCAGTGCGGTAAAATCCGCTCATGGGATCAATGGAGCAGGGAGACAATTCGCCTCCAAGGACATTGCGATTTCCAGAGACGGGATCGATGGCACGGATCATTATGATTCTCCTTATATTTGTAAATCATTACTGTGCATTATGCATCAAATTGAAAGAACACACATTAAATAGATATTACTGAGCCGACTAATAGATTTCTAAAAAGCAAAGTCTCTTCAATACTAAAAATCAGTTCAACTGAGTCTGAGCAACCAATTCAAAGTTACCTGTTGCGATGTCTTGTACGCCCGCAACTATTTGGACTAATCCGTTCTTGACTGCTTCTTCAATCATGACCGAACGATTCAACAGAGTACTTATCCCCTGCTCTGCATTATGCGCGATGCAATCATCCAAATCTGGCGTTGGTGCAAGCGCTACCTGAGCAAACAGCCCATCGACAACTTCGCTCGTTAATGCAGCTGTAACCGCACCGCAATTTGAGTGTCCCATCACAACAATCAAAGTTGTTCCAAGATGCGCAACAGCGTATTCAATACTCTCCACAATTTCAGGTGTAGGAATGTTCCCCGCTACACCGCACACAAACAAGTTTCCCAGGGGTTGGTCGAAAACAATTTCAGGTGCAACTCTTGAATCTGCACAACGAATCACCGCAGCAACTGGTGCCTGGCCAGCAACATGTTTAGTTCGTTCTTCAATCGGATTCGCTGCAGTTGGTTGCCCTTGCGCAAAACGCTGATTGCCTGCAAGTAACTCTGCGAGTGCTAGGTCTGGTGTCATTTGTTTTTTAACTTCCTGTCAATAATTACGTCCATATCAGGTCTTGGTAACGCTCGCAAATGTTTTCTAAGACGTTCTTGTGCAACACTCTCTAGTAATTGATACATTGATGTAGCGTTTTTGTTATCAAGAGGGAGTGTAAAACGAGCATTGAGTTTCCTTGTGCGAAGCTCAATAGCATAATGCCCAGTACCTCTATTGGTATCACTCTCTGGGACGGTTGTCAGCCAAGCAGTTTTTTGCAACAATGCCATATATTTTTTCTGTTGCTCAGCATTCATTTCACCTTGCCAAGAAGTGTTTCCATCAACCGCATCAACGCCGCCGCCATACAAAACCGTTTTGTTTTGTTGCACAATCAACAAGACTGCTTGTTGTGGAGCAGTCATTTTTATTTGCAAAAAATTACCTTGATGCAACTGTTGACATCCGAATGGGAATGCAAAACAGAAAAGACATAACCACTTCACTGTGCTTGGACCTCTATATATCGTTCGTATGGATTACCGCCTAGGTCATAGCGCGTTGGCTCTTCATACCCTTCAACTTCTGGATGATCGGTTGCCCACGCATAACTTGCAAGCATCCGAATCAAACTTTTGAATGCCGGATCCGCTGTTTGCCCCTCTTCGATATACCGAACATAATTCCAATATTCGCCATTGCTGTTGACCGCAATCATGTACACCGACCCATTTTTTGGTCGTGGAAGTATTTGAAAATTAACCGTTTTATCAGCACGTTCTGGTGTCGACATGCCCATTTGATCGAGGCGATTCCAAATCGTTGCAATGTGTTCACGCGACAATGTTCTTGTTCTTCCTGGCAATGTATTAGGACCCCAACCCTTTTCGTCGCCATGATGCAACGCACCGTTTGGAAACACGACGTACCTCGATGATTTCATATGAGCAAGTGTGTGGGGTTCGGTAGTCACTACCGTCACGTCAAGCGAAAAATCGTTGGGCGCAACCGACAGCGGGTCCGTCATTTGGGGTCTCGCAGAGCACCCAGTAAAGAGCATTGCGGAAAAAAATGCAAGCACGATAGTTTGAAGCCGTCTCATTCCACGCAGAATAGCTATTCTGCGTGGATGTTGGTAACTACAAACTGGATCAATGACTATTTAAGTAACAATGTCTCCACTGAAGACCAAGCTCAGCTGCTCACAGCGGCTGGATTTCCGCTTGAGGGACGCGATGATTTGCCAGATGGCGATGTCCGGCAAGATTTTGAAATGACCTCAAATCGTGGCGATTGCACCTGTCATATAGGCCTAGCAAGAGAAATTGCTGCACGGACCGAAAACGAACTCGTACTTCCTCAAAATAATGTCAATGAAACGGGACCGGCAATTGAAGAGTCTGCATCTGTTAAAAATACCGAGCATGACCTCTGCCCGCTGTACACCGCGCGGGTCATTCTTGGGGTGCATGTACAAGACTCTCCAGAATGGTTAGCAACAAAAATTGAAAACCGTGGCGACATTCCTCGCAACGCTGTTGTGGACGCAACGAACTTTGTGCTCTTTGAACATGGGCAACCAACACATGTGTTTGACCTTGACAAACTTACTGGAAAAACAATTGAAGTGCGCCGCGCCCGCGAGGGTGAAACATTCTTGCCCCTTGGCGAAGATGCAACACCAATAAAATTGACAACAGATGACCTTGTCATTGCAGATGCGAAAAAACCCGTTGCGCTTGCTGGCGTAAAAGGTGGCGCAGAAACTGCAGTTACTTCTGAAACAAAGAATATTCTTATTGAATCTGCGACATTCAATCCTGTCATTG
The DNA here is from genome assembly GCA_002689385.1 of Phycisphaerae bacterium. Taxonomy (GTDB): domain Bacteria; phylum Planctomycetota; class Phycisphaerae; order Phycisphaerales; family SM1A02. The sequence goes on from NZFX01000045.1 coordinate 14,773, forward strand.
TCCGAGAGATGAGCAGACGACACAATCTATCAAGTGATTCGAGTTTCCGTTTCGAACGAGGCGTCAACCCAAGACAAGTAGAATCCTGCGCTGATCGGCTTGCTGGTTTGTTACTCGAACTTGGTGGTGGCACACTTTGCAAGGGCATACTTAAAGATGGCAAGCCACTGCCAGAACCGATTGTTGTGAGGATGCGAACCGATTACTGCAGAGAACGTTTGGGTAACGAAATAACTGATGAAATGATTGCAAAACATTTAAATTCCATCGGTTTTGATGCAGCGGAAGACAACGGAATTGTCACAGCAACTGTCCCTCACTTTCGTGGTGACATCCACCGAGAAATTGATCTTGTCGAAGAAGTTGCGCGCGTACACGGGTACGAAAACATCGATGTTGTGGAGTCGATCGAAGTGCGCGTTCCTGACTCTGGCGGCGAATCCGCCGGTCGACACGCGGTCCTTGACGCACTTGCAGGCATGGATTTTATCGAATGTGTCACACACTCACTCATTTCCCTTAAAGCTGCAGAACAGTTTTTGTTCGAAGGCCAAACTCCGCTGACGATTGATGACGACCGCGCTTCTGCAGAACCCGCCCTTCGTCCTTCACTCCTTCCAAGTTTACTCACGGTTCGCAAGCACAACGAAGATAACGGCGTAAAAGAACTCAGGCTCGCAGAACTTGGCTCTGTCTTTTGTCTTGAAGGTGAAACGCACGCAGAAAGAACTGAACTTGCGCTTCTTATGGACGCAAAAGAAAGCGACTCGATTGGAGAAATACGTGGCGTTGTTAACCGTGTCTGTTCTATTTTGACAGCAAATAATGATGTTTCTATCGACAGCACAAATAGCACACCTTGGCTTGAGCCCGGTGGAGACGTGCTATTCAATGGCACCGTTGTCGGGTACGTTGGACGACTTGCAACTTCTGTACAAAAAAGTTGGAACCTACCAAACACGATGCATGTTGCGCAACTCTACCTTGGTGATCTTCTTGCTTCGTTCCCACCAGACACTCAATCTAACCCACTTCCTAAACAGCCCGCCATTGAACGTGATATTTCACTGGTGATTGACGAAACAATTGAGTGGTCCGCTGTGCACGATGCCATAGTTGGGTTACAACTTGACTACCTTGAAGACGTTACTTTTATTACTACTTTCCGTGGAAAGAATATTGACAATGGCAAAAAATCATTAACACTCAAACTTCGTTTCCGAGATAGCAAAAGAACGCTTACACACGAAGAAGTGAATGCTCCTGCTTCAGAAGCGAGCGCGATGCTCACGGCAAAATTTTCAGCGGAGATTCGCTCCTAATGGACTTAGGTTCTCATACCATCAATGAACTTGTTGCTTCGCTTGCATCTAAGCAGCCGACGCCTGGCGGTGGTGCCGTTGCTGGATTGCTCGCCGCACTTTCCACGTCGCTTGGGCAAATGGTGCTCGCGTACACACAGGGAAAGAAAAAGTATGCAGAGCACGAGAGCCTGCATACCGATTGTATTTCTTTTCTGCAGAAAGCTTCTGACGATGCATTGCTTCTGGCAAACGAAGACGCCGATGCGTACGAAGCCCTTAATATGCTTTGGAAACTTGAAAAGAATGACCCAACACGAATTGAACGTTGGGAGGATGCACTCGCAAAAGCAATTCAGGTACCGCTTCAAACAATGGAATTGAGCGAACGAATTCTTACGTCTCTTCAAACCTTACAAGGCAAAACAAACGTAATGCTTAGCAGCGATTTAATCATTGCTGGAATCCTTGCTGAATCGGCTGCTCGATCTGCCCGATTGAACGTTGAAATCAACTTGAACCAAATGGTCGAAAGCGATGCAAAAAACGCCTTGCAATCAAAAACTTCCGACCTGCTTGCATCGTGTAAATTTGCATGTAAATCCATCGAAGATGGCTGCTAAGGTATACTTTCAAGATGGCTTTACCAACTGCACCCAAAGCAAATATTCTTGACCCAGGCGTACTGCATGACATAGCTGAAGGCAACCTTCGTATGACAAGCGAACAGGCACAGTGTTTGTATAACGAGATGTCTCTGCCTGAACTTGGACGATGGGCTGATAAACGGTGCCGAGCACTGCACGGTGATTCCATAAGGACCTACATCGTCGACCGAAACATCAATTACACAAACATTTGTACTGCGAAATGTACCTTTTGTGCCTTCCGGCGGGACGGTCACGAAGACGATGCGTACACTCTTGAATATGACGCTCTCTTGCACAAAGTACAAGGAATCGTAGATATTGGTGGGACACAAATATTAATGCAGGGTGGCATGAACCCTGATCTCCCGCTTGCTTGGTACATAGATTTACTCAACTTGCTTCGGGACAAATTTCCACAAGTTCACATCCATGCATTTAGCCCACCTGAAGTTATTGAGTTTGTCAACTTTTTTGACACTCCTGGTAGCACACTTGAAGACCAAGTGCGTTGGGTATTGACGAAGTTACAAGAGGCTGGGTTACAATCCATTCCCGGCGGTGGTGGCGAAATATTTGCGCCCGCAGTTCGCGAAAAGATTGGCCTTGGAAAGTGCAACGCAGAAGTTTGGTTAACCGTGATGCGAGTTGCGCATGAACTCGGCATGAACACAAGCGCAACGATGATGTTCGGTCATATCGAAGGTGTCGCTGACCGAATTCACCACATGGACCTTGTTCGTTCATGGCAGGACCGATCAATCGAAGATTTTGGTTTGCACGGGGGTGGTCGGTACAAAGCATTTATCTCGTGGCCATTCCAACCTGACAACTCCCCACTTGGGCGCGTCAAAGAATGGGATGCGTCCGGCACCGAACCATTCCCTGGCGATATCGTTGCAAAACTCGATGGCTCGGGCACAAAAGCAGAACACCCGGAATTTGGTCGCAGGATTCGACTTGCTGGTTCGAGCACGTATTTACGCACACAAGCTATAAGCCGACTCTTCCTTGACAACATTTATTCTATAGGTTCAAGTTGGGTAACGATGGGTCCTGCAATTGGGCAAACAGCTTTGTACTATGGCGCAAATGATCTTGGATCGGTCATGCTTGAAGAAAATGTTGTGAGTGCAGCAGGCACAACGTGGTGTTTAAACGAAGCGAAGTTGTGTCGCATGATTCGAGGCGCAGGATTTACTCCAGCAAAACGTGACAACTGCTACGACTTGCTCGAAGTACACGACGGCGAAAATGCTCCAGATAAAATGATTACCGATTGGTCTGCACAGGACAAGGACCGTCTTATCTCACACACCACAGATTGCACTACTGTTTCTCTGACAGTGAATCAATAAGTTCTTTTTCAACTGGAACAACTTGATTGCCCTGTTGTTGCATTGGCTGTTGTTTCTGCTCGATGTTCAATTGTATTTTTGTAACAATTTGGCGGGTCAAAGTAAACATAATCGTTGGGTCAAGAAGTGGTACATTTTTCAATATGTTCGGGTGGTCTCCCGGTGCAGCGCCAAAGTTCGTAATCGAACGATTGGCATCGCATGGATAAAGTTTAATCCTCAGGCGCGTTCTGTGCAACAATTTTCCTAAACTGGTCTTCAAGCGCATGTGTAATCTTCCCAACTTTTCCGCAACCAACCACTTGTTCATCAATGTGGCTTACGCCAATTACTTCTGCAGCAGTGCCTGTCAAAAATACTTCGTCAGCATCAAGAACTTCTTTGAGCATGATGGTGCGTTGTTCAATCTTGTACCCTAAAGCTGGTGCAATTTCATCAATGACAAGCCGGCGGGTAATACCATTCAAGATCCCTGCAGAAATTGGCGGAGTAGCAATGTTTCCATCTTTGATAATGAAAATATTATCGCCAGTGCACTCAGCAACCTCGCCGTTTTGATTGAGCATAAGTGCTTCGAGAACACCGGCATCGATTGCTTCAATTTTTGCAAGAATGTTGTTTAGATAATTTAAACTTTTTACTTGCGGGTCGAGACACTCTTTCGGAACTCGTGGGCGTTTAGCAACGACTATCGACATACCGTCTTCGTACATTTCTGTTGGGTATAGCTTGATTTTTTCAACGATGACAAAGACTGTCGGTGTTGGGCATAAGAATGGATTTAATCCAAGGGTACCTTTGCCTCGTGTAAAGACGAGTCGTATGTACCCGTCCTTTCGCTCGTTGATTGCAACCGTCTCACGAACGATTTCTTCCATTTCATCAATGGAATGTTGTGGTTGTAAGCGAATTGCAGCTGCAGATTTGAACATCCGCACGATATGCGAGCGCAATTTTAAAATGCGACCGTTATAGATTCGAATTCCTTCAAAACAGCCGTCGCCATAGAGTAAACCATGGTCAAACACGCTTACATTAGCTTCTGAAGATTCTACAAAATTACCATCTATCCAAATTTTTGACATCAACGCATTGTATCAGCCCTCGCAGTTGCACTGGTCAAGCTATCGAAAAGAGCGTGTACCAATTTCAACTGCATCAATGGAATAAATCTCCCAAACACCGCCTGAACCCTCGTGGACCCTTATTTTCCACGTCGAAGGCACAGAACCAATCCCAGAAAGTCGAGTAAACATAAACAACTGCACCAGAACGTCGTCTTTGCCTTCAAAAATTTGCATATTGACAACCGTATTGAACTGTAATGTATGCCTTGAGTAGAGCATCGTTACACTTTCACGAACACCAGACCGTCCTGTTCCACTTGCGCCCCTCCAATCGTCGACCAACAAAACATCTTCATGTAGAAATCCAAGTGCCTCATTGATTCTTTTATCAATTACAGCTTCAACAAACGCAAGGACTACACCCCGAGCGTGCTCAGTGGGAGTTACAACATAGGTACCCACCAGAAAAAGTGTTACTGCAAGAAGAAGTGAAACCACCCCCACTCGAACTCTATTTAGTAAATTTTCCCGTAATCCAACCCAAAGCAATATTAGCCCAAGAGTGACGAAAGGAAGAGATGTTACCCAGGGATGTTCTAGAATGAGTCGCAAATTAATTCAACGAAGTGCCGTTTTCCCAGCGATCTTTCGGCTGTTTATCCGCCATGGAAATAGCGATATCAAGTTTTTCTAACTCCTTTAAAACAAGAATGCAACGCGTTTCTTTGGATGGCTCGCACAATAATTTGTACCGAAACTCACTGTCTTGAAACAATGTGCACGCCACCACTTCAAACAACGAAGAAATGGGCATCGTTGATTCTACAATCCAATCCATAATTGTTTTGTGTTGTTCAAGCCGTTCCATATTCGGGCGAAACATAAAATGGAGTAGCTCCACTCGGTATATTTCTAATTCGTGATCTTCTTGTCCATTGTCCTCGAGTGGTCGCAACTTCACTGTACGAAACGCATTGTGATCACTCGCTGGAATTTCGTGCATTATTTCCGCTCTGCACAATCCATACAACATTAAGTTATACCCGTTGTGAATTTTTTCATGTTGCACAACTTGCCCAAGGCATACTGTTTTTCTAAGTTCCGAAACACACGACGCGCTTGGCAAGTCGACTGTAGAAGCCAGCGCTATCTGTCCGTTGCTGTCGAGTACGTGATTCATCATTGCAAAATAGTGGGGTTCGACAACCGTAATAGGCATTACCGCGTGCGGCAATAGCATCGTTTCTGGGAAAGAAATAACAGGAAATTTTTGTTTAAATTTTATTGCTACTTGTTCGCTCATGAGTATTTATCATACGCGACATTTTTACCCGAACTTTAAAAAAAGAGTTTTTTTCTCAAACTAAATTTGCTTTCGGCCACGAATGCCGACCATTGCCTGTTGCAAACTTCTACCTGGACAAGCAGTTGCTGCCCATTCTTGGTGTGTACGAACTTTAGACATGGGCAATTTATACTTCTTCATAAGCGATTGTAATGTTGAAGAAACTGCAGCGAGTTGCGCTCTGTTTACAGACTGACGTTCATAATTTCCAAGAACAACGACACCGATATTCCCTTCATTTTTCGCTCGAACATGCGCGCCTTGCCAAGTTAACGGACGCGCTTGCCATAAACGACCCGCGGGGTCGATTGCAAAGTGGTAGCCAATATCACCCCACCGCCCACCATCTCGGCGGAGGTGTGATTTTCGAATTGTTTCTAGCCTTGATGCGGCTGAAGATTTGGCGGTTGAAGTAAACGCATTCATACCATCGTGATGAATTGTGATGTATCGAACAGGCAACATTCGATTCATATGTCGTGGAATCAGCTGACCTTTTGCCCAGTTACCACGCGAAATCGCACCCAAGGTCATTGTTGGCTCTGGCAAGATTATTACAGTTTCATCAAGGACATGCTGTTTTGCACCTGGCCAAATTGGGCTTGGCAATGTTGAGGCGACCTTTTTTGTGCCACAACCAACCAGGAAAAGTGCCGAAGCAAGCATAAAAGCACGCCTTGCTATTGCGATTTTCGAAGGGTCTATTTGGTTTTGTTCGTTATTGGTTTGAGCCATCAGATGTGTAGATAGAAGTGTATCGACTTCAAGGGTGGTATGCCTTCAAAAACAACGTATTGCTTCTCCCAAAAGAGGGTTAATTGAGGGCATTATCGGGTGTAAAAAGGTATACTAACCATACGTAGGTAAGGGACTGGTTTGTTCGGTTTTACCCACAAAAACACCACTTTTCACGAAGGTAGAGCCCCAAATTACATGACACAAACACCAGACACATACACCTCTGAACAAATTCAAGTTCTTGAGGGCTTAGAAGCCATTCGTAAACGTCCGGGGATGTATGTCGGCGGTACTGGGCTCGGCGCATTGCACCACCTTGTATACGAGTGCGTAGACAACGCCATCGATGAAGTGATGGCAAATTTTGCCACAACAATTACTGTTCGAATTGGTGTTGACGGTTCCTGCACTGTTATTGATGATGGACGTGGCATGCCAGTCGACGAAATGAAAAGCGAAAATCCGCTTATCGACGGCCGCCCTGCTGTTGAAGTCATCATGACACAACTGCACGCTGGCGGCAAGTTTGACGACAACGCATACAAAGTTTCTGGTGGTCTCCACGGTGTCGGCGTGAAATGTGTCAACGCGTTATCCATCTGGACTCGCGTTGAAGTTGTTAAAGAAACCGAAACATGGATGATCAGCTTCTCACGTGGTGATGTTTCGAAGCCATTGCAAAAAATCGAAGATTACAAAGGCGAAACACGATCAACTGGCACTCGCATTTCATTTTTACCTGATCCAGAAATTTTTCCGGACACGGTGTTTCGATACGAATCACTTGAACATCGGTTGCGCGAACTTGCGTTTTTAAATCCTGGCGTTGCTATTCGGTTTATAGACGAGCGAGTTGATAAAGACGGCAAGATTCGCGAAGAAACTTTTTACAGCGAAAAAGGCCTTGCTGATTATGTCAGTTATCTCAACCGCGGCAAAAATGAATACAGTTCGCCGATTGCCCTTTCGTATACAGATGAAGAAACTGGAACTGTTTGTGATATTGCAATGCAGTACACCGATGCAACTAGTGAAGTGCTCCTTGCTTTTGGCAACAACATCGTAAACCCAGATGGTGGAACGCATGTTTCTGGTTTTAAAACTTCACTTACCCGAACAGTCAACGCATACGCAAAACGTAACAAACTTATCAAAGGATTAACGCCAAGCGGCGACGATCTTCGTGAAGGTTTAACGACCATTATTTCGGTAAAGCTCACAGAACCACAGTTCAACAACCAGACAAAAGAAAAACTCCTCAACCCAGAAGTTGAATCTATTGTTTCTTCTCTGGTTTCAAAACTGCTAGGCGCATGGCTCGAAGAACATCCTTCTGAGTCAAAGAAAATCTGCTTAAAAGCAATTCTTGCCGCGCAAGCACGAGAGGCAGCGCGCAAGGCACGTGATTTGATTAAGCGAAAAGGTGCACTTGAATCTGGCGGCATGCCACAAAAACTAGCCGACTGCGTGACAAATGACGTAGACCGATCTGAGCTTTTTATTGTTGAAGGCGATTCGGCGGGTGGTTCAGCTAAGGGTGGTCGCGACCATGACACGCAAGCTATTCTCCCTTTGAAGGGTAAAATCTTAAACGTTGAAAAAGCGCGAATCGATAAGGTTCTTGGCTTTGAAGAAATTCGTGTTTTGATTCAAGCACTGCAATGTGGCATCGGCGAAGACTTTGATATTTCAAAATTACGTTACGGAAGAATTGTCATCATGACAGATGCCGATGTTGACGGTTCGCATATCCGTACACTTCTTCTTACCTTCTTCTTTAGACAAATGGGCGATCTCATTCGTCAAGGGAAAATTTATATTGCGCAGCCACCGCTGTACCAAGTGACACGAAACAAGAAAAGTTTCTATGTCAATAATGAAAACGAGATGACCTCACTCCTTATGGATATGGTTATAAACTCTTCTTCGTTGATTGTCCGTGATAAAAACGGGGAAGAGACGCAAAGAATCGAAGCAGAAGAGCTCGGTCGTGTCACAAAACAATTATCACGGCTTTCTGAACTTATCAATATCGCCGAACGTCGCGGCACTCCTTTCAATAAATTGCTTGCCCTGCGCGAGGATGACCCTGAAAGCAAAAACAGGCTTCCGCGCTTCCGTGTCGTCTGGATGAACAATGAAGTCGTTTGCTGGGATGAAGAAGAGGCACGAAAAATTATTGCGGAAAACGATCTGCTTCTCGACGATATGACTGTTGAAGAATCAAACGTTAACACTGCTCGAATTGCTGCGCTGCGTGAACTGCATGAAAACCGAGAAATCGACGCCGTCATCGATACGTTAAACGGCAGCAACATTGATATCAAGGACTACTTCCTTACACAAGAAGTAACCGTCAGTGGTGAGCTTCTTTCTACGAAATACGCGTGGTCTGTTGATGCAAATAGTGACAAAGCAGAAGTTGTAAACGTTCCAAACATTCCTGATATTCTTGAATCGCTTCGTCAAATTGGTCGCCGTGGTATTGAAATCAAACGCTTCAAAGGCCTTGGTGAAATGAATCCTGAAGAGCTATGGGACACAACGATGGATCCAGAGCAACGCACCATGCTTCGAGTAACGTGGGATGCTGCATCTGACGCGGACCAATTGTTCACGACACTTATGGGTGAGCAAGTTGAATGCCGCCGAAAGTACATCGAAGACCACGCCCTCGAAGTGAAAAACCTCGACATATAGTCTGCCCATTATTTACCACTCTCTTTTGATAATTAATCTATCGCGGCTAGATTAAACTAAGCAATTTCAAAAAAAGCGGCATCGCGAAGACGGCAGGCATCACACTGTCCACAAGGATTGCCGCTATCGCTTGGGTCGTAGCAACTCTGAGTCAAAGAATAATCGACACCGAGTTCATGCCCGCGTTTTATAATGTCAACCTTTGTCATTTCCAACAAGGGTGCATGAATAGTAAACGAGTCACCTTCTACACCCGCTTTTGTCGCTAGATTTGCTAGCGTCTGGAATGCTTCCACAAATTCGCCTCGGCAATCGGGATACCCAGAATAATCCACCGCATTTACACCTATAAAAATATCTCTTGCTCCAATCGCTTCTGCAAAACCAAGTGCATGACTTAAAAATATTGTGTTGCGAGCAGGCACATATGTAATTGGTATTCCCGAATCCCTACCGTCCTTGGGCACTTCAATATCAGCCGTTAATGCAGATCCGCCCCAGGCACTTAAGTCGATACGAGAAATAACATGTGAAGCGACGCCGAGGGTTTTAGCCATATTTTTTGCACACGCAAGTTCTATGTTGTGCCGCTGACCATATTCGAAACTTAATGCATGACAGGAAAACCCTTTGTCGTTTGCCATCGCAAGGACTGTTGATGAGTCTAATCCGCCGGAAAGTAAAACAACCGCTTGCTTACTCTTCATTTATTTCTTCGGCTCGAGGGTTGGGCAATAGATTCTTTACTTCTTCGAGCAATTCTTTTGTTTCATCATCCAAATCGGTTGGTGCAATAATGTGAATGACCGCGTAAAAGTCGCCCCGAGTTCCGTTTGATGTCTCACAGCCTTTGCCCTTTACACGCAAGCGACTGCTGCTTGAAACACCGCCTGGGATAGACATATCAACGCTTCCGCCAAGTGGAAGTGGGAGTGTTACTTTGGCACCAAGTGCTGCTTCTGCGATATTTACATCAACATCCATTTCTACGTCGAGACCGTTTCGTTGATAAAGATAATGACCACCAACTGAAACGGTAACAATCAAGTCGCCCGCTTCACCGCCCATTACACCGGGGTGCCCCTTGCCCTTAAGCCGTAACTTTTTACCACTTTCGATACCCGCAGGAATTCTAACTTTTGAAACACCGTCGCTTGTTTGAATATCTTCAACACCACCTTTAAGTGCTGTCATAAACGTTACCGTTATACTCGCCTCCTGGTTCTGCCCTTTGGATGGCCGTGGCTGACCACCGCCCATACCTCCGCTAAATGGTGAACCTGCCCCGCCTCCACCGAATGCGGAACCAAAAATATCTGAAAAATCGACCTGTTGCCCGTAGCCTCCACCTTGTCCACCGCGACCTCCTCCATAAGGTGATCCACCGCCAAATCCAGCTCCTGGACCTGCGGAGCCGTATGTGTCATACATTTTGCGCTTGGCAGCATCGGAAAGCGTGTCGTACGCCTCTTGCACCTCAGAAAATTTCGTCGCAGCATCGTCAGCTTTGTTCACATCTGGGTGGTATTTCCTTGCAAGTTTTCGATACGCCTTGCGGATTTCATCCGCAGTTGCCGTCCGGCTTACCCCTAGTAATTTGTAATAATCGTCTGTTGTTGCCATAGTAAATCTCGTTGCAGATGTGCAGTATAACTTGCCTTGTAAAGGGTATCCTGTACATCGTAATACATGGAACACGATACCCAGCAAAATCAAGGAACGATGTCCATCGGTGACCATCTCGAAGAACTTCGAACGAGGGTCATTTGGTGCATTATCCCGCCGATTCCCCTCGCTGTTTTGTACTTCTTTATTGCTGATTACATCGTGCGTTGGTTTTTGATTCCACTGTATGCAGTCCTCGAGCAACACGGTTTACCTACTCAAGTGCAAGTGCTCAGCCCACCCGAATTCATTATTGCTGAAATGAAAATAGCCATTGGCGCTTCGATTCTGACCGCAGGGCCTTGGATTCTCTACCAACTCTGGCAATTTATTTCACCAGGGCTGCATCATCACGAACGACAATTCGTGTATTTTCTTATTCCATTAAGCACCCTACTTGGCGCGCTTGGTCTAGCATTGATGTATTTTTTCATGCTTCCAGTCATTCTCGATTTCATGGTGACAATTGCTGGAAATATTGAACTGCAAACAAGTGCAATTGCCATCGGTGAATCCATGTCGAATGTCTCACTTCCAATTTTAGAAGCACCACCTGAAGTTGCCGCACTTGGCGACACCTGGATAAAAATGCCCGAAGGCGTCTTGACCGTCGCAGTGCCATCCACCGAACAGAGGTTACTCCAGACACTAACGATGCCGATGAGTCATGGCTCACTCATTTCACAGCAGTTTCAGTTAAGCAGTTACTTAGGTTTTGTCATTATGATGATGTTTGGAATTGCAATTGCTTTCCAACTACCGATGGTGATGCTTCTTTTGGGCTGGCTCAGTGTTGTGAAGCCAGATTGGCTGCGAAAAAATCGGCGTTATGCTTTGCTCGTTCTTGCGCTTATCTCTGCAATCATTACTCCACAAGATATTGTGTCAATGCTCATGATGCTTATTCCACTATACATGCTGTACGAACTTGGCATCCAATTGATTGTTTGGGTACCGATATCGCGATTATCGAGTGAAGCAAATGATGACTGATGATCAAATGATGGCACACGCCATCGAACTTGCGCACAGTGCTTTGGCCATTGAAGAGGTGCCAATAGGCGCGGTTGTTTTTCATAACGACGAAGTTGTTGGCGAAGGTTTCAATCGAAAAGAAACTGACCTTAACCCGACGGCCCATGCTGAAATTATTGCCTTGACAAATGCAGCAAACAAACTTGGACGTTGGCGGTTGCATGGCTGTACGCTTGTAGTCACGCTTGAGCCCTGCCCAATGTGTGCGGGTGCACTCGTAAATGCCCGGGTCGATCGTGTTGTTTTTGGTGCGAGTGATCAAAAATCTGGCGCTTGCCGCTCCCTGTATGAAATTGCTGATGATCCACGACTTAATCACCGGTGCGAAGTGACCAGCGGTGTCCGTGAGGCCGACTGCATCGCCCTCCTCCAATCCTTCTTCAAATCCCGCCGCTAATTTTTCCAACCCTCAAAAGTGACTGTCACTTCGAAAAAGAATGTGTTTAGAGGATGTGGCGGATGAGGGTTGTGGCATAGCTACCAGCGGGTAACGAAAATTCCAGTTTAAAAAATGGACCATGCTCATCGGATGCTTTGGAAATACTGGAGTTTGTCACCTGGACTCGAAGCGCACGTCGTGCGCCAGAAGCGAATTTCCGCATGGTTTCAAGGTGGACATCTCTAATACCAAGTGACTCACGGACTACAAGTTCTTTTTGGAGTACATTGCCAGCAGGCATGCGCATCTTTGAACCCCACAATGGGCCAGAAGCCGAAAGGGAAAATGTTTCGATTCGTTGCCGCAGGGTTTCGTCAAGTAATTCCTCTTGGGTTACTTCGAATGTTCGCCCTCCGCCGTCATGTTTCCACGCAACGTCGCCTTGAATAAGTTTGTCCCATGTACCATCAGCAACTCTTGCTTCGAGCACCTGATTGAACAGATAGGACTGAAGCGCATTCACCCAAAGTTTTTGTAAATCTCTTGAAACTGTTTTACATGCTTGCTGTGAAGTTTTACTCGAAACGATTGCTTCAAGAACGTTGCGCTCTGCGGGTTGACCAAATGGCCAAGCGTCAAAGGCCCTTTTGTATTCACCCGCGCGAACAAAGTCATGATGGCGCTCATTGCCATCCAACAATAATGAAACTAATGCATCCCAATCTTCTTTGACCAGTGCCAGCCCAAGTTTGTGATTCGTTCCATGATTGCCAAACCGTTGAGGACCAAAATAATTCGGCATTCCCGAACTTGAAATGTCGTGCAATGTTTGCTCTGTTTCTGAAAAACTATAGGATTCAATTTCTCGTATTTTAATCACAAATTTATTGCCCACCAAGTGACCTAACCGGAGTTTGTTCCCGTGATACGAAGAAGAAACTACTTCAATATTCCCAATTTCTTCAGGCACATTCGGTTTTTTCCCTCGCAAATATACCGAAAGCATTTGTGTCGTTACCGCATGAAAATCTTTGCGTCCAGAGCAACCAACATCCCGTTTTGACACACCAAAATGTTGTGAAATTTGACGGATGCATTCATCATGCGACATGTTTGTTTTTCGAATAGTGATATACGCGTGCTCGCCCTCGCCACATGGTTCATACAAAGGGATCTCTTCGACAACAAAGTCTTCAGGAAATGTTTTAATCTTCCCAGCCAAATTCCATCGGCTCTTCATCTGGTCGGTCTTTGGATACTTCTTCAAGAACGTGTTCTTCAACAAAAATTGGAACTTGCATCGCAACACCAAGCGCAATCGCGTCGGACGGGCGACTATCGATTGCTCGCTCGGAATCGCCCTGTTGCACAAACAACTTTGCGAAAAAAGTTCCATTGGCTAAATCGTCAATATGAATTTTGACTAACGTTCCGCCCAGGTCTTTTATGACAGAAGCAAGTAGTTCGTGCGTTTGTGGGCGCTCAGGTTCAATCCCACGAAGTCGCCGATCAATCGCATACGCTTCTGGCTTACCTACAACAATCGGAAATGTCCTCTCGCCACCAAGCTCAGTAAGTTCGATAAATTGCGCATCAGCAATTTCTCGAATGAGTATTCTGGATAGTTCCATTTGCACGAGCATAGATACGTATCATAAGGCACGATTTAGGTGAGGCAACAGAACGTTATATGTTATAATCCGGATTAACGAATAAAGGAATATTCACCATGATGCACCAAAAACACCTATTCACATCAGAATCTGTTTCAATGGGTCACCCAGACAAGGTTTCAGACCAAATTTCAGATGCTGTTCTCGATGAAATGCTCAGAGTCGACTGCAACAGCCGAGTCGCTGTTGAAACACTCGTTACAACCGGACTCGTTGTCGTAGCAGGTGAAGTGACCTGTGATGGCTATGTTGATATTCCAAAAATTGTCCGCAATACTATCCGGCGAATCGGTTACACCGACGCAACACTGGGTTTTGACGCTGACAGTTGCGCTGTCATGGTCACACTTGATAAACAATCACCAGACATCGGCCAAGGTGTTGACACTGGCGCGGGGCTGCACAAAGAGCAAGGCGCTGGCGACCAAGGGCTGATGTTCGGTTACGCATGCAAAGATACCGAAGCATTCATGCCACTTGCCATTGACCTTTCCCATAGACTTGTTGCAAAACATGCAGAAGTTCGTCAATCTGAAATCATTCCTGAACTTCGACCAGATGCAAAAAGCCAAGTTACCGTTGAATACGATGGCGGAATACCAAAACGTATCGATGCAGTTGTTCTCTCAACACAACATGGACCAAAATGGTCTGGAAACCTTGAGGGTTTACAAGAAGCAGTGGTTGAACACATCATGAAACCCGTGCTTGGCAAATGGTGGAACGCTGACATTAAAATCCATGTCAACCCAACTGGCAACTTCGAAATCGGTGGGCCAAAAGGCGACTGCGGCTTGACCGGACGAAAAATTATTGTTGACACCTACGGCGGAAGCGGACGGCATGGTGGTGGAGCGTTCTCTGGCAAGGACCCAAGTAAGGTGGATCGTTCAGCGGCATATATGGCACGGTACATTGCAAAAAATATTGTCGCTGCAGACCTCGCAGATTGTTGTGAAGTACAACTTAGCTACGCAATTGGCGTTCCTGAACCTGTTTCGATTTGCGTGGATTGCCAAGGCACAGCAAAGATTGACGAAGCGCGTATTTCAGAACTTGTCAAACAAAACTTTAAACTCACCCCGAGTGGAATTATTAACTCACTTGGTTTACTTGCGCCTATATATGCACACACTGCATACCACGGGCACTTTGGCCGAACACCTGATGAGTCATGCGTTGGCGCATTCTCTTGGGAAAAAACTGATAAAGTTGAAGCATTACGGCAATCCTGCAATTACAGTTGCACAAGTTCGTAACGTATGACTGACGCAAGGCACGTTGTCACGCATCGGATTTGCACCGAGTTTAAACTTTTTCCCGATATTGGCATGAAGCCACTTGACGTATCTTCGCTCGATGGAAGAGAAGCGTCACTCGCGCGTGCAATTGATCATGCTGTTCATCGACGGTGGATTTCACTGACAACATTAATTGGTCATGCTAGTAACCGAATCGTGCATAAGCTCGATGCTCCGGTTGGCGCAACCTTGCTTGTCGCTACAGCACAACTTATGTTGCTTGATCGTATTCCAGACCACGCAGTTATCAATTGTGCTGTTGATTGGGTGCGAAGAAATGGGCATCCAAGGGCTACTGGTTTTGTAAACGCAGTCTTGCGAAACATCACTCGGCTACGATCGGAAATTATTGATGAAGGCGTTGCAGGTGATGCACACCACTTCCTGCGAAGCGATGGTAGTGCTTGGGTTCTCAATGAACCAGTTTTCAAAGATTCCGTCGATTATCAAACTGGGTTCTCTCGAAAATCTTGGAAGCGCCTCGTGCATGAATTTGGTGAGAACATTGCAGTTAAAATAGCCGTTGGCAGTATTGCTGAAGCTCCCATTATTATTACAGTTCCTGAAGGCGAAAGACTTCCTGAAGAAGTTGCCCCACACGAAGATGCTCGGTTTGGTGTCGTGCCTCAAGGTGTCGACCTTGCTTCTCTCTTTTTTGAACACCCAATGTTGCGCGCACAGGATCCAACATCAGGATCATCACTTGACCTTGTAAAAGATACGCATCCCCAACGCATCCTTGATGTCTGCGCGGGACGTGGTACTAAAACAAAACAACTTCGCGGATTATTCCCCGATGCGATGATTGGAGCAACAGAACCAAATGATGTTCGCCGAGCATTCCTCGAAGAGATTGCAACTGGTCTAGACATTACTGTGTACGCGCCTGGGCTTGACGGACCGAACGAACCATTCGACCTTGTCGTTGTCGATGCACCCTGTTCAAACAGCGGTGTCTTTTCTAGAAGACCTGAAGCACGATACAGGTACGACAAAAAACATATCGATTCACTTATTGAACTTCAACGAGAAATTCTTCAGGATGCACGGTCTGTGATGCAAAATAAAGGATATCTCCTTTACGCAACGTGCAGTATTGACCTCGCAGAAAATACGTCGCAACTAGAATGGTTGGTACACCACCAGCGACTTGAACTGGTTTCTGAAAAAACCACCTTCCCATCTGGGCATCCAGGATCTGAGCCAACTAAATGGCACGACGGTGGTTTTGTTGCCCTACTTAAAGCGAGATAGTTATTGGCAAAATCTCTCACGATTGATACAATCTTCTTCTTGTCCTGAGATACACCATGAACCTCACTGACCTCATCCAAGAAAAAACTATTCGAGCACCACTCGAAGCAACAGATAAGCAAGGCGCGATCAGCGAACTTGTCGATTTGCTCTCA
>NZFX01000046.1 GCA_002689385.1 Phycisphaerae bacterium
AGCGGTTGAAGGCGCCGGTCTTGAAAACCGGTAAGGGGTTCGCCTCTTCATGGGTTCGAATCCCATCCCCACCGCTTTATGAAACGTCCTTTCTTAGGAAAGGGCGTTTTTCTTATGGTTATTCGTGTTTATTGGTGCGCACTACAACACTCTAGAAGTTGCCTAAAGTAACAATGTTACAAGTAAGTCCATGAAGCATGCTTAGATTGAAGATTAGTGTAATTTTCATTATCGATTTTCTTGATACTCTTGTAACATATGTGAGAGAGTAATCAGAAGTTGTGGAGAGTATATTTTTTATCTGGAGAGAACGTGATGTTTAAAAGTATTTATATGGTTGCAAGTTTGTGTATAACGAGTTCCGCTTTTGCAGGCTTGTTAGGTGAGATGTTTCATTTGTCTTCGGAGGCAACAGACTCCCCCTTTGTTCCTGGAGGTCAATTTGAGGATTTTGGAGATTTACAAGTTATAGATGGCGTGGAATGGACAAGAACATATCCTGTATATGATTTTCAGCAACTAGGCGCACCTATTATTGGCGAGTACACCTATATGTTAGATGTGGGTGATGATTACATAGAGATGACTGCATCTTGGAGAATCTATGTAGATCCCGATGTAAAAAATCCTTATGAAAGTTACTTTAGTTTATTGCCGGGTGATTTTTATGGGTTTCACTTAAATTTCGAGAACCAAACTAATATTTCACTCAATCGTCAATTGCAAGTGACATCAGCTAATGCGCCCGTTGTCCATATGGGAGATTTAAATTTATTCGAAAATTTAGACCCAATGCTTGAAGGGTGGGTAGATGCACAGCACGTTGCCCCAATGGACCCAAGTCGGATTTCTGTTGGAGATACTTCTCTTGACATAAACATGCAAGGTCTCACTTGGGGATTATTTTGGTGTACGCAAGGTGTTGAATATACTGAAACGGCTAGAATAGATTTAGAATTTGATTGCCCCGCAGATATTTCTGGCGATGGCATGGTTGATGTTCAGGATATTCTTGAACTCATAAGTGCATGGGGTCCTTGCAATGGTTGCGATGAAGATATAGACGGTAATGGTGACGTTAACGTTGCAGATTTGTTAAATCTAATTGGTTTTTGGGGAAATGACTGCCCCTGATATTGCCTGTCTCTAGTTATCCCTACTTGGAAACGTCCTTTCTTGGGAAAGGGCGTTTTTCTTATGGATATTCATGTTTAAGGGCCTCCAGCGCTTCGAGGAATTTCAACTTCATGCCTTGCCGCTTGATACTTAACATCCATTAATGACAATTATATGCCAATAGTTATTGACATTTGATTGTCATTAGTGTAAACTCTTGCTAGTTAACATGTTTTCAACATCAAACACAATTAATTATGATTTAAGATCATTAACTCGAAAGCCAGTATCTGCGCAAAAATGCATGCAAAACGGCTTTACTCTCATTGAGTTGATTGTTGTAGTAGCTATTGTGGCTTTACTGATGAGTTTACTGTTTACAGTGATAAGCTTAGTCCTCCACCAGTCTCGTGTTTCAAGTGACATGTCAAATCTTAGATCATTACAAACAGCTCACTATAACTATGCGATTGATTCCAAAGGTAAATTTGCTGATGCAGGTCTGTCTCATGGTGGACTTGCAAATGAGTCAATCGCCTGGTTAAATATCATGAGTGACTATGGCGCGGATTTAGATAAAGTAGTCCGTTCTCCGCTAGATAAAAGTCCATTTTGGGACATTCCAATTGAAGGTACTTTAGATCGTTTTCGTCGTACCAGTTACGGCTGGAATAATTATCTATCAAGAACACATTCGCCAGATGCAGCAATCGACCCACAGAAAGCAACAGATAGATTAAGTCGGATTAAAAATCCAGCTAATGTTATTCATTTTTTACCAATGGTTTGGTCTGGTTCGTTTGCAGGAGCAGATCACGTCCATGTTGAAAATTGGTGGGTCAGTGAGTCACTTCCAGATGCGCCACCAGTGCTTGCTTCTAATCAAGTTCAAACAAATTCTGTTTCAGGAGAATCCGCCACTCCATCCGCAGAAGCAAATTATGGTTTCATTGATGGTCATGTAGAAACCTTGTCATTTCGTAACGCTTATAACAATCCGGATCAAAATCGTTTTGATCCTAAACTTACGTCAATTTTTTAACAACTTTAATTAAGATAAAGAAAATATGAAAAATTTAATTGATTTAAAAACTGCCTCTATATGTGCATCTTTAACATGCGCAATTGTCGCTTGTCCTGTCCTAGCCTTTGAAGAAGATGATGATGATCATCATGGTCATGCCGGCGATGTATACATTTATGTTGAAGAAGGGCATATTGAAACTGGCATCGTTGATGATGATGAAGCTGAAGAGCATGTTCGTGTTTTTGAAGCGGAATTTGGTGAATCAGGTCTACCTGGATATACTGATGAGCCTGGCTGGGAAGCATTTCCTGGAACTTTTGATCCTCAGTTAAGGGTAGGTTGGAATGCTGTCCATGGACTTGAACGATGGAATGGCGATGGCTTTGATGGTTCACTTGATGAAACCATCATTGTGAACTTTAGTACTTTATCTTTTGAGATAGGATCAGAGCCAGTTGATGGATTCGATTTAGCAGTTGCCAGTGATGGAAGTTTTCATCGTCATATTGGATTTCTAATGGATCATCCTACAGGCAATGCAGCTGCAGGAATTTATCTAGTAGAACTAGAATTGTTTGCTGCTGATGTTAATGGTGTTTTAGCTCCTGAACATTCTGAGCCATTCTGGATCGTTTTCAACCATTTAGGTAGTGAAGAAGATCATGAAGCAGCAGTTGAATGGGTCGCAGAAAATTTAGCAGAGGAAGATCATGGCCATGGTGATGAATGTCATGCCGATTTTGACGCTGATGGTCATGTTGATGTAGCAGACCTTCTAGTCCTTATTGGTGACTGGGGTACTTGCTCTGGATGTGATACGGATTTAGATGAAAATGGAACTGTAAATGTTTCAGATTTGTTAGACCTTATGGCGGACTGGGGAGAGTGCCATGATGACGACCACGATGATGATCACGATGATGATGACGATCATGATGATGATGACGACCACGACCATGATGATGATGACGACCACGACCATGATGATGATGACAATGGTGAAGGTTAATCATTTTCTGTGAATTGCTTAACTTAATAGGATGGTTGCTGCGCAACAAGTGCACAGCAACCATCCTATAATTCACTTTAGGTACACTAATTTTGAAAGAAACACGTAATACAAAACAGTTCGAGACTATTCGATCAATAATTACTAATGCTGGTCGACCTCTTTCAATAGATGAAATGCAAAAATCAGCCTTGGAAGAGCTTGATTCTATCGGTCTTCGTACAGTTTATCGAGCAGTACGTCGGATGGAAGAAATGGATGAGATTCAGAGTATCAAGGTGCAGGGAAGGGCTGATCGTTACGAATTATCAAGTATTGCTTCTAGCCATCATCATCATTTTCATTGCACTGCATGCGACCGATTATTTGATATTCATGGATGCCCAGGCGGATTATCAGATCTTTTGCCAAAAGGATTTCAGATGGATAACCATGATATTTTATTGACAGGAACATGCGATACCTGTTGAGTTACATAGGTAGTTTAAATTTTTAGGTGGCCTAACTATGAGTGACTACGTAGCTTTCCACCTTTCATCCCTGCGGATTTATGAAACGTCCTTTCTTAAGAAAGGACGTTTTTTCTATCAAAGCACAGAGGACGGTAGGGCTAACCCAGAAGAGGTATGTTGGAACATCCAATAAAATGCCTAAGCTATCATACTGATACATGAATCGGCATTACTCACATCCGCAAGTTAGTGATAGACCTTGTAGAGAGCTTTCAATAGCAGCGAGAGTAGTAGAGTCAGCTGGGAGGGCACTTCGCAGACTTGAGGATTCTTCATTCCAAGCAATTATTGAGAAGCCAATTGAGCGTGGATACTTCAACCCTAGTGAGCAGGAGAAGCTTCGCGATTGGTTTGTTCGTTTCTTAACTGCACGCCAAGCCCTGCAGGAATGTGTCGAAGAACTCCGTCATGAGGCAATGTTTCATGGACATCATCGTGCGTTTGCCGTGGTGTATCCAGCTGCATGTGCGATGGTTCGGGCTGCGAGATTTCTAGTAACTACGATGGCGGTAGATCGCGTTGTGCAGCGAAAGTTGAATGAAGCGGTTCCAGAATATCATATTCCTAAAAAAAGTTTTACGAACATCCGCCGATCACTGACGAGTCCGCGAAACGCTTGGCACTTGTTGCATGCAAAGCAGTTTGCAGTCGAAATGAGAGAAGAGTTGCAGTTGCTTGCAGATGATCCTGAGATTGGTCCAGCCGCATCATTGATCCCAGACGTTGAATCTGCAATCGACGTCAATCCAAGAGAGTGGCTCTTTGGCCGACTTCGGTATCGTCTGCATGGATTTCGACGCCGCAATAAAGTTGCAGCGGAACGCGCATTCTTCGCAATCGCCGAAGCAAGTGGCCGATTATTGTCTTGTATCAAACGAAGTGGCCTTCCCGCACTGAATAAAGAGATGCGACTGAAAATCGTAGATCTACTAGAGGCTGGGGATGTTGTGATTACGAGACACGATGGTGTCGCGACAAATTTATTTCTACCAGGGTACTGGCCGCACGCATCACTTTTTGTTCGAAATGGGCAGTTTCTTGAAGCTCGTAAGGATGGTGTTCGACTGCGCTTTCCTGAAGATACGCTGGCAGTAGATGCAGTTGTAGTTTTAAGACCGCGACTTGAGCAGTCAGATATTGAAGAAGGTATCGATCGGGCTATGCAACACGAAGGCAAGCTCTACAACTTTGACTTCGACTTCTTCACGGATGATCGTCTTGTGTGTACAGAGGTTGTTTATCGCGGCTATCAAGGACTTGGCAAAATTGAGTTTGAACTTTCACAGAGGGCTGGCCGGCCATCGCTGTCGGCAGAAGATATTCTTAATCTTGCGCTTCAAGATCGTTATTTTGATGTTGTAATGATGCTAAGTGGGCAGTACACAGGCGGCCGTCTGTTACAGGGGAAAGAGGCGATAAAGCGATTGCGAGATTCAGTCGTGACAGTAAGGTAAATCTATTCGTCCATCATTACAAGCGGGAAACTGTTGACACTAGTTATTTTCTATAGAATAATTGATTCATGGATATCAAAGTAAAATCTAGTATTTTAAACCGGAAAGAAACAGTAATAACTGCCGCAATTTGCATTCTCGTTATTGCAATGACAATACTCATTTTGAAAGCTATGGGTCGCCCATTGATCTCTAATAGTGGAACTGTGAAACTATGGCATTCAGAAGTTGTCAGTTCAGAGAACTCTCAACATCTATCTGATTGGTATTCATTTTCTCATATTGTCCATGGCTTTCTATTTTTCTTCATTTTGTGGCTAGTTTCAAAAAAAATCCCGCGGGTACGGAAGTTTTCAATTGCATTAGTTATTGCTGTTGTAATGGAGTCCATTTGGGAAATAGTTGAAAATACCGATTTTATTATCAATCGATATAGAGAGGCAACTATTGCTTTAGATTACTTTGGTGATTCGATAAC
The DNA here is from genome assembly GCA_002689385.1 of Phycisphaerae bacterium. Taxonomy (GTDB): domain Bacteria; phylum Planctomycetota; class Phycisphaerae; order Phycisphaerales; family SM1A02. Next base: position 5,597 of record NZFX01000046.1, read on the forward strand.
CAACTCTACTGCTGACATCTTTTTTATGTCCCTGGGTTTTATGATGGCTGCTCGATTATCAGTGATTGCATCACTTTCTATTGTAGTTGCTTTTGAAGTGATGCTTGCATTTGTAATTCGTGACAATCTTGCACTAAATATCATCATGCTTATTTATCCCATTGATGCTATTAAAGAGTGGCAACTTGGGTAGCCTATTACTCGGTGCTTGCAACAGTACTTCCGCAATAACACGAAGCAGGAGGCATGATGTCTGCACTTTTCCACGAAATTTTGAATGCTTTGTCGGTCTGCGCCGCTTCTTCATAACGCTCTTGCCCACGAAGTGCATCTCGCAGGCCAAGTAAGGCCCATCCATTTGCTGGGGAAATTTCAAGATCTCGTAGATACACTTCTTCTGCTTTCTTGTATTGTCTGTCCACAATCAGGAGTGCCCCGTATGCATGACGCGCGGGCATCATCCACGGAACGGGCTCTGCATATACAAGTGTTTCTTCAAAATTGACCGCTTCTGCTAATGCTTTAAGACCTTCACTATGGTTGCCCGCTTTGAATTCAATTTCTCCTACAAGCACTAATCGCGCAAGGGGCATAATTTCAGCAGCTGGTTGGTTGCCTAGCCACCAATCTTTAGATGGAATTTTTTTCACTGCTTCATCAAACATTGCTAGTTCTTCTCGAGCCTCTGCATCTTTGCCAGTATTTGCAAATGCAACTCCTCGAGCAAAGTGCCGGAGTGAGTTCCCGACTACTGCCCATTTTGGTGACGCAGGTTCAACAAGAATTTCATCCCACATCCCAAATCGAACGAATACTGACCACTTGCATGCAGATACTCCATCACTACCAAAACCAAATTTTTCTAGAATTTCTGCAGGGACTTCTTTTTCTATTGCCCTTGCAGAATAAACTGCTTCGCGTTTACGACCTTGCATCATTGCAGCCCATGCTAGGAAGTGTCTGTTATGTGCCATGTATAATCGGTATTCACTTCCATTTGGATCAGAGTCGAACCACGCATCGTCTAGAGCAGCAGCACGGCGATTGCAATCAGCGGCATCGTCATACCGCCCAGTTTGCATCCATATATGGGATGGCATATGCACAAGGTGCCCTGACCCAGGGACTAGATTAATCAACCGGTCAGCGGCTGGCTCTGCAATTTCTGGCCATGGAGAAGATTCCATAGTATGAATATAAAGATGGTTTGCTGCAGGGTGAGTAGGGTGCATTCTCATGACACTTTCAAGTAGAGCGCGAAACTCCGATGTTCTATTTAACGGCTCGCCCTCAAGTGTCCAGTACTCCCACGGTTGCATCACCATCATTGCTTCAGCAGTCCAAGTCATGATATCTGGATCTGTTGAGAATTGTTCACGTACTAATTGCATGGCTTCTAAATATGCAAGGTTTTGCTCAGTTAAATCACTCGGTACTGGGTAGTTGTATCTCTTGATAATCGCCTCGATGAGTGCTTGGTTTGCACCAGTTTCATTTTTCCGAAGTCCATATGCTTTTTGTGCTGCGGCATAAGACCATTCATCGTATGGGGGCATAATTTGAGGATTATTTTGATTTGGTCCTGCAGAATAAGCAATTCCCCACCACGCCATTGCACATTCTGGGTCATATAAAGTTGCTTGTCTGAAGGATGCGATTGCACCATCAAAGTTGTATCCGATCATTAAGGCCAACCCTTGGTTAAACCACATGCGTGCTTCTTCTGATTTAGTGGAGATTGATCTTCGATGATCGCCAAGTTTTTCAAGAATCATTGGCGGGGCATCAGTAATCGCGGGCAATTGAGGTTCTGCAAATCCTCTTTCCATGAGGCAAATACTTGAGATAGAGAACAAAATTATCATTGTCATTTTTTTAATGGTCATTGATTTAGTATACCGCCATTTAACAAGATGTAAAATTAAGAATAAGGTTCTTAATCGTTAATTCAGATAAGAAAATAAGTGACATTCGCGGCAGAGCCTTTCTTATTGAATGGTTTTATTTCTTGCAAAGGCAGCTTTTATTAGTCGCTTAGTAAACCCTTCGTGTCCTTCTGGATCTAGTGCAATGCAGAAGTCGGCACTCCCATATGCGTCAGGTTCAAAAAAAACACCGCAATTCATATTTATTTCTAAAAGATACGGCGTGCCTGTTCTATCAATTCTTATGTCACATCGACCAAAACTTGCAGCTTTCATTTCTACGAAGAAGTCAGCGCATTCTTTTTCTAATCGTTTGCGAAGCAATGTATCTTGTACAGGCGCAGTTTTTAGTCCGTCATAATCAACGAATTTTAAATCTGAATGTTTGAAATATTCGCCTTTTGGAAATTCATATTGCACAGGCGTGTATACGATTGGTTTCGCCAAATCTTCTGGATTTTCTGCAACCAAAACAGTGCATTCGACCCCATCAATATATTCCTCAATTAGCGCGGCGCCATGTTTCGATATTATTTTATTTGCCTGAATCTTTAGGCCATTTATAGACATCACTTTTGAATTTCTACTGATATCTACACTGGCATAGCTGTTGTAGTGTTTCACAAACAGAGGGAACTTTAGAGTATGAGCTGCTTGTAAAATGTCTTCTTCATTTTTTGCATAGACATAATTTGGAGCAGCCATGCCACATTTTTTTGCAGCCTGTTTCATTTCTACGCGTGTTGGTTCGTAACATTCTGAGGTTGCGCCTGCAAAAGGAACCTGATGCTTTTCTAATGTTTGTATTACTTCGATTCCGGGCAAATCAAGTTGATCTTCTGCGCCGTCGCATAGATTGAAAAACAAATCAAAACCTTCTTCAATAAGTGCTTCGACCTGCGCAACGGATTCGTGTTTTTCTCCAAGAATAGCGAGGCGCCAATCATCGTCGGGTAAAAATGGCCGCGGGTCGCAAGGCCAATCGTCTTCTCGAATGCTTGGGTCATCTAAATCTTGATTAGTAAGTAAGCAAATACGCATAGCGACATATTACACGAAAGTATACAAATATAATTTCTTGCTCTTTAGGGCTTGTTTATTCTTTTGCTTTTGTTCTTGATGATTTCTTCTCTTCATTCGATGTATCATCACGTTGTATTAATTTTGGAATAGTTTCAAATTGTTCGATTGTTAACATGGACTCAATCTGAATTTCAACGTTTCTATTTAACTGTTCGAAATCATCATAACTCATGCCTAGCCTTAGTTCGAATTGTTTTTCATTCTTCTCTTTTTTTGGTTCAAACTGTGAATCAGCAAGTTCATTTTCATATTCAATCCTTTTAGATATTGCCTCTTTTTGCAAATCGATAAGCGCTATAGTCATTTCTTCATCGATTACATTAAGACCCTCTACTATTGTTGCATCTAGAGATTTAATTTTTAGCGCCATATCAGTTGCTATCTCGCACCATCTCTTTCGCATTTCTTGCGGGAAGCCTTGCCGAAAAGAAGCAGTTCGATATATCGATAAAAGCTCTTGGTCGTATTGCGTTTTGCAGCCAGCCAAGCTCTCTTCCAATAATATTAAAAGAGAATTGCGAACTTTAATTGATGATGCAGTTTCTCTTCGTATACTGTTTTCAAATTTAGTTGAGGCAAGTTGATTAACTTTAGAAGTGTCTCCAGCGGTATCAATGTGAATTTGAAGTTCAAGACCTGCAATTTCTCTATCGATGGTTGCCTGCAATCTTGCGTTTAGTAGAGTTGCAATATCAGCAACTCGATTTTTTAAAACAGTTTTTGCATGAGTAAATGCTTTGGAGTATGTACCATCTTCAGATACAGGTATATCTACTTGAGATATTGCGCTCCATAAATCCATTGAGTCGCCAGAAAAAATGCCATGATTTAACAAATTTTGTATCTGTTGTGAACTGATGGCATTATTAAAAAGAGCATCGTTTTCCCCGTGTTGCTCTTTTAAAAGGATAACATACATTGACTGGATAAAATCTAATCGCAGTTGTTCGCGATCATCTCGTAGTTTTTTGGCGAATGTAAGTAAATCAGATGATGTAACATCTATGTTTTCTAGCATTGAAATATCAGTTGCTACTCGCATACGAAGCGCATCAAGCCGTTCATCCATATTTCTAGTTAACGTAAGTAAACGCTCTTCAAATTCTTGTAATGCCTCATTGTCTTCTTCTAAATCTTTTGACACTCGCCACTCAGCCATTTGTTCCCTAATAGAATTTTCAGCATCTATTGCATCTGGTATTGCAATATTCCCAAGTACATCAGAGAGCCAGCGATTAGTTGCATCGCGCTCGTAGTTTTGCAGCGCTTGTTGCAGCGGGACTATTACAGTATTGAAAGAGTCCTCATAGTTTTCTAAAATAGCTTCGAGGATTAATTGCTGCGTTTTGTCCAACCCCATGTCTTCGCTGATAGTTAATAGGTCACGTCGCAAAAATTCTGGCTGTAATAATGCTTCTACATTTAATGGAGATGGCGTATTTAGATTAAAGCTTCTTTTTTGGTTTTCCTGTTTCTTGCTGTCTTTTGATGCGCCTTTTTTGTCACTAGATGCACCTTTTTTGTCACTATTAGCTTCTTTAATGCCCCTCCCTAACCGCTCAGCGATAATGAAGTATGCCTTTATGGCATCTTCTTGACTCATTGCACCACTCATAACAGCGGCTTTAAGTGTGCCACTAAAATCTTCAAGTTCGCCTTCTGCGTCGATCGGAGCATTTGCAAAAACGTATGTTATAAAGAAAGTATAAAAGACTAAAGCTAAAATACAGTTTCTAAACATCATTATATTATTTTTGACATAGTCAATCTTGAAGATTTATAGCTTGATTGAAAATGTGCATTTTACTTGCGCATTCTCTCTCTCATTTCGTCAAGTCGTGTTTGCATTTGTTCGCGTGTGATTTCACCAGCTTCAACCATTTTTAGCATCTTGTCAGAAGCTTGTTGGTATCGAGCGCGCCTAGCGCGTTTGTCAGCG
>NZFX01000047.1 GCA_002689385.1 Phycisphaerae bacterium
ATGAGTCAGGTCTATATTTGTTCCCATACGTCGAGCAAGGCGACGCCCAAAATATATTAGATACGGCTGTTCCAATACAACATATAAAAATAAAAACATACCAGCAACCGCTTCCGTTGATGTCGTGCGATCTTCTCGCTATTTTTTAACTAGTTTTATGAAGAAGTATTACTCGCTAAAAGGATGCTGCTTAACCATTTATGAATATTATCGCTACCTGTTGCAGCAATAACACTATAAAGAAACAGATATAACTACTGAGAAATAGCATCCACTGATTCTATTTCAAGACTATATGGACCTGACTTCTTATCATAAATATAAAATGATAAGCCCTTGATCTGATCTGGAGTAATACGGCCAATCATCGGGAATCCATACACGCGCCTCTTCATTTTACTAATGGGCACCACTACCTCTTGCCAATCTCCTGTAGTGTTAAATTTAAACCAATAATCATCTGCTGTTGGAGTCATAAACTTTCTACCTGCAAGAATCCACTCTCGGCCATCACCTTTAATCTTAATCTTTATAGCATTCATGCCATCCATAACTGTTGGGTGTATGCTTGATTGTATAGATGAGAACCCACCATTATTTTTTAATGAAACTTCGCCAGTAAAGGTGATGGTATGTTCGTTGTTTTCTAGATTCCCTGTTGATTTACCACCCATAACTCCGTCAAGAAGCAGAAACCATGAACTAGAGTAGTTAAGATCAGAAAAATCAAACATGACTCTTGAATCATTTTCTTTTGGCAAATCAGAAACTGTATCAGAAGCAGAATCATTGCTCTGCATCTCGCGCATTCGCATTGGCATCGCATCGATGATGTCAAAAATAACTTGAGGATCTACTATATTGCTATAGCGCCTCTTCACACCGCCATCTTTTCCAATAAGAACCATTTCATATTGGTTCTCATCTAAACCAAACCGCTTCATCGTACCACGAGTGTTCGGCACGCCAACAATATTATTGCCAAAGAAGATAGTACTGTCGTTTGAATTGATAATTAAAAGATTGCGATTTGCGAGTTCAGCATCTAAAGTAGAAAACAACTCCAATTGAGCGTTAACGATTTCGTTGTCTCCTGTCAAAATGAGAACTCTATAGGACCATCGATGCTCTTCAAACCAAGAACGCGATTGAGGATCAATCCTTTGCCCCATATTCGCGCAACCGACAATTTTTAATATTCCCATGATCACTATAATAACAACCAGCGCTGTTTTGACTTTAATACCCATTACTTCATTATAACTAAACAATAGCATAAGAATAATACAAGTAGCTGCATATACTTCAAGAAATGCATGCCCTAAGGTCGCCGTTTGTTTACTTATTTAAAACAAGATCTTGCTTCTCTAGGGCTGTGCTTGAGAAAAAATGACATGAAATTTAATTCACACTTGTATTCCTTGATAAAATAACGATAGTCATGGAACTTCTAAGACGTATATTAAAAGTTGAAACAAACATCCAGTTCGTTGTAGTATTTCTCGTATTCAGCATCACAGGCATGGGTGCGGTCTTCATTGCAAAACCAATGATGGGATGGTTCGGCATCGACTACGAACAAATGAATTGGTATGTCTTCTGGCCATTACGCATTCTCTTCATGACAGTCTGTTACCAAATTATGCTTGTGACTTTTGGAACACTCGCAGGCCAACGCGTCTACTTTTGGCGCGTTGAAAAACGAATGCTTCGTCGATTCGGCATACGCCTGAAGTAACCTTCAGAATACCTACATAAACATCTCAAAATTTGATTGACACTCCTAGACATGCAAAACTCTTATGGGCAATCGTGCATACCACGTCTTATTGAATCGTTTGAATACTTGATGCTAGATCAATAGCACTTTCCTTCTCCACTTCATTCTGCTTTTCTGGAATACGTCGATGCGAGAGCAACCAGTCAATAATCATATTTGTATACCGTAGATTAAACCTAGGTCCATGCCCTGCACCATGCACTGTCCAAAGTTCTGCAACTGCTCCAGTAGATGTATTCTCGAACAACAACACTGTAGTTTCTGGCCCTGGAGTGTTTTGATCAAGATCAAGTGGACCAAGTTGTCTTGGCAAAATTTCGCAGCCATTTATCTTGGCCCAATCTGCAACACTTTCAAATGCACCTGCATAACAATTAGATTCGCCTTCAGTAATTTCATCCGGCCAACATCCGCCTCCATATTCGACAATTTTGTCCTCTGTTCCATGGACTTGTAGAACATGGACTGGCGAAGCATTTGCACACACGCCACCATTTTTATAATTTGCCCCAGCAAAACTAATGAAAGATGCGATACGCCCCGAATGTTCGCAAGCTATTCGATAAGACATAAAACCGCCATTTGACCAACCCATAAAATGAATTGAATCTTTATCCACTGAAAACTGTTGCTCTATTGAATCTAAAAGTGTCATCAGATAGCCTACATCATCTACTTCCAGCTCCTCCATATTACAACATGCTTCTGTAGCATTCCAAAAAGTTAATCCATTAGAATCTCTTGTCCCCTGAGGAGAAACGAGAATAAAGTTTTTATCATCAACAAGTGTGCTTAATTTCCAATAGTTATCAAGTTGTTTTTTATTTCCTGTGAAACCATGAAGTGCCACAATAACGGGCAAGGGCTTGTCATCACTGTAGTCTGATGGATAGACAACATCCACATCGCCCCTGCCAATATTTATTTCAGTACGTTCAACACCAATAGCATATTGGTTAAGAAAAAATGAAAATAAAAAAACAATACTTATAAATAATCGGCACATAGTTGTTTCATTTCTTGAATTGTGTTTTCGGGTTTTCGCATCAGATGTATCTTAACAGTAAGAAATAGAAGCAAAGAACCTCCTCGGGCATAAAAGATTCGCTTCTCGTTTGTGCTCTATAGCAATGACTAGTTAGGAAAAATAGCAAGTTGCTCTTCAATAAGTGTAGGCCATGCGAGTAATCTGTGTATATATAGAATAGATAGTATAAGATGAATCCATGGAACAAAAAAACCTATGATAAAATCAAAATCATATCTACAATTAGCAATTGTATTTACCTTTTTTACTCTCGCGGTCTTTGGATGTGCGATTACGCCACGCACTACTGATACACCAAGAGTAAGCAACACCCTGCGCGTCATGGTTTGGAATGTGTTGCACGGCGCAAACGACGTGAACAATGGCGCAGAAAAAGCACTCAAGATTATTCGGAAGACAAAACCAGACATCGTGATGCTTCAAGAAAGTTACGACATCAACGACGAACGACCAAAACTTGGTGCTTGGCTTGCAGGAGAGCTAGGATGGAATCAACATCAAGCACAGAGCACACATTTGTGCGTGCTAACACCATTAGATATTGAAACTACTTTCTTTCACCATGCATGGCATGGCGTTGGAGCGAAATTGCGTGATTCCATGGGTCGCGAGTTGCTTGCTTGGTCGACTTGGATTGATTACCGAGCATATATTACGTACGCATTACGAGAAAACCCTGCCATCAGCGACGAGGCGTTACTCGACCTTGAACGTGTTGGCTCAAATCGTTTGATACAAGCAACTGCAATCATCGAACATCTACGCAACGCAGGCCAGTTGGATGCAGACATTCCCTTACTTGTTGGAGGAGATTGGAATTGCCCATCGCATCTTGATTGGACGGTCGATACAACGCGTGTGTACAAACGCCGAAGAGCTTTACCACTGCCGGTAAGCATCGCGATGCAGTCTGCCGGATTCGCCGACACATTTCGAGAACTTTATCCAAACCCTGTTCAGCACCCTGGCATTACATGGTCTCCGATGTTCCGAACAAAAGGAGAAGGCGCTGAACAAGAAGACCAGTGCTTTGACCGCATCGATCGGCTCTATGTAAAAAATCCACTTCCACACGGGAACCGCTGGGAACTTCGCCCTGTCGCTGGACATGTGTTACCCCTTATCTGGGAAGATGAGACTATGCCTACTGTTGATCGTGTATTTCCATCCGACCACGGCGCGCTGGTTATTGATCTTCAGTGGGTGCTCGCGGTAGCACAAGTTGCAAAGACAACAGATTAAAAGCTGTTCAATCCCCTGTTATCATTTAGCCATGCAAAACATCGATCTAAATAAAAAACTCGAATGCTTTAGTGACCATTGGTCTCCGCGAATCATCGCATCACTCAATGGGCAAGAAGTTAAACTTGCAAAGTTTGAGGGCGCCTTTGATTGGCACGAACATGCTGACGCTGATGAAATGTTTCTCGTACTTGAAGGTTCATTCACGATGGAGTTTCGTGACCATTCCGTTGAACTTTCTAAGGGGCAGATGATTGTTGTGCCCAAGGGTGCAGAACATAGGCCTGTTGCTGATACTGCATGTTCTGTCCTATTGGTCGAGCCCGCTGGGTTAGTAAATACTGGCGACGGCGAAGAAACTGAACGTACAACGAGTGGAACGTGGATTTAATCTTCGAACTACAGACTATATATACAACCTAATTCTGCCATGATGACTACGCGTTCAATGCCTGTTACTATTTAACTATGTCAAATGTAGAAAAAACAAGACGTAAATTTCTAACAAACACTGCACTCATCGCAGCACTTGGCGCTTCAACTTCAAGGCTATTAGCAAGCACAACGAATACAACAATCAATGAAGATGCGCTGAAGCATGCAGAACATCTTGCTGGCATCAAATTCACTTCGTCTGAACGAGAGCAGATGATGCGAACAATTAAAGACCAGCAATCCATTTTCAATAATAGAATTGGGCAAGGTGAAATTTCTAATACCATTAGTCCTGCCACAATCTTTAACCCTCGTATACCTGGCAAACCTTTGAAATTATGTACAAGCAATGGTACCCTAACTGGCAACCTGCCTGATGCTGGTCCATTGCCAAGAACAAATGAAGAACTAGCTTTTGCCCCAGTATGGAAACTATGTCAGTGGCTTAAGAAGCGAGAAATTACAAGCGAACAACTTACAAGGTTGGCGCTTGATCGATTAAAACAATTTGACAAAACGCTCTCCTGTGTTATTTCATATACAGAGAGCACTGCACTAAAACAAGCCAAACAAGCTGATCGCGAACTTGATGCAGGAAAATGGAGAGGACCATTACATGGAATTCCATGGGGTGCAAAAGATATTATTGACACAGAAGGCGACAAAACAACGTGGGGTGCTGCGCCATACAAAGATCGAGTGTCATCAGAAAATGCATACGTAACAAAGAAACTTCAGGATGCTGGCGCTGTGCTTGTTGCAAAACTCGCTGTTGGCGCCCTTGCCTATGGAGATATTTGGTTTGGTGGCACATGCAAAAATCCATTTGATATCAAAGAGGGTTCTAGTGGTTCAAGCGCTGGGTCAGCATCTGCAACTGCCGCAGGGCTTGTGCCATTTGCGATCGGAACAGAAACCTATGGCTCTATTGTCTCACCGTGTATGCGTTGCGGCACAACTGGGTTGCGCCCCACCTTTGGACGTGTGTCTCGATCAGGCGTAATGGCTTTATGCTGGTCTCTGGATAAAATTGGTCCTATCTGTAGAAGCGTACTAGATACCGCGATTGTGTTAGACGCAATTAATGGAGCGTCCCATGATGACCCATCAAGCGTTGACGAGCCCTTCTACTTTGATCCATCGCAAAATGTACATGGAATTCGACTTGGATTTGATCCAGAATTATTAGGAGGCCCAACAAAAGAATTTGACGTTGCTGCTCTACAGGCAGCGAAGAATGCCGGAGCAACGCTTGTTGAAACAACTGTTCCTAAAATGGATAACTCCATATTATTAGTTCCATTATTTGTTGAGGCAGCCGCTGCGTTTGAAGAATTAACACGCTCAAATAAAGATGACCTGCTTGTTTGGCAAGATGATGACGCATGGCCAAACACATTTCGTCAATCTTGGCTCATTCCTGCGGTTGAACATATACAAGCAAGTCGTCTTCGTCGATCATTGATGGAAAAGATGGATGTTTGGATGAATGGAGATTTTGATGCATTTCTAATGCCCTCATTCTCAGATCTCCTGCTCACTACAAATGGTACAGGCCATCCTGCTCTTGTCTTAAGAACTGGAATCAAAGATGGGAAACCGAACGGGACAACCCTAATTGGTCGACTCTTCGATGAAGGCACACTTTGCCGACTTGGAATGGCAATAGAAATGAAATTGGATGTATCGAGTCTTCGGCCAATATTACAATAAAAAGTTTGACAATCAACCTTAGTTGCTTATTCTGCATCCTTTCAACCGTTTGCACCAATAGCATGGCACGCAGATCCAAGACGATGTAATTTTTGAAGTTATTCGTGAAGACCTAACAAGCACAACCTCATTTTAATTTTTAAACAAGTTCTTAGGATGACACTATGTCGTCAGTCCAATTAGACCTTACAGAATAATTGACTGTGAACCTGCAATGACCGCTGCTCCTGCGAACAAGAACCCGACAAGCAACCATATAGCTATTCCAAGAATAGCAAGCAATACTGAAATCATGCCTATGATTTTTCCCGCCTGTGTCGAGCCACGACCGTCTGGGTCCATCACACCAGCGTCCATCTTTTTCAAATCGCCGTTCCCCATCACCCATGCAGCAATGCCCAATGGGAAACAAGTTATCAAACCCAAAATTCCAAATACTAAAATCATTGTTCCGCGGTGTGGTTGCATAAGAGGAGCCTCCTTCGCTCTCTATATATAGTACTAACAATCGCCCCAGCTATGTACGATGACCAATAAATCTTGCACCCCAATGATACCATCGCCATTATGGTCTGCTGTTTGCTCACTTGTTCCCCAAAAACTAATTGCGTGCAGTATATCTGCTAAATTTACTATTCCATCTAGCGTTCCATCACCGGGACAAATAACTGTACCGTACTGACCGATTCCCCAGTTATCACAAAGTTGTTTTAAGTCATACAAACCAAACCGATTATGCGGTACAGGAAGCCCACCACTACCACCCATGTATACCGTTGTTGCATCAGTAGTCGCTTGTGTCGAAGCATAAAAATTAGTTATGAACGAGTAAAAGTCACTTGGTGTTCCCCAGCCAAAGAATGGTAACAATCCATTTTTTTCTGCACTGAACATTAAAATGATTCTGTCAGGAGAATTGTCCGTCATTTCTGGTGCACGAAAATCAATTGAAATTTCAGTGTATGTATACGGCAAACTGTGCCCAGCAGAACTTTCGATCTGACCAGTAACATGTGCAGTATCTGCAACGGGTGGATCGCTCGCCATATATTTCCAAACCCCAGAACTTGGGATTGGACCAGACGAACCATCTAAGAACAAACGAGTGTACCCTTCCATAAATGGCATAATGGAGTTCGTTCCAGAAAGCGTAACCGCTTGATTAGAAACACTCGCTTCAATTGTCCCCTTGCCACAAGCAGCAGGCGTCCGTTGCATCACATCCACAAGATTCGAAGCAACAGATGCGCCACTTTGCACCGTATACGTTGCTGTTTCGTTGCAATCACAATCGGAACTTGTTGCTGCAAAACGCCAAAATTCGCTGGTCTCACTTCCAGGCGTTCGCTGAGCAATACATGCAGAGTACACTTGCAAATACGCACGTTGTAAAAGTGAATCTGTCGTTGTTCGCCAGGGCAAAAAGCCATTACCTTGTTGTATTTGCGCGTAGTAGTTTGCAACGCCTGAGTTTGCTTGCATGTTTGCCCATAAACTTGCAGGCCAATTTGACCCAGATGCAAGCGGAGTCGGCAATTCTGCAACACAATTTTTTACTAGGTTGTGCGCTTCGAAAGCGAGTGTCATTGAAATGTCGAGCGCTTGCACTTGAGGACTTGCAGTCGTTGCCTTGTACTTATCAAGCCACAGCATGATGTTGATATATTCGGGTGCCCCGCCAGAGCCCTCTGGGTCTAGCGCAAATGCCTGAACAGGATTTGCATTTTGCAAATGTACATTTTGCATAAGCGCTTCTAACCAGCCCATTGTATTTGGCAATCTAGAGAACGCGGAAGGTAACCAAGCTGGTTCAAGGGAAGATCCTGAAGGCGAGCCACCCCAACAACTGTTTGATGGATTTGGAGTGACTGACGCTGAGAATGAAGTGAGATCAATCAAAAGTTCAACGTCGCTTACATGAGGTTGCAATTGTTTAAGAAAACCAACGAACGTAAGATTGCCATCCGCATCAGTGACGCCCGCTGTAGGGTCGTAGAATTTTAACCAACCCTGCGTGCTATCAGGGTCTGGGTTGCATGGGTCCGTAATGTAGAGAATTAATCGAGGTGGCGGATTCCCTTGGCAATAGGAACCCAGCCATTCGTGATATTTCGGTAATGTAATTGTTCCGGGCGAAGTGTCTCGGTAATCCCACAATATAAAATCTGTCAAGGTATATTGGGCACACACGGACGAAGTGAGTCCAAGTAAAAACAACATTGCTGTTCTAAATCTAAGCATACATTCAGTGTATACAAACATCCTCTAGAAGCAAGTTGATTATGAAATCAAACGAAAAATGATTGGGTACTTGTACACAGCATCACCCTTTGAAGCACTCATCGTTTGAATTGCTGCAATTATAGGCATAACCAATGTGAAAAGACCTAGCAATAGCAGAAGTGGAATGCCGATAATGACAAAAACTAGTAAGGCAAATACGATACCCATAATAATCACAAAAAGGAGAAAATTAAGCGCTTCCTTTGCGTTCGCTTTGACAAAAAGGTCTTCTTTACCTGTTGTGTTATACAAAACCAATGGGATAATCAAATTTGCAAACGGAACTACAAACGTAATCAAAAAGGACCAGTGTGCAAGCGAAGCGAGTGTTGCATTTGGCTCGTTATTAGATAGACGAGTTTGTTGTTCTTCTGGAATAGAAAGTTTTGTCAAAAGAGCTCTCTTTTCTACTCGTTCTGTTTATTTTTTTTAGTGGTTTGCATAAGATACACAGCACTTACTGCTCCACCAACACCGCCACCAATAGCACCACCAGTTTCTAGGCCGAACGCTTTAGCGATCATTGTCGCTATGACTGAAGATCCAATTGCGAGTAAAATTACTATTATTAATTTCATAGTACCTCCTTTTATATTGTCAATTGTATCAGTTTACGGGAAGTTCCTGTCAACTGCCCCGTGTGCCTTTACTTATGGGTCTGCAAAACTGCCAAACCAAAAATCATCTTCCTGATTATGAATTGAAGGGGCAACAATGTTCTCGTTGTTTTCCTCTATAAAGGGCAAAAAAGCTCATAACTCTGAACTTCAAACTGCAACACTTGGCTATTGTGTTCGCGAGGCTCATTCTCATGATTTGACTTTAATCGGTACAATATAAAGGCTATGAAAATCAATCGCATATTCTTACTCATTCTGATCTGGTTTGGGATCATTGAGGGCATTTCAACCCTCTTTTTGTTTTTCGTTGCCATGCCAATGAAATACATATACGACCAACCACTCTATGTACAAATAGCTGGCCCAGTACATGGATTCTTATTCATCGGGCTCGTTATGTTAATTCTCATTGGCAAATCGCAAATACCGCTTTCGACAAAAATAGTCATCTGGGGATTAGTTGGCTCAGTGCTACCATTTGGCCCATTTGTGGTCGACGTAGAATTATATCGATTACTAAAAAACTAAAGAGTCGAAAAATGCATTTATGGCCACATCTCTTCATTGGGCGTCATTTGCAAAAACGTCCAAATCACTGAAAATAAAACACAAAGTTCAAGGGCTGCAATAGAGAAAGCCGCTTTATATTTTGTTTTGCATAAAAAATACACCACTGCTGCAAGTGTGATTCCAGCCATCGGCAAGAACCAAGCAAACAATGGAACGGCACGCGATGGATCGTATGCAGCTCCGCACATACCGCAGCCGACTATAAGAACACCAAAAAGAATTTGTACACTTTTTGTTTCTTTTGGTTTTACAATTTGGAGCACAAACATAGCTGCAGCAACCGCCGACATCGACCCAGCAAAAAAAGCGAGTTTCGCAAAACTTGCCTGCAATGCGAGGATTGATAAGCAAGCCAAAACAGACCAAGAAGCAATGTACAAATGCCAAGACGGTAACTTTAGTCGCCGCAAACCAATGCTCACAAAAAATACGAGAAATAGAATACATATTCTGTACAAGAAACTGTCTTGTCCAGGGAACTGCATAAAAACTGAAGCAATAATCCCAGCAATGAGTGCCTGCAATACAACGAGGTTGTCCAAAGATTGAAAGAATGGATATAAACAAGTGAACAAAAAGACAGCAAGAACAGTTAAGACGAGCCAGTGCCATTGTTGGGTTGGCGGAAGGCTGGGCAAGCCTTCCTGCAAAGCAAACGCAACCAAGGTTGCTACGCCCACTGCAATAATCGCGCCAAGTGATTGCAAATGTTTTGCAGGTAGCGCCCACCAACTCAGCATCAAAATAGCAGTTGCAACAGCGACGGGAATGCCAATGAATTGGACAATCTCTGCGGGATTCACTTTCGAGCAGCTTCAAGGGCAACAATGACTTTGACATTGTCACTAAGCGCACCACTTTCAACACCGTAATTCATGCCGAATTCTGAGCGAGTCAATGTGAATTCCGTTTCAAAACCAACCATTTCGCCTCGACGATTTGTTACTTGCCCTGTTTTCTTCATTAAGACTGTCAACGGTTTTGTCACTCCATGCATTGTTATCTCACCGACAACTTCGTACTTTTCATCGCCAATTTTTTTGGCTGATGCACTTGTAAATGTCATCGTAGGAAACTCGACAGCATTAAAAAAGTCTGGGCTTTCCAAATGGCTGTCGAGTTTTTCGTTACTTGTATCAACACTGTCAATCGCAATCGAAACTATGAACGATGGCAACCCTTCTGTTAATTCAATCGTTCCAGACACATCGTTAAAACGACCATAAAACATTCCGGCACCAAGATGATGCGCTCTGAAAATTGCTGTTGAATGCACAATGTCGATAGAAAACGCACCTGAAGAAGCTTCTTGCGATTCCTGTGTCGAAAAAGCACTGCTAAACAGAAGAACGATAGCGACAGCGATAGATTTTAAAATGAGCATAAAAATTTCCTTTTGCAATGTAACATTTACTTCTTACTTAACTTTAACACAATCAATAATATTGTAGCGCTAATTCCAATCGCAACAAAGCCAAGCGCAAATGGCAAGAGCACTTTCCAGACTGGAACAATCCCAGCATACGATCGAATTGCAAGTGTAA
>NZFX01000048.1 GCA_002689385.1 Phycisphaerae bacterium
ATGATCGTACAGGGCGCCGAGCCCTTAATCTTTTTGGATTACCTCGGTTTACACACGCAGGTTCCAGAAACCACCGCCGCGATAGTTGAGGGCGTTGCCAAGGGGTGCGAAATTTCGAACTGCGCACTCATTGGTGGGGAATGCGCCGAGATGCCGGACATTTATCAAGAAGGTGATTTTGACATTGCGGGCTTCGCAGTTGGGGTTGTCGAACTTGACCGAGCAATTGACCCGAGCCGTGTGGAAGCCGGAGATATCATCATTGGCCTTCCATCAAGCGGTGTGCATTCAAATGGGTTCACGCTTGCTCGGGCTGCTATTGCAGATTTAGATTTGAATACTGTGTATCCCGAATTGGATTCTGAAAAAAGTCTAGGTCAGGTGTTACTCGAGCCAACACGAATCTACGTTGAGCCAATCGTTAAACTCTTAAAACAATACAAAGTGAAAAAAGTTGTTTCAGGTATGGCACACATTACTGGTGGTGGCATCGCTGGAAATCTTTGCCGCTCCCTCTGCGACGAGGTTGATGCGACTGTGCGACTTGATAAGTGGGAAGTGCCAAACATTTTTGCTTTTTTGCAACAACATGGAAATATTGAAACCGAAGAAATGTTTCGTGTCTTTAATATGGGTATTGGGTATGTGCTTATTGTTCGACCAGCATTTGCGGATTCTATTCATTCGCACTTAAAGCAACTTGGTGAAGCGCCAGTCATTCTTGGTGAAATCACAAAGGGTACAGGAAAAGTCCATGTAATTGATGGAGAATCGTCATGATTGAAGCGCTATTGTTTTCTCTTTGTCTTGGTTTGCAAAAACCTGAACAAGAAGTTCCCGCCGTTATAGACACACCGGCGCTCTGGCGTGGTGGGGCTTGGCTTGCTCGGCTTGGAGGAACTGTTGAAGACGGGGGCGGCAAAATTGATTTTGAAGACAACATCGACTTGCGCAACAAAGAAACCGTTCCGTTGCTTGAGTTTTCATTAGAGCCAACAGAGACTCTTACCATGTCGCTTTCCTTTTTTGATTTTTCTACGTCTGGAAACGGGTTATATGTTGGCAACGATGTGTACGGTGGCGTTGGATTTAACAATGGGAACGCTTGGTCTGGATCAACCCACATGCAAAGCGTTGGTATAGAAACTGCGTGGAGTGTTTGGGAACCGTACCAAGCTGGAAACAACGCTACGCTTTCCTTTGCACCTGTTGCGGGCTTACGATGGTTTGGAATTGATACACACCTTTCCAACGATACAACGGTGCAGAAAGTGACACACGAGAACACATGGGTGACTCTTCAGGCGGGTCTCGAAATGGAATTTCGGTGGGACACGCGCGACACACTTAATTGGGCTGACTTTGTTTCCATTGATGCCCAGTTGCTCGTTGGTGCAATGCTTGGCAATGATGGAGGGTCGATGGCGAGTATACAAGCGGGGCTTGGAGTTGATTTTACACCAAACATTGGGGGTTTCTTTGGGTATCGTCTTCAAGAACTCAATGCGGAGGACGGGGCATACACCTTTGACGCCGGATTACAAGGATTGTTTGTTGGTGGGGAAATTCGTTTTTAGTGAACGTGCGCAAAACAAGACCGTACTAACACACAATGGCAAAGCCAACACGCTCATCATCCAAATTTAAGCGCGCCAAAGCAAGACACATGCTTTTTACTGTTGGCCCGAACCGGCTTTCTGGTGGACGACTATTCAAAAAACACTTCGACCAATCTATAGGGGTACATGAAGTCGCCATTGCTACGCCTTCTTGGCCATCGGCGTTTAATGGACTTCGAATTGGACATGTAAGCGATTTTCATCTTGGAGATTTGATGCCAATCGATAGAGCGCTAAACGCTGTTTCTATGCTTGCTGCACAAGAACCAGACATTGTTATCTGTACAGGTGATGTTGTTGATTTACATGTTGATGGTTCGTTTGCACTTTTAGAAGCATTGGCCAATGTGCATGCTCCTCTTGGAACCATGCTCGTTCTTGGGAATCATGATGAACTTGATTGCGCAAATACTCTAAGTGAAATGGCTACTCGTGCCGGAGTCCAGTTGCTTCGAGATGCATCGTGTCAAATTAATCACAATGGCAATGCGCTTAATGTTGCAGGAATTGATTGGGCAAAAACAACAAAACAATGTAAGAACAAAATTGAAAATGTATGTGATCAAGACACACACGTTCTTCTTTCACACAACCCAAAAGCGTTTACTACTGCTTCTGAGCTAGGAATTCCTCTAACCTTGTCTGGTCATACGCACGGGGGCCAACTTGCAATGCCAAAACGTAAGGGTGCAAACCTTGCGGTTGCACACAAATACACCGCCGGGACATATGAACGAGGTGATAGTCGGTTGTTTGTTACTGTTGGGGTTGGGGCTTGGTTTCCCTTGCGGGTTAACTGCCCCGCCGAAGTTGCTTTAATTACTGCAACAACTTCGGAGTAATGTTTAGAACGGCAACTCCTCGGTGCGATTGTGCGTTCTTTTCTTCGGGCTCCATTTCGGCACTTGTTTTATTTGCGCTTGGAACAAAAAGCAGCGAATCGTATCCAAATCCGTGTTCGCCACATGGAGTAAAGCCAATCACGCCTTCAAATGCACCGGTTGATTCCGCAACAATCGTACCGTCGGGGTCCGCTACACAAAGCGCACAAGCAAACCGCGCGGTTCTTTTTTTCGCAGGAATGTCCTTCATTAACTCAAGCAATAAAAGGTTGTTGGCTTGGTCGCGTTCTTCTCTAGTTTCGCCTTTTCCAGAAAATCGTGCAGACAAAACACCTGGTCTGCCTTCAAGTGCATCGACTTCCAAACCAGAATCATCCGCCATGCATCGAAGACCTGTTGCTTGCGCGTATCCGATTGCCTTTAATCGAGCGTTCCCCTTAAACGTGTCTGCATCTTCTGTGGGTTCGGCGTATGTTTTTTCAAGCGAGTCTAAACCTGTAACGTTAATACCGATGGGTTCGAGTATATCGCGAACTTCAACGAGCTTGTGTTGGTTGGATGTTGCAAGAAGAATGTGCATGTTACTTTTACTTACCTTGCCAACACGATGGAACGTCCCCAAAAGACGCTGTTATCGTTGATCGTATTCCGCCTCGGCCTTTCCATTTGGTAATCACTTGCATCCACGCTGGTTGCATGCACTCTGCAAGATCGTCTCGCATTTTATTCGTGACCGCTTCGTAAAAAATACCCTCGTTGCGAAATGACTGATGGTAGAGTTTTAAACTTTTCAACTCAACACAGGTCGTTGCTGGTTCATACCGAAGAACAATCGTTCCAAAATCGGGGTGACCTGTTACAGGGCAAACCGAAGTGAACTCTTCGTTAATATGCTCAATCAAAAACGGTGTTTCTGTCGGTGTTTCAAATGTTTCCAATAAACTTTTATCTGGCATACGCCCATTCTACATACACTAGGGGTCAGGCGCCCCAACAGAATAAGTAATTAAAGTCCGTAACGGAGGACCAGCGTGATAACGCGTGGTTGATCTGGATTGATCGCGAGTGATTTCCGAAACACAATTCGTGCGTCTTGAAAAGACTCGATATCTGTCTTGTCACCCAACAGCCAGCGATTGAGGTTATTCACGCCAATACCATTCAATGCGCGCCAATTCGATGTGTCGTACTCAACAGCAGTTTGGTAGGCGCGCAATGAACCCTCAAAATCTCCAAGACGAAACTCTGCCCAGCCAAGTTGCTCGTACGAGTTTGATGTGGGGTCAAGGCGAACAAGTTGCTCAGTCGTATTCACAACTTCTTGATAGCGTTTTTCCTGTGTAAGCAGGTAAATGATGTTTTTCATGAGTTGTGGCGATGGCTCGTCCATAACCTCAGTCGCTGCGATGTACGCACTGAGCGCGTCTTGTGGCCTACCAAGTAACTGATATGTTGCTGCAAGTGTGATTTGTGCTGGGGCAACACCGCCATCAACTTTAACCGCGTGCTCAGCAAAAACTAGTGCGCTTTTTGGCCTGCCTATTTGAAGGTATGTTGTAGCAATGTTCATGTTCGCACCAACATCGTCTGGGTTGATAGTCAACGCCCTGTGGTACGCGCGCACGGCATCGATGAACTTTTTCATCATTTGCAGCGAAACTGCGTGCCCATATTGTGCATCAAAGTTTCTTGGCTCAAGCTTGACCGCCCGAGCAAAAGCCGGCTCAGCTCGTTCCCAGTCTTTCTGCATGATATAAATATCACCAATCCCTATAAATGCATCTGTTGCAACAGGGTTTTGATGAAGGACTTCTCTAAACAGTTGCAATGCTTCATCGTAATCGCCATACTCTTTTGCGATATCCGCTGCGTTTATCGTAACTTGTTGCACGTCTGTAACAGCAGCAAGTTCTACCGAGGGGTCATCCTGCACCTTGGGCGCAATTGCGTGGCAGCCGAAGCCAAACAGTAAACAGCCAGTAAAGAATATGTGTGTTGGGTTCATGGGGTTGGTTAGGATACTTGGAACAGGTGCACTATCGGTGTTTTTTTGCAGTTTTCGCCATTTTTCGCAACTTCGCAATATTCACCACATCCATCAATTCACCTTTGCTGTTTTCTTCTTTTGAGGTTTCGAGAATTTTAGGCACGTCTACAAAAGCAGGGTGTTGCACAATAGATCTGAAACAAGACTTCCCACACGTTCCCTCGCCAATATGGGCGTGCCGATCCAGACGTGAGCCCACATCGCCCACTGAGTCATTAAAATGAAACACCTTGATGTGTTGAGTACCAGCTTCGTGGTCAAAAGTGTCGAGCACTTTTTTCGCCCTTGTTGGTGTCGACATGTCGTACCCGCCTGCGGTTATGTGGCATGTGTCAAAACAAAACCCAACCCGGGCAGGCTCTTGTACATGCTCTCTAATCCAACCAAGGTGCTTAAAGTCGTAACCGAGATTTGTTCCAGAACCTACCGTTGTTTCCAAACAAGTAATTGTTTTGTACCCGGGCAACGACGCGTGTATTTCATCAAGCGAATCAACAATTCTTTTCAGCCCCCCAAGCTCATCTTCAGAAATTGGCGTGTCAAGCGCATTTGGTTCACCCCGTTTTCTTGGCGTTCCTAGCCGCGCGCCTGGATGCGAAACCAAAAAAGGAATGTGTAACTGTTCACAGCGCTCAATTTCTTCCAGCTGAAGAGCAATTGACTTTTGCCGTGAGGTGGCATCGGGCGAGGCCATATTAACAAGGTAACTGTTATGACTAACTATGCGATTAGTTTCATCCCAACCCATTCCTTTTAGGGTAGAAATCCACAAATCAACATCTTCATCAACCAATGGTTTTGCTTTCCATTGGCGTTGGTTTTTTGTAAACACCTGAACACAATCCATCCCTTGCGCAGAAGCCGCCGTCAACGCGTTGACCATGCCACCTGCGATAGAAAGATGTGAACCAAACAAACGTGTTACTCGGCTAGTTGACCAAGGTGTCGATCGAACTCAAGAAGTGCCGCTGGGTTGTCGCCCACCATGCGAATCTTTGCGAGGTTATCGCGAGCGTTAACTTCTTCTTCTACTTGCTCGGTAATAAACCATTGGAATGCGACCTCAATGTGCCACGCAGATTCTTCACGAGCGAGTTTAAAAATGTCCGTGATTTGCGATGTGACTCGTTGTTCGTGTCCAAGTGCCGCTTCAAAAACAGCTTCTGCATGTGCAAAGTCGTGTGTTGGGTTTGGTGGGCTTACGAGTGTAATCGGTAGGTCCCACTCGTTCAAAAACGTGACAATTTTCATTGCATGCTCATGTTCTTCGACCGCTTGTGCGAGGAACCACTTCGCCATGCCTTGTAGGTTTTCGCGCTCGAACCAAAAAGACATTGCAAGGTACTGCATTTCAGCACCAAGCTCATGAGTAATTTGTTCGTTAAGTTTTTGTAGTAATGCTTCGCTTGCCATCGTGTAACCTCCGGTTATGTTGCAGCTACACCAAGAAGCGATGCTGCAGATTTTGTAATGTCTGTGTAATGCAAACCACACATTCGCAAGATAGATTCTGGTGATCGCGCTGATTTTGGAATACGCGTAACGTGTTGTTGCTTTACAGTAAACGAGTCACCAGAGGCAGCGCACACTTCCGCAACCGCAGAACCCATACCGCCGCCATAGTTGTCTTCAACAACAAGAACATTTCCATTGTTTTCATTAATAATGTCAAGAAGGCGGTCTTCATCAAACGGAAGCGAATACAAATCAAGAAGCGTTGCGTCAACACCCATGCGGTCGAGTTCATCGATTGCTTTGTTGCATTCGTGAATCATGTATCCTGCAGAAACGACAACCATGTCGCGACCTTCGGTTAACACTTCCATACCACCAAGTTCAAATACGGTAGACTCGTCGTAAATCATTTCAACGTCTGGCCGGAATGTACGAAGGTAGCAACATCCAGTATGGTCAGCCATAGCGTGCGTCAAACCGTATGCCGCCCATGCGTCTGCTGGTTGCAAAACATAACAACCTGGGTTTCCGTAGTGGTCTTTCATTGTGCCAAAACTTCTAAACCAAGCAATGTCTGGTAGTGACATTTGGCTTGGGCCGTCCGCAGCAAGGGAGATACCGCTGTGCGAACCAACAATTTTTATGTTTGCACCCGAGTTAATTGCCATTTCAATTTGGTCATACCCACGCGTAATAAACTTCGCGAAAGTTGAACAGAATGGAATTTTTCCAGCAGCGCTTAAACCGGCGCCAACTGAGTACATGTTTTGTTCTGCAATTTTACATTCAACAAATCGATCGCTTAACTCTGCGTCGTTTCCAAACGCGTTACTGAATGTTGAGTTTGAAACATCCGCGTCTACGGTCCACACTTTTTCATTTGTGTGCCCAAGTGCGCGAAGAGCAACTCCGTACGCTTTCCTTGTTGCCATTTTGCCTGATTGTAAAACGGTTGTCATATCCCACTTTTCCATTGCTTGCTTCAATGTCATCGGCGTGTTTACGCTTAGTTCGGGCATTGTGCATTCTGGTGGTGCAGGAATCGCAATCGAATCGGTCCCCATGGATGAGGTGAGTTGCAAACCAGTTTGGCGCAACTCAGCAATCATTGTGTCGAGTTGTTTCCCAGAAGCTGGCTTACCATGCCAATTGCCGCCCTGCATTGAGGGTGCGCCCCATCCTTTGATTGTTTTTGCGACAACTGCCATTGGTTGTGTTCGACCTGTTGTATTGAATGAATCAAAGGCCGCTTTAATTTCGTTTGGTGCGTGGCCATCAATAACGGCTACTTCGTACCCTGACGCTTCAAGTTTCGCTGCAAGGCGTGCAGGTGATTGTTGGTCGCTGACCGCGCCTGCTTGCCCGTAACTATTGCAGTTAAAGATTGGCAATACAGATGCAAGTTGATGGTCCATGATAAAGTCGAGCGCTTCTGTAATCTGACCTTCACGTGCTTCGCCATCACCAATGATGCAATAGGTTTTGCGACCTGTATTGTCAGCGCGTGCTGCAACTGCAAGGCCCGCGGCAACAGAGAGGCCTTGACCGAGCGAGCCAGTCGCCGCATCAAAAAAGGCCACGCCTTCTTTTGGGTTGGGGTGACCGTCGAGTGGCGAGTCGTCTTCGCGCAATGTTTTTAAGTGGTCGCGGTTCAGTACGACTGGTTCACCCTTCCAATCAACCGTGACTCCAATATCTGCCATCGCCGCGTACACCGCTGGAACTGCGTGTCCTTCGGAAAGCACAAGGCGGTCTGAAGTGAGATTGTCTGGATTACCTGGAAGCCAGCGCATGGTTCTGTACATCAATACGGAAACAAGGTGCCCAATACTCATTGCTGAGGTTGGGTGTCCGCTTCCTGATTCTGCACACATTTCGAGCGACATAGTGTCGAGCAAAATTGCTCGAGCATGAATGGCGTTTTCAAAAGACATCTGGCAATCCTTCCGTGGGTGGCGTCAGCCGGTGAATAAATCGTTGTTTTTTGCGAAATTTTGGTGGTTTCACAACTCTGCTTGAAAGGGTTCAGTATTGCAGAATGCACTGCATTGAGCAACGCAAAATCACAGGAAAAACCCTTTGTTCAGGAGATTATTCGCCCACCGTGGTACACTCACCATTGTGCCGCTGTAGGCACAGGTTTGTTCAAGAAAAAGCGATGTGAAAGAGAAATAGGATGACTGTGAAACAAGCAACAAATATGAAGGCCGTATGTGACCGAGACGCACTTGTCGAGGCAATGGGTCTTATTACCGGAGTTGTCGCTGGGCGAACCCCGACACCCGCACTTCAGTGTGTGCGCCTATCTGGACAAGATGGTCGACTTACTCTTGCAGCAACCGACGGTGAAGTTTCATTGACACTTTCCATCGACCGCGTTGATCTTGAAAACGCTGGCGAAGCGCTTGTACCTGCGGATAAGTTTTCGCAAATAGCACGAAGTTGCGACGACACAACACTGACTGTCGTGAGTGAAGGTGACGCGCTTCATGTTCGGTCTTCTGATTCTCGCTTCAAAGTGTTTGGCTTTCCAATCTCTGAAGCACCAGAAATTCTCGCATTTGATGATATTGAGCCCGATTTCACCGTTGACGGTGGTTCCTTCCGCGGTTTAATGGAGCGAACCGTGTTCGCAGCTGCAACTGACCACAGCCGATATGCCATCAATGGTGTGCACCTTGACCTTCAGGGTTCACAAATTCGACTTGTAGCAACTAATGGTCACCGACTCGCTTTGTCAATGGGGCCATGCGAAAACAATTGCGACAAAACTGATTGCATCGTGCCAACAAAAGCAATGACATTGTTAAAGAGACTGTTGCACGACGACGGCGGTACTGTTTCCGTCAAAATCGACAGCGGCCGAATAGTTTTCCATATTGATAATGGTGCTGGTTGCACATCAACGCTAACAAGCAACTTGGTCGAAGGCACGTTCCCGCCGTTTGAAGATGTTATTCCTAAAGACCTCGATCGAAAGGCTGTCGTAAACAAAGAAGCGCTTCACCGCGCCGTGCGCAGAGCACACCTCATGACCAATGAAGAGTCACGAGGCGTTCGTTTAATCTTTGACGGAGCTTGTTTGAAAATTACAAGCCGCGCACCAGAAACTGGAGAAGCAGAAATTGAAGTGCCAATTGAATCGTTCACGGGCGACAAGCTTGAAATAGCGTTCAACCCCGTGTACATCATGGACGCACTCAAGGTTATTGACGGCGACGATGTAACCATTGAACTGAAGAAGAGCGAAAAGCCCGGGCTTATTCGTTCTGGCAACAGTTTTGTGTACATAATCATGCCTGTTAGCTTGAACTAAAGAGCACTACAATTCTAAAACGGATTGCGTTCTAATTGGGTTAATACCCAGGTCGACCGCCGGGCCTATTGCCACGTCCACCGCGTCCGCCATTTTTCCCGGCATACTTCACACTACAGCCCCAAGGTTGCACATAACTTGGCGATACTTCTTTGCCGGCAATAAGCTGGTTCACTGCAGTTAGTGCATATATTTCTGCTTCATCGCCATTTTTAAATTTTTTGTCGTCACTAAATGCACCCTGAAAAACCAATACGCCTTCGTTGTCAATCACAAACATATGTGGTGTTGTGCGCGCACTGTATGCGCGGCCAACTTCTCCGTTGTAATCAAACAGAAGAGTTGATGTTGCACCAAGTTCTTCAAAAAATTCTTTTCCGCCTTGCACAACCTCTTCTTCTGGCTTATTCGCTGTCGAATTCACGGCTATGTACACCACGTCTTTTTCAAGCCCGCTTAGGGTTTTTATTAGACTGGAAACTTGTTCAGACTCCCAAATCTTGCGGCAGTATGGGCACGTTTCATTAAACCACTCAAGCACAACTATTTTGCCTTTGTAATCAGAGAGAGAATGTTTTTTCCCGTTTTGGTCTGTAAGTGTAAACGCGGGTGCTTTTTCGCCAACTTCTGCAACTTCCTTTTTCTCTGGCTGTTGTGCTGGCTGTTTACTGGGTGTGCTTGGCTCGCCTGGCTGGGTTGCACCCAACAAAATGGTTGTTGTGATAAGAGTTGCTAGTGTTCGTTTGGTGTTGTTCATGATTCTGCCTTTGTTATTGCGCCCGTGTGCCGGGCTTTACCTCGGTGTTAATTATATAGCTTGGGTCCGTTGCATTTCTGCCAAACAGTAACAAGCCCTCGATTATTGCTGTGTGTTGACCTTGTTCATATGCGTCAATGAGAAGGGGAATATGTAATCTAAATACGTTGTCGTCCACACTAAGCCGTTCTGTTTGTTCAAAACGAACAACCCGGTTTTCAATACCAATAAAAAGCAACGGATGCATCGAAGTAACACCCGACAATACAAGCGTGTTCCCAACAACCATCACCGCGCCTTGTTCTAAGTCTGAAATCGACCGCGGGAGTGCTTTTGTCCACTGAGATAATTGCATGTCTTTATTCAATGGTCCTTGCGCATTTATGTGGGTCGAGAATGTTACTTCTTTTGTTTGCTCACCCATCACACAAGATTTTTTGCATGACAACCACGATGTGGTTATAGAAATTGTCGCTTGTCCGTCGCTAAGAAAGGGTGGAGCTGTCACGGGAATAAAAAACGCTGCGGGTTTGTCGTAACCATAAGTTTGTCCTTCTTCACCAAAAAAAATACTAGGACGTGGGTAGATGGGTTCACCGACACTAAACCCCTCTGGAGCATTGAGTTCAAACTCTGTTGGTGATCCGCTTGCACCTGAATTTTTCCAATACACATGCCAGCCCTCATCAGGGGTCACGAGTACGATTACGTTGAATGTTTGATTAGGTCCAACCCATCCAACGTCCGTTCGTACTTCTGTGATTGCATGACCTGGATGCCCGGTGGGTTTTTCGTCGGTAGGAAAAAAACTCGGGGTAGCCGGCATATATCCAACAACAAGTGAGATAAGTAGTGGTAAAAATAACTGCAACGCTCAAACTCCTATAAAGGTAAACCGTGTATTCTGCTCTTATATGGTAAACATCTTTACAAGGTTTATATTGCTTGGAAGTTTAATGGCGCTTTTTAGTGGTTGTGGTGCTGGAATAAGCGATAAAAGTTTATCGTACATTTCACCCAGCGATGCAGAAGTTGTGTGGCAAGAGGACAACAGCAGTCTTTTGGGGCCTGACCTTAAAACCGTGCTTGTTGACCCACGCCCAACCTGGGCGTATCGCAAGATGCATATTCCACAATCGATCAACATACCTTTTGGACAGTTAAAAACACAGGTGTGGCGTCTTGATGATGTTGGCACAATTTTAGTCTGTGGAACGACTTACAACGATTCTGTGGCTATTGCCATGAGTAAAACCCTGCTTTCAATGGGCTTTAAAGATGTCAAAACAGTCCGGGGCGGCCTCAAGGGGTGGGAAAAGGCTGGCAAGCCAATGGAAACCCTTGAATAAACTGCTTTTTTCTTGCTTTGTTTAGAGTTGGGGGGTATTCTTGGGTGAAATGCACAAGTGTTTTTGAGCGTTATGGGACCGATAGGCAACCGCCCCATAGACTTTTGCGTATATATATGACTTGAAGCCGACAATAAAAGACTCGTTCGAAAATGAATCTAAGTTTCAATAGCTTGTAGGAGAGAATAAAAAAATGATTTCAAGAATAGTACTCACAATATCAATCGCAGGACTCTGCTTCGTCATCGCTGGCAAAGCCGTAAAGCCAGTTGCACATACTGGGCAAGGCCCAGTCATCTCCCATACTGGGCAAGACCCTGTCTACCGTGCTTTTGGTGAAGCCACGCTCTCAACCGAACGAATTGTTAATGGTCTCGCAAGGCCAGTGCAAGTTGTTGCTGCGCCGGACGATTACAGCCGAATTTTTATTGTTGAACAACGGTCGGGCAGCACTGGTCGGATTCGTATTTACAATCTTGATACAAACACATTGAACTCAACGCCGTTCTTATCTTTGAGTGTTAGCACAAGTTCTGAACAGGGCCTCCTTGGCATGGCGTTTCATCCTGAGTATGCACAAAACGGATACTTCTACATTAACTACACCGCAACCAATGGTGATACCTACATAACGAGGTATTCTGTTTCGAGTAACCCTGATGTTGCTGATTCTGGTAGCGCTTACACCATTATGACCATCGATCAACCATACACAAACCACAATGGTGGGTGGCTTGGGTTTAGTCCGATTGATGGCTACTTATATATTGGTACTGGCGACGGTGGAAGTGGTGGTGATCCAGGCAACCGATCACAAGACATTACAAACCAACTACTTGGCAAGATGCTTCGCATTGATGTTGATGGTGGTTCCCCCTACGCTATTCCTGCGTCAAACCCATTCGTTGGTGTTACTGGCGATGATGAAATTTGGGCGTACGGCATACGAAATCCTTGGCGATGTAGTTTTGATCGCGACAACGGTGACCTTTGGATTGGTGATGTTGGCCAAAATGCCTACGAAGAAATTTCGCTCCAGCCCGCTTCAAGTGCTGGTGGTGAAAATTATGGTTGGCGGTGTTATGAAGGCAACAATGCGTACTCAACAGGTGGGTGTGATGCACAGTCAACAATGACATTTCCTGTTTGGGAATACTCGCACTCAAGCGGTTGTTCTGTAACAGGCGGTGCAATTTACCGTGGTAGCGCCATTCCAAGTTTACAGGGAACATACTTCTTCGCAGACTATTGCTACAGCACAATTTGGTCATTCCGTCATGATGGATCATCTGTCTACGATTACCAAAACAGAACAAGTGAACTTACACCCGACATTGGTTCCATTAATTCCATTTCTGGTTTTGGTGAAGATGCCGCGGGTGAAATGTATATCTGCGATCTTAATGGCGAAGTGTTTAAAATTGTTGCAGAACCAGCAGCCGGCGCATGTTGCGTTGGCACAAGCGGTACATGCATCAGCATTCCAGAATCAAACTGTAACGCTGGTGGTGGCACATGGCTTGGTCCACTAACGAATTGCACAGACGGCGGATGTGACCCAAACAATTGCCCCGCTGACATTAATGGTGATGGCGCCATTGGTGTTGCTGATATTTTGGCGATGATTGACGACTGGGGTTCATGCTCAGGTTGCCAGGCCGATATCAACAATGATGGCGTAGTCAATGTTACGGATTTGCTTGAAGTCGTTGGCTCGTGGGGACCCTGCTGATACGTTTCTTTCGCCATTTTTCATTTTTTGATATAATCCTCGGTCGCAGTTCCTATGAACTGCGACCGAGTTTCTTTTAGAAACTTTTAGGGCTGGTAGCTCAGCTGGTTAGAGCGCACCCCTGATAAGGGTGAGGTCGGTGGTTCGAGTCCACTTCGGCCCATTTTGATACAACCTCCTGTTCATGCAGGGGGTTGTATCTATTGGTAACTACTGCATTTACAACTTTATTAGAAAAACCTTGTTCTTCCCGATACCACCCTGTGCAGTAGGAAGGGGGTGCGGATTGTGAACTTGAGAGCAACTACATCCTTTTGTAAAGGATAAATGGTGTCACCACAATGACGGCAAACGCCCCAAGAATAACAGGTGTAAACCACGTTGCGTTGATTGCAACATCTTGCATATCCGGTGGCACAAACATAAAACATATACCAAGCACGCTTGCAAGCAAACCCGTTCCAGCA
>NZFX01000049.1 GCA_002689385.1 Phycisphaerae bacterium
CTCGTAGAAAATTGGGGGCCATGTAACTAATACATGAACCCTGAAGAGGCAAGAACATTAATGATGGAATGGGTCGAAAGTGAAGCACTTCGCACCCATATGGAATGTGTCGCTGCTTGCATGTATTCGTATTGCACTGGCGATGAGCAAGAGCGTGATAGATGGACTGTTGCCGGTCTCTTGCACGACTTTGATTACCAGAGACATCCATCTGTAGAAGAGCACCCTTTTGTTGGCGTTAAGTATCTTAGAAATAACACAGACGTTTGCGAGGAAGTGATCGAAGCAATTCTTGGGCACGCGACATACACTGGAGTAAATCGAACAACTGATATGGCAAAAACATTATTTGCTGTCGATGAATTGGCCGGCTTTATTGTTGCATGCGCCTTAGTTCGACCAACAGGACTAGATGGCATGCAATCTAAAAGTGTTAAAAAGAAACTGAAGAACAAGAACTTTGCAGCTGCAGTTTCAAGAGAAGATATAGCCGTTGGGACTGAAGAACATGGAGTTGAATTGTCCGAACATATTGATCGATGTATTGATGCTATTAGAACTGCAGAGATCAATATCCATACGAAATAACTACTGCGCACTTTTTGTATATCTGTAACACATGATAATTATATGGAATCAGTTATCTAACACTTTTACGGACAAATTCCCCAGTTGCTAATGAGAACAAGAAGGTCGCCTACAGCAACTACATCATCATCATCTAAATCAGCGTTGCATGGATTCACCTTATCACATGGTCCCCATACTTCAATAAGTTCTAGGAGATCGGAAACGCCTACTTCACTATCACCATTAAAATCTCCATCGCACATGTTGGCTTGCGATTCGTACTCTATTAACAAAGAACGCCTCAAATTTTCATTATATGTATCATCAAATGTGTTTCTTGGGCTTCCATCGATATCATTAATTTCAGGCATAAACTCATAGCCAAAGGCGATGTCGCCAATGAGCGTATCCATATCAATGGCGCCATTGCGTGCAGCAAAACCAAAGTTCCAATTCGAAGTGTCTACTCCATCAAAAGGGGATGCTCCTTGATCTTGCCAAATCACTTGCGGATTATTTGAAGGAAAAGCAATTGAAATGGATACACCATTTTCTTTTGTCCAATGAACATACATAGTTGCCATGTTTGCTGGGTCTACCGCTTGCTGATAATCACTGTACGTTATAGAAGAGAAATCAACACCTGCAAATGCAAACTCTTGAGAGCCCCATTTGCCAGCAATGCCATTAACGCCTTGCGCAGGATATGTTCTTGAGCAAACAGCTAGCCCAGCTTGATCTTCTGTAAAAGCACTGATGCCCCATTCGCCGCCTGAAGTTCGTCCGCCAGATGTATCTGATAGATCGCCCCAAAGAAACGAGAATCCGTCGCCAGGCCCGCCATCTTGATTTTTAAAACTAAATCGAAATGATACATTGATGCCAATGACGTTTTCAGGGATGGAATCAGAAATCCATGTGCCCCATGTTGATGGAAAACTATCCGCGACTAACTTAAGTCTTGGATAGCCAAAATCATTCACAAGTTGCGCTGTGCCAAATAACTCTCCGCTTGCCGTTGGAGCATGCACGTTATTGAAAAATCTACTTGAGCCAAACATGGCACCATAGTTTCCAGTTTCATTTGGTTCACCTGGTGCCCAGCCATTCCAATTTAGTATTGATCCAGAAAGCCATTGCCATTCATCGAGAGTCTTATAGAGACCAATCCATGGCCCATTATTAAGATAGGTCATACTCCATAATGAAGTAAAGGAGCCAAGCTCATCAAAGACCCAATCTGCTTCTTCTTCTGTTTCGAAAGAAGCGAGCATCCCGCCTTGCTCTTGTGCATATGTATTTGCTTCTTCCCAAGTAATTCGGTTTGGGAAAATAACCCCTTCGTATGTGCTGCCGTTACCACCTAAATCTTTTTCCCACGTTACTTGGTTAAGATTTGGATTACTCTCGAATTCTAAGAGTGCATGTCCAAATGCATCTGTTGCATCGTTCCAAGTTCCATCTGGATACATCATGCCAAAGGCTTCATCTTCAAAATTATTTGGTTCACCTACGGCCCAGTTAGTCCATGCAACCGGTTCGCTAGTTATCCAATACCACCCACCATCTGGCTCTTGACTCTCTGGCTCTTGGTACAGTCCAATAGCAGTCACTCCACCAACCATAGTTGTATACATAGAAGTAGTAATAAATACCTGCTCTTCTGGAGAAGTTATTGTCGCAAGAGTGCCTCCAAAATGATTTGCAAGTTCAATTGCGTCTTGATATGTTGCGCCATCTGCAAGTGAGTACATCGCATACCAGTGTCCATTCCCACCTTCATTTGTTGGCCACTGGACAGCAACATCTTGCGGGCGATCTACAAAATCACACCATGCAACATCTAGTTCGCCACTGCCCCACCCTGAGGACCCCCCAACTCGAATTAAATATTCTTGACCTTGCTCGCCATAGAAACACAGTTGACTTGTTCCATCACCGCATCCATCGGCGTCATCATTGCAAGCTAAAAGTTCTCCGTTGCAACCATCATAAACCGCTAGTCTTGTATCGAAATTTACAAGACCGCATGTTGAAATAACAACACCATTTGTAGCTTGGGGAATGTGAGAGAACCAAACATCATGAACAAAGTTCTGTCCTGCATCTATCGAAGAACATTCTGTGATAAGGAGCGGACCATCAGTAGTGGAGTTTATCGTTGTAAAAGGAATTCGCTCAAGGCCAATTGGATATGGAGAAGAGCAATTATCATTTCCCGGTAAGGCATTACAGAATTCAACGGCTAGAACAGCACATGCTGCATCCCATCCAAATACACAACAGTCAGGATTTAGATCGCACACAGCATCGCAGCAACTACTATCGTCGCAACCTGGACCATGAATAGTTCCGCATGGCCCCCCGCTACCACAGACTGCAGGAATACATTGATACTCAGCGCAGTTAGTATTTTCGCCGAAGTAGTACCCGCCATTTGAAATACATGTGTCTATGTTGGTAGAGTTTTGGCAGGTTCCATCTTGGTAACAACAAGCACCATAGAGCGTTTGATAATTTCCACTTAATGCTGTCCCCGCTAAACCAACGGTTGTCTCAAGTGTAATGATAAAGCCAAAATCGTTTGGCACATCACCAAGAATAGAACCCAAGTACATCTGGTCAATAAATACATTGCCATTATTAGCATCGAATGTTCCGCCAAATCCCGAATTTGAAATGGTATCGATAGCGCCTTCTGTATTGAGCAATAGACTGCTAACAACATAATTAGCTTGTAATCGCCAAGTGGAATTAAAGTCCGCATGGCCTACGTCATTGAAACTTGCTCCTATTGGAGCGACAAGAGTTGCAGTAATGTTTGATAGATCAAGAGTGATATCTATGCAGCCAAGAAACGAACCGCAAAGAACTTCATATTGTAAGGTAGCATTTCCGAGTGAAAATTGAAGTTGGTTCAATCCAACACTCGTGAAAGGTTCTTGGTCTGGGCTAAATTCAATATTGCCTCCGCCTGCAATAGGCACGACTTGTGAAT
Source organism: Phycisphaerae bacterium (assembly GCA_002689385.1). GTDB lineage: Bacteria > Planctomycetota > Phycisphaerae > Phycisphaerales > SM1A02. The sequence goes on from NZFX01000049.1 coordinate 3,569, forward strand.
CGGTGCTTGTTTCAGTTTTAGGCGGATCACCAATAATGATAGAAATAGTTAGGTTAGCCGATGAGCCATTAGTTACGGTTACATCAGAAGGAACATTTGCAAGGGAAGCGGATGTAATAAATAGAATCTCAGCACAAATGATACTCAAAATATAAGGCGATTGGATTAACTTTCTATGTCTCATAAAGAATAAACTAACTATAGCTTTTTATTTTATAAAACCAATTAAAAACCTCTGGTAAGTCGGGCTTATTTGTGATTATTTAGGCAAGCAATAATTTTGGGAGACCAATGTTCTTTAAAAAGGTATAATTTTTGATCAATATCAATGTTTTTCATTCATAAATGAGAGCAGATTAAAAAACTAAGCTTTTTTCTTGCTAACTAGAGTTAAGGCCTGGCAGTTTTGCCTCTTATAAATGTATTCAAGAGGAAGTCTACACAAGTTTTGGTTTAAGACATGATGCAAAGAACACCGCTAACTAGAAATCAAGTTCACTAAAAAATCGCTAGGAATGTAGTTTTGAATAAGCACAGTTGTCTTACTATCCTTATTCATCCTAACTTCAGGCAACCTAATTTCAGGTGTTTTATAGAGTGCATATAAAATATCGTCATGAGAAGCATTTTTATGCTCTTTGAATAAATCTGGAGTTATATTGCCCCCAAGATGGTCATCTCTACCAGTAGCAATATGCACAGTCCCAAATACCTTTTCGTCTTGTATATCTCGGCCAGAAAATGGTAAGACTTGTGTTCCAAATCCCAACTCACCAATAGCACCAATCATAGGATCTTCTATTAACCTTTCATTATGATCGCGGATAAGTTCATAATCACCGTAAACGAATTGCGATTTATATATCATCCCATCCTTCACATGAAGTAAACCTATAGTTTCTTCCGCATATTTAAACGGGAAAACTCCATGTACATCTTCTGGCACAAAATATACTTCGCCAGCAGGTAAATTTGCAATATCAGGCTTGCCAGGTGGGCATAGACCATGGCTTTTTTGAGCATCCTGTTTATTAGTATGCAAAATCAACGTATAGATCTGGCTCTCAACTTCAAAATCAATCTCAAAACTATCTGCTTTAGTCAGACCTAGTCGTATTTTCTCTGCATCACTGCTCACTGTCTCATAATTAACCGAGAGACCAGAATCTAAAATAATTTGATTCAAACCATGCAAAGTAGCGCCTCGAAATCCATACTCCTTGCACTTTGCTGTCAAGGGTGCAGTAGCAGAATAAGTAGAAACAACAAGAATAATGTCATAGTTAGGATAAATATGCTGATCTAAACTCATCAAATCACCATCAACGTTATAACAATCATCTTCTAAATCTAAATTACTGCCACCTGTCTCCTTGTATGCGAACAAAGAGCCGCCAGTCCAGTTCATGTCGGATAGCGCGCCGTCTTTGAATCCAAGAAAAAATGTTTTGTATCCATAATTTTGAATTGAAAGAGATTCATCGTGTAGAAAAGCCAGATCTTTTATATCAGTAGGATCAGGCAAATCAATCAATACACATACTTTTTCACCATTACCTTCGCCAAAACAAGTTCTTAACAATCTTGTTAATGAAAACTCGGGAAATTTAATTTTATGTCCATCTAATTCCATAACAACTGTACCGCCATAACTTTTATATTGTTCATTCATCAACTAAGACTGACACCTTTTATACTATCGACTTCAAGCTTAAATGGACCAGCTTTTTTATCATACATATAAAACTCTACTCCTATTATTTCATCTGGGTTAATACTTCCAGACAATCGATTTCCAAATGAATGTCTTTCCATTTCACTAATTGGTATTGTCACTTTGATCCACTCATTCTTTTTAGTCTCAAACCTTGACCAGTAACTATTAGCTCCCATTGAATTAGAACCGCGAGTGCCAAATATCCATGTCCTACCATCACCGCGAACTCTTAATTGTATAGCATCAAAAGCATCAATGTCATTTGAATCCATGGATGCTCGAATCGAAGAGAAGCCGCCATTGTTTTTGAGAGATGTTTCCCCTGTAAAGAATAAACTTCCGTTTTCTATCGATACAGAGCCCGTTGAGAGACCCCCCATCACACCATCAAGCACTATTTGCCAATCTCTTCTCTCATTAGAATTATCAAATTCAAAAATAGTATTCTCACCTCTGTTGCTTGCAGATATCCCTTTCATAGAAGAAGTAAGAATAAAATCTATAATCCTCCGATATGCCCAAGCTCGTGAGGAGTTATCTGTAACCATAGCTGCCTGCAGGACTCGCGCACTTAGATCACTTTTCATTTCCGTGTCTATATTCGATGCACCCAGTAAGAGTACCGCGTCAAGTGCAGTTGCATAAACATCAGCACAGGCGCCTTCCATTCCACTGTTATATAGGTCAACACCTCTTTCAATAGTTAGATATAAAAGTGTTTCTATTGGATCTTCTTGAGGAGGTGGAAGAATGACACGGTCAATCTTGTGAATGACGCCATTACTACCGATTATATTAGCCTGAGTTACCGCTGCATCATCAATTAAAACGCGGTCATTAACAATTGTTACCGTTAAGGTAGTGCCTGCAGCTGTCGTTAAGACATCCTGATCTTGTAATTGATCTGCGGTAACATTTCCCAAGACGACATGATGTAGAAGAATTTGCTTCAGGGCAGGAGTACCTGGCTCATTAAGCAGCGTATTTAAAACATTCCCATCTATACGACCAAAAGCACTATTGCTTGGAGCGAATATAGTAAACGGTCCTTCGGAAGTTAATGTAGTAGCAAGGTCTGCTGCCGTAACAGCGGCTACGAGTGTGGTAAATTCTTGCGAATTCGCCGCAATGTCTACCACATTAGGTTGTGCATTAGCACTAGTTAGACAAAGAGAGGTGAGTAATATTTGGCAAAGCATTTTTATTTTCCTTTTTTAAAATTTGGCTATGCGGTGAGTTGAGCTTCTTTAAATGCTGCGATAGCACGAAGCCTCGATTTAGAAAGATCTACAATTGGATTCATTATTTTTTTCCCAAGATTCCATTTATCAGAAAACTTATTTTCAGCATCAAAACGCTTCGCCTGAAGCAATGGATTAAAAACTCGAAAGTAAGGCACAGAATCAGCTCCCGTCGAAGCAGCCCATTGCCAACCGCCATTATTACTAGGAAAATCATAATCAACAAGTTTTTCGGCAAAATATTTTTCGCCAAGACGCCAATCAATAAGCAAATTTTTAGTTAAAAACATAGCCGTAACCATTCTCAATCGATTATGCATCCACCCAGTATTAAGAAGTTGTTTCATTGCGGCATCAATAATTGGAACCCCAGTGTTTCCATTACGCCAGTTATTGAAACCGTTAATATCATTTTTCCATGGGACATTTTCAGTCCACTGTTTGAGTGGCTTGTTTTTTGAGACGCGTGGGTTATTCCACATAAGCTGACGATAAAAGTCGCGCCAAACTAATTCAGACTGCCAAGTACGAGCACCAATTGACCAAGTTGTTGGATTACTCCCCATTCTTTCAATTAAGGGCAACAAACATGTCAATGGAGATATAGCCCCAACTGCAAGCCACGGACTTAATGTACTAGTTGAATCAAGGATTGGATAATCTCTAGATGCACAATAATTATCGACTAGAGATTTCAAAAAATGATCGCGTCTTACGATTGCTTCTGATTCACCCGGTAACCAGTGATCCATCAAACCTGAATTCTTAAAGCCTGCAATCTCAGTCGGAACATGATCTGAGGAAATATCTACTTTTTGCTGCGCTGGAATTGGCGAAGGTACGCCAACGAATGAGGACGCAAAAATAGAATCCCATTTTTTTCGAAATGGTGAGAAAACCAAATAACCGTTCCCCTGCTGTGTAGTAACTTTTTCGACAGGAATGATAGTTTGGTCATCTACTACGTCAAATTGTATTCCTGATTTTAAGAGAGATGTTTTTACTTTTTTATCTCTATCAATTTCATCAACTCCGAATTCACGCCCAGCGTAGACATGAGAGCAATTATGCTCAGACACTAATCGAGCAATTGCATCTGGTGCGCATTCAAATGTGTCTACTTCCTCAATAAGAAGCGGTATGTTTAATAGATTAAGTTGCTTTGAATGTTCTTGCACATTCTTCATAAGAAATTCGACGCGCGGAGATCCCCAATTATGTTTTAACCATGTTTTTGGACAGATTAAAAATAATCCAATAACAGATTCAGAAGAATCACCAATAGCTGAAGAAAGTGCTGGGTTATCATTTATGCGAAGGTCATTTCTAAACCAAACTAATTTAGGCATTTGAGCTATCCTTTAAAATAGATAGTCGAGATGCTTCAGCAGCAATACCATTCAACATTCCATCAAAAACAATGCCATGAAGTGGCTTAACAAGATACCAATAAAGGATTCCAAAAAGGCCCCTTGGCTTAAATGTTGCAGTTTGTTTCAATGCTACGCGTGAAGGATCTGTAGGATCTGATTCAATTTCAAAAAGAAGCGTTGCAACGCCAGGCAACTTCATTTCCGCGCGTAATTTTAAGTTTTTGTTTTCTCGAAGATTAATAACACGCCAAAAATCTATTGAATCACCAATCTCTAAATTAGTAGTGCTTCTTCTGCCTCTCTGAAGCCCAGGACCGCCAAATAATTTATCGATATAGCCTCTTACTTCCCAAAGCCAATTAGCAGCGTAATATCCTTTTTTGCCACCAATACATTTTATTACTTTATAGAGATCCTCTATTTTTGCATCAACAAAAGTAGTTCTAGAATCAGTAAAGACCTTACCCCCTGCCCAGTCATGATCACCTGAAATTCGACCGGCATCACTCCAAGCGGTTGGAATTACATCATTAAGAGAATCGTGCAATGCACGCTTAATAGATTCACGAGCTGATAATGGAGTGTGCTCTAATAATGTTGCTGCTGTTTGTTCGCGGCAAATTACTTCATTTCGAAGACCTTCTGCAAGTGGGCGCGCTATTTTGGAACTTAGCGGAGTTACAAGATGTATCCAGTATGAACTTAGGCGCGGAGTGAGTAATGGGACTCTGATAATAAGTCTTTTAGGTATTTTCATTAATTCAGCAATAGTATGAATTAATTCTTCATAATCTAAAATTTCAGACCCACCAATATCAATAGTCTTACCAATTGTTTTAGGCTCGCTTAGAACTGCTTCTAGATAATAGAGTGTGTCAAGAATAGAAATTGGCTGGCACTTAACATTAACCCATTTTGGCGTGACCATTAAAGGGAGTCTTTCAACAAGAAACCTTAATATCTCAAAAGAAGCAGAACCAGAACCAATAATCATTGCAGCACGTAATGTAGTCACAGGGATATTTGTTGATGCAAGGCAATTAGCTACACTTTGTCTAGAATATAGATGCTCACTTAGACCATCACCCATCTCGCCTAATCCACCTAAATAAATAATTCGAGATATGCTTGCAGCAGAGGCAGCCTTTGCAAAATTGTTCGCTAATTTTTCATCGTGTTGCGCAAATGCTGCTCCCGCAGTCTGCATTGAGTGAACTAGATAATATGCTTCATCGACACCCTCCATTGCTAGAGTCAACGATTCAACATCTTCCAGATTAGACTCAACAATTTCAAGCCTTTTATTGTCAGACCAAGGACGTGATTTTAACTTCGCTACCGAACGAGTAAGAACGCGAACCTTATATCCCGCTCTAAGCAGGCGAGGGCATAGCCTTCCGCCAACATAGCCTGTTGCACCAGTAAGTAAAATTGTTTTTGATGAATCTTTCATAAGGCCTCCTTAGCCGATGAGATCCAAAGGCGATCTCATCAGCTGGCTGAGGGAGAGAAGAGTTATGTTGTACCGGTGCAGTTCCAGCGAGATTGAATGCCTTTAATGCTCAATGCTTGGTAAACAGCAGCCAGTCCAACTAAGCAATACACCACTCTTGCAAGCATGCCGGTATTGCCGCCGCCAATAGCTGCTACTAAGTCAAATTGGAATGCGCCCCATAGACCCCAATTGAGCCCACCTACAACAATGAGTACCGCCGTGATAATATCGAGAAATTTCATTTTCTATCCTTTCAAATCAAGTTCCATAACAGTTAGTAACTAATTAAACGTTCAAAACGTTCACGAATAAGCATAATACACGCAAAAAAGAGGGTGTCAACCCATAAAAGAAAAAAAACGTCCAAAACATTCAAAAATTTTAATTTTATACTTTTTGACGCTATACTGATGCGCATGGCAAAAGATACATATAGCCAAACGATTTCCCCCAAGCAATTTGGCCAAGTTATTGGTATGAGCGAGTCTTCTTTAAAGCGGTGGGTAGATTCCGGGCACCTTCATGTCACTCGAACAGTCGGTGGACACCGCCGAATATCTATCAAAGAAGCTTTAAGATTCATACGATCTCGCTCTTTAAAGGTAAGAGATTCGAGCCCACTAAGAATGACTGTAAACACAGAGTCTTTTTCGACAGATGACTGCAACTCTTTATTTATGCATTATCTAAAAAAAGGCATGGCAGAAGAAGCAAGGCAGTTAATTTTTAATGAATTCATAAAAGGTGCCACGCTAGCTGAGCTAGGAGATGGTCTATTTAAAACCTCATTGGAAATAATTTCGCTCGAGGGCAATTCGGCTAACAATATTTTAATTGAGCATAGAGCAACGCAGATTTGTATTCAAATCATTAATTCTTTACACGAATTAATTGTTGAAGAGAAAACCTTATTTCAAGCTGTTGGTGGAGCCATTTCAGGTGATGTCTATGCACTGCCATCGATGCTGGTTGCAGCAGTCTTGAAAGAAAACCATGGGGCCGCCATAAACTTAGGTCCAAATACGCCGCTTGATGTATTTCGCGAAGCAAGCGTACGTTTAGAGCAAAGTAAAAAACCTGACCTTGTCTGGATATCTATTAGCGAACTAAAGAATCCAAGAGAATTATCAGAGGAACTATCAAGATTTGCACATGAATGCGATGAAGATCAAATAGAGTTAATAATAGGAGGCCGTGCCGCGGGCAAACTTACTTTAGATCATAAAACCAGCCTTACACTTCATGCATCTTTAAATAGTATTTCTAAACAACTCATTGCTTTTAAGAAATGAATCTAAACTTATTGCCAGTAAATGAATTGCCACTTCTATAAATATATTTTAGTTCACCAATTATAAAAGAACATAGTGACTAAGTAATTGAGCTATAAGTTAGCTTAAGCTAATTTGCGGTTCTGATCCCCCCGCACGTACAATTGAATGAATCGTTTGCACTACTTCAACTAAAGCATCCACTGCGAACGTTAGTTCTTCTTCAGTGGTTGTCCTAGCAAAACTAAACCGGACTGCGCCCCACTCGCCATCGTCTGGCGTTCCAATAGCTTCGATAACTTTTGAGTTTTTA